>JANPEL010000500.1:0-1552 GCA_031431925.1 Gemmatimonadota bacterium | reverse complement strand
GAGGCGCTGGCCGCCGCCGCTCGGCGGGCTGGGAAGCGCGCCGGCCTCCGCCCGGCCGATGTCCGAAAGGCCGTCCGGAAGGTTCGCCGCGCGCCATGAGAGCCGTGCTCGATACGAATGTTCTCGTGTCGGGCATTTACTTCGGCGGGGTGCCAAGCCGGACCCTATCCGCTTGGGCGGCCCGCCAGTTCGAGCTCGTCTTGTCGCCGTCCATTCTCGAGGAGTACCAGCGAGTCGGCGAGGAGTTGGGCCGTCGCTATCCCGGCCTGGCCAGCCACTGCGACGGTATCGTCGCCCTGGTCGCGACGCATGCCCTGATCGTATCGGCGCCGCTGCGACCCCGGTGATCGTGTCTGGGGATCACCACCTCCTCGCCGTCTCGGGCTGGCGTGGCATTGCGGTGATGAAACCCCGACAGTTCCTGAGCGAGCATCTCGACGCCGTTTGACAGCTAACGCGGCCGCTCAGTTCCCTGCGGCGCCCGCCGGTGAAGCACAATCGTTAGCCCGCACCGCGGTCCTCCGTCACATGTCGCCGTCTGGGCCCCAGGATTGCGCCGTTTGACGGTCCTCGCCAACATTGTTGCATGACTCAGCCACCCTTCGACTACAAGAAGTTGTCCCCCGAGGAGCGGCTCGACCTCATTGGGGAGATCTGGGACAGCCTCGAGAATGAACAGATGCCGATCTGGCCTGAGTTGCAGGCGGAGTTCGACCGGCGTTTGGCCGACCTGGAGCGCAATCCGTCTGACGGACGGCCCGCCGCCGAGGTGATCGCCCGGATTCGTGCGACCCTGAAGTGAGCCGGCCGCGTTGTTCCGTGCGGCGCCCGCCGCTGAAGAACAATCGTCAGCCCCCTTGAAGGCACCCTGAAGGAATCGCATATGGCTCGACTCTTGTGGCTCGCACTGCTTGTCGGGTCCTCCAGTGCTAGCGCGATCGTCATTCGAGATGACGTTGATGACTCAGAATATCGAGTTCCGGCGTCTGATTTTCCTGCTCTCGTTGACATGCCTGGCGAGGGGCATGGCGTACTGATTTCTCCCCAGTGGGTGATTACTGCCGCCCACGCAATCATGTGGCAATCAGAGATCAAGCACATCGTGCTCAATGGGACATCTCGGGATGTCGAGCACCTCGTGGTACACCCCGGATACACCAAGCCGCCCCAAGAGCTACTTGACCACGCGTTGGCCACCTGGGATTGGACGCTGTTCAGCGCGCTGCTCGCCTCCTCGGATGACATCGCCCTTCTCAAATTGGCCCACCCGGTTACTGACGTTGCTCCCGTCGCGATCTACCAACGCGATGACGAGTTCGGTCAGATCATCTAGATCTTTGTAAAAGGCGCTACGGGTACCGGAGTCACTGGGTACGTCCTCACCGACTCCCACCGCACTGCGCTTCGCCGTGCGTATAACAATGTCACGAGCGCTCATGGCCGCTGGTTCTGCTACGTGTTCGACAAGCCGTCGGAAGCCCTGCCCCTTGAGGGCGGATCGGGAAGTGGTGACAGCGGCGGGCCTCTCCTCATCCAGGTTGAGGAGAATTGG
>JANPEL010000499.1:0-7674 GCA_031431925.1 Gemmatimonadota bacterium | reverse complement strand
GGAGTTCGGGGCGTTGTTCCATCAGGGTGAGAAAGAGTCGCTTTATCTGGCCGACGTGGCCCGGCGGGTCATTTTGGTGGTGCTGTTCGACAATCGGACGACGCTCGGGCTGGTGAAGTTGCGGGTCCGTTCCGTGGTCGGACGCTTGACGACGTTGTTCACGGATATGTTCGAACGCCGCGATCAAGATCCTCCCAAGGTCGAGGCCGCATTCCTGGGTGAAGCGGAAGACGAGATCGACAAACTCTTCGGGTCGTAAGGCTGGCGATGTCGCTCATTAACTATGCGTCGCGGGAAATCAACTGCAAGCTGGTGTACTACGGGCCTGGTCTCGGCGGGAAGACGACCAACCTGGAATACATCTATGAGAAGGTCTCGCCTTCGTCGAAGGGGAAAATGATTTCCCTGGCGACGGAAACGGAGCGGACCCTGTTTTTCGACTTCCTCCCGGTCGACCTCGGGACGATCCGGGGGTTCAAGACCCGGTTCCATCTCTACACGGTGCCGGGCCAGGTGTACTACAACGCCTCGCGGAAGCTGATCTTGAAGGGGGTCGACGGGGTCGTCTTCGTGGCCGACAGCCAGATCGAGCGGATGGAAGCCAATGTCGAGTCAATGCAGAATCTCTACGACAACTTGCTGCAGCACGGGTATGACTTGACCAAGATTCCGTTCGCGATTCAGTACAATAAGCGGGACCTCCCCAATGCGGCTCCGCTCGACGAATTGCAGGAAAATCTGAATCCGGGCTGGCCGGTTGAGGACGCCGCGAAACAAAAACCGCTCACCAATCCCGACCGGCCCGGCGACCTCCTGATCGACCAAATCGACGGGTCGTGGATCGAGCGCGCCCCGTATTTCGAGGCCGTGGCGGTCAAGGGCGACGGGGTGTTCGACACCCTCCGCTCGATCAGCAAGCTCGTACTGAAGACGCTTGGATAGTCCGAGGTGCCCCGGCCGATGTGGAACCTTCCGAACCTGATTACGGTGGCTCGGATCGCGATCACACCGGTGATTGCCTACTTGCCCTTCATGGCCGGATATTGGCCGAAGCTGCTCCTCTTCGTGGTGTTTCTCATCGCCGCGATCACCGATATCATCGACGGCCGGTTGGCCCGGTCACGGAATGAAGTGACCGACCTGGGCAAGACGCTCGATCCGCTCGCCGACAAACTGCTGTTATTGGCGACGGTGGTGCCGATCTACGTCATTGCCCAGACCCGGCACGACCTCTACGAGATCCCGGTGTGGCGGAGTATTCCGCTCTGGGTGTGCCTGGTGATGTTGGGCCGCGAATTCTTGATGACCGCGTTTCGCTGGTGGGCCAGTCGGCGGGGCGTGGTGATCGCGGCGCAGGGTCCCGGCAAGCTCAAGGCGGTCATGCAGAACATCTTCGTCGGCGGGACCATTCTCTGGTTCGCGTTTCGGGATGCCTGGCATCCGCTCGGTCTCCACCGGAGCGCCTTCTGGCAGTTCTGGAAAACGTTCCACGGCGGGTTCGTGTCGGTGAGCCTCGCGATCGCGACCGTGCTGACCGTGTATTCGTTCGTGATCTATCTCTATCGGTACCGGCAACTGCTCAAGTAGGCCAGAGCGCCCCCATGGACATTGAACTCGTCACCATCGGAACCGAGCTGCTCCTCGGCTTTACCATCGACACCAACAGCGCCTTCATGGGCCAGCGGTTGAGCGAGGCCGGCGTCCGGATCGCCCGCCGGACGTCGGTGCGCGATACCCCGGAAGAGATTCGGGACGCCGTCCGCGATGCCCTGGCCCGGTCCCGGTTCGTGATTACGACCGGCGGGCTCGGTCCGACTCGGGACGATATGACCAAGAAGGTGGTGGCGGAGTTGTTTGGCACCCCGCTCGAGTTCCAGGACTGGATTTGGGACCGGCTGGTGGCCAAGTGGGCCAGTTTCGGCCGGACCATTTCGCCCACCAACCGGTGCCAGGCCGAGGTGCCTCGGGGCGCCACGGTGCTCCAGAACCAGCGGGGGACCGCGCCCGGGCTCTGGCTCACCGGGGCAGCGGGTGAAGTGGTGATGTTGCCGGGGGTCCCGTCCGAGATGAAGGGGTTGATGGTTGAGGAAGTAGTCCCGAGACTGGCCGCGCGGTCCGGCGGCCGGGCCATCACCTCTCTCGTGCTTCGGACCACGGGGATTCCCGAGTCGAGTTTGGCGGAACGACTGGCCCCGGTCGAAGATGCCCTCGGGGCGCTGACCCTGGCGTATTTGCCGGGCCTTGAGGGTGTCGACCTCCGCCTCACCGCTTGGGATCTGGCGCCCGGCGAGGCCAAGCCGCTGCTCGACCAGGCGGCGACGGCCATTCAAGCGATCGTCAAGGACCACGGGTATGGGACGGGCGACGACGATCTTGCCGCCGTGCTGCTCAGCCGGCTTCGCGAACGGGGCCTGACGGTTGCCGTGGCCGAGTCGTGTACCGGCGGCCTGATCGGCCAGCGGATTACCGCTATTCCGGGGAGTTCTGACGGGTTCCTCGGCGGGGTGATCGCCTACGACAACCGGGTCAAGACCGGCCTGCTCGGGGTCGACCCGGCCCTGCTGGAACGGGACGGCGCGGTCAGCGAGTCGGTGGCGGGGGCCATGGCGGCCGGCGTGGCGCGGGCCACCGGGGCCGACCTCGCGGTGGCGGTCACCGGGGTGGCGGGGCCGGGGGGAGGTTCCGCGGCCAAGCCGGTTGGGACGGTCTGGTTTGGGTTCTCGGTCGGGGGCCAGGTCGAGACCCTGCGGGTCGGGTTTCCCGGAACCCGGGAGGACATTCGGGGCCGGGCCAGCCAGGCGGCGCTCCACGGCCTCTGGCGCCGGGCGGCCGGTCTTGAGAAGTTTCCCGGTGGAGACACCAACCAGGGTAATGCCACGTGAGCCACGAACGTCCGTTTGAAGAAGATGCTCAGTTGACCGACGCCCTGCCCGACATGGAACTGACCGGGACGGTCTCGTCGGGGCCACCGGCGGAGCCATCGGAGAGCGCGGTCAAGCGCTTGGCCGATCAGTTGAGCGAGTCAAACGATCGCTACCTTCGCTTGGCGGCCGACTTCGACAACTTCCGGAAGCGGGTGGCCAAGGAGCGGATCGAACTGGCCGATCGGGCCCAGGCCGGCTTCGTGATCAAACTCCTCGATGTGCTCGATGACCTCGACCGTTTGGCGGCGTCGGACCTCGGCGGCCCGACCACGGTGGTGCGCCAGGGCGTCGAGATGGTGGACAAGAAACTCCGGAAGGAACTCGAGGGCGCGGGCCTGGAGCGGCTTGACCCGGTTGGGCAGAAATTCGATCCGGCGGTGGCGGAAGCGGTGGCGGTGGCGATGCCCCCCTCCGCGGACCAGGACCACATCGTCGCGGCCACCTTCCAGGTCGGCTACCGGTTCAAGGGGTCGCTGGTCCGCCCGGCCCGAGTGCAAGTGTATTCGGCCGAAGGTCACACTTAACGTGGCGGCAAAGGACTTTTACCAAGTACTCGGTGTCACCGAAGGCGCCACGCCGGACGAGATCAAAAAGGCGTACCGGAAACTGGCCAAGCAGCACCATCCCGATGCCAACCCCGGCAACCCGAAGGCCTCCGATCAGTTCAAGCAGATCGCCGAGGCCCACGGGGTGCTGTCGGACCCCGAGAAGCGGAAGAAATATGACCAGATGCGCCGGCTTGGCGCGTTCGATCTTGGGGCCCGGGGACCGGGGCGTTCCGGTGGGGCGTCGCGGCCCAGTGGCGGCGGCCCGACCGAGACCTTTGACTTCGGCGACTTCGGCTCGATGGGGCTGGGCGACTTTTTCTCGTCGATCTTCGGCAAGGGCGGCAAGAAGGAGCAGCAGCCCCGGGGCGACCCGCTGGAGGTGGCGCTCGAGATCCCATTTCGGACCGCGGTCCTCGGCGGCAAGATTCCCGTGACCCTCGCGATGAACGGGTCCTGCCCGGCGTGTGCGGGCAGCGGCGCCGCGCCGGGCGCCACGGTGTCCCAATGCCCGGAGTGCAAAGGCCGGGGGACCATTTCGTTCGGCCAGGGCGGCTTCGCGGTCAACCGGCCCTGTCCGCAGTGCCGGGGGCAGGGGAGGATTCCGTCCCAGAAGTGCGGGACCTGTCTTGGGGGCGGCGAGGTCCGGTCCGAGAAGACCGTGACGATCACGGTGCCGTCGGGGATCGATTCGGGGACCAAGATCCGGGTGAAAGGGCAGGGCGAGGCCGCCGGGACCGGTCAGGCCGGCGACCTCCTGGTGACGTTCGACGTGCAGCCGGATCGATTCTTCACGCGGTCCGGCCTCGATCTCGAATGTGAAGTGCCCGTCAACCTGGCCCAGGCGGTGTTAGGCACCAAGATCAAAGTCCGGACGGTCGACGGGAAGAAAGTCGTGTTGACGATTCCGCCGGGGACCCCGGCCGGGAAGAAGTTCCGGATCAAGGGCATGGGTGTCGTCAAAGGCGACCGAAAGGGTGATCAATTGGTCGAGATCGCCGTGACCATGCCCGAACAGCTCACGCCCGAACAGCAAGAAATCTTCAAGCAGTTCGCCGACCAGGCCGGGCTCGCCTACTAGACCGGCCCGGCCGTCTCCCGCCGAGGCTCAGGGCGGTACCGGTCGATCAGCACCCGGTGGGTCGCGACCTCGGGGTCGGAGCCGGGGTGCCGCTGCGTCCAGGTGCCCTCGGCCGACAACTCCCACGCCTGTCGGTTATCCAGCCACATTTGTTCGAGCAACTCCCGAAGGGTTTCGCGGTGGGCCAGGTCGGTCAACGGCACGGCGGACTCGATCCGCCGGTCGAGGTTCCGAGGCATCCAGTCGGCCGAGGTGATGTACACGTCGGGTGATCCGGCATTGGCGAAGTACCAGGCCCGGGAATGCTCGAGGAACCGGCCGACGATGCTGATGACCCGGATGTTGTCGCTGACGCCCGGGACCCCGGGACGGAGGCAACAGATCCCGCGGACGATCAGGTCGACGGCCACGCCGGCTGCCGACGCTTCATAGAGCGCCACCATCACGTCCGGGTGGGTGATCGCGTTCATCTTGGCGAGGATCCGGGCCGGCCGCCCGGCCCGCGCGTGCTCGGCCTCGCGGCGGATCAACCGGAGGATTTCTGGCAGCATGCCGGCGGGTGCGACGAGCAGTTTGCGATAGCCGGTCGGGGCGGCGAATCCGGTCAGGACGTTGAACAAGTCGGAGAGATCGGCGCCGAGGGCCGGGTCGGAGCTGAAGAGGCCGAAATCGGTGTAGATCCGGGCGGTCTTGGGCTGGTAATTCCCGGTGCCGATGTGGACGTATCGACGGATCTCCCCGCCCTCCCGCCGGACCACGAGGATCACCTTGGCGTGGGTCTTGAGCCCGCTGACGCCATAACTCACATGGACTCCGACATCGTCGAATCGCTGGGCCCAGCGGATGTTGTTCTCTTCGTCGAACCGGGCCTGGAGCTCGATCAGGACCGCGACCTGCTTGCCTCGCTCGGCGGCGGTCGCGAGCATCCGGGCAATATGGGAATCCCCGCCGGTACGGTAGAGCGTCATCTTGATGGCGAGGACGTCGGGATCTTCGGTGGCGAGTTGGAGGAAGCGCTCGACGGAGGTCGTAAAGCTTTCGTACGGGTGGTGCACCAGCACATCGCCTTCGCGAATCACGTCGAAGAGGTTCCGCCCCGGCGCCAGCCGGGCCTGGGTGACCGGGGTAAAGGGCGGGTCCTTCAGGTCGGGAAACTCGAGCCCCGAGAGTGACAGCAGATCGCCGGCGTCGAGCAATCCGGCCACTTCAAAGACATCGTCGTTGCCTAACGCCATGCCGTCCTGGTCGGCGTTGATTTCGGCCAGCAGGAGGTGGCGGAGCGACTCCGGCGTCGAGGTGTGGACTTCGAGGCGCACCACCTCGGCGAACCGGCGGTTCCGGACCTCTTCCTGGATCAAGGACAGCAGGTCATCGGCCTCGTCGGGGTCGATTTCGAGGTCGGTGTTCCGGCTGATCCGGAAGGGGTACGCGCCGAGGATCTCGATGCCGGGAAAGAGCGAATCGAGGTGGCTCGCGATGACGAGCTCGAGTGGAACGAATCGATGGGTGCCAGGGAGCGGCACCCACCGGGGCAGGATCTTGGGCACTTTGACCCGCGCAAACCGTTCGTCGCCACCGGGTCCCCGGAGGACGACCGCCAGCGAGAGGCTCAGGTTGGAGATATACGGAAATGGGTGGGCCGGGTCGACGGCGAGCGGAGTCAGGACCGGAAACACCTGATCGGTAAAGTACCGTTCCAATGCGGTTCGGTCTGCCGCGGTCAGGTGATGCCAGTCGGTGATCAGCGCGGGGCCGGCCTCCGCGAGCGCCGGAAGGACCACCCGGGTCAGACAGCGGTCGTGAAGCCGCTGAAGCTCCCGCACCGACGCCGAGATGGCGGCAAGTTGTTCTTCGGCGGTGAGCCCGTCGGAGGTCGGCTCGTGGTACCGCGCCACGACTTGTTTCCGGAGGCCCGCCACCCGGACTTGGAAGAACTCGTCGAGATTCGAGGAGTAAATGGCCAAGAACTTGACCCGCTCGAGGAGCGGGGTTCGGGAATCAAGCGCCTCGTGGAGCACCCGACGGTTGAATTCAAGCCAGGAAAGTTCGCGATTGATGTAGAGGCCCGGATGGCGAAGATCCGGGGTCTCGTCCGTGAGTGACGTTCCCATGGCGGTGGAATGTCGACCGGACCGCCGATGGACAGGTAACGAGTCGGTCACGGGCTGGTCCTGGCGGCGCCGGGCCGGAGGTACTCATCGAGCCAGTCGAGCACCACGCCCCACCAGAGCCGGCGGTTCCTGGGCTTGAGCACAAAATGGCCCTCGTCGGGGAAGTAGAGGAACCTGGACGGAATCCGCTGGAGTTGGAGGGCGGTGAACGCCTGCATCCCCTCGGAGACGTCGACTCGGAAATCCTGTTGGCCGTGAACGACCAGCATCGGCGTTTTCCACTGGGCCACGAAATTGGCCGGCGACCATTGGGCGAGCATCGTCCGGGCTTCGGGTGCGGCGAGGGGTCCGCCGAATTCCCAGATCGGGAACCACTGCTCCTCGGTGGTCCCCGCCATGCTCTCGGTGTTGTAGATGCCGTCGTGGGCAATCAAGGCCTTGAACCGGTCGGTGTGGCCGGCCAGCCAATAGATCATGTAGCCGCCGAACGACGCCCCCGCGGCGCCGATGCGGTCGGCATCGACGTAGGGCAGGGAGGCGAGGTGGTCGACCCCCTTCATCAGGTCCTGGTACGGGAGATCACCCCAGTGCTTCGAGATGCTATTGGTAAACGCTTGGCCGTAGCCGGTGGAACCATGAAAATTGACGGCCGCCACCACATAGCCCCGGGCCGCGAACAGGCTGTAGTTCCACCGGAGGTGCCAGGTGTCGAGCCAGGCGCCCTGGGGGCCCCCGTGGATCAAGTAGGCCACCGGGTATTTCTTGGTCGAGTCGAAGGCCGGTGGCCGGAACAAGAATCCGAAGACGCTGTCGCCCTTGGCTCCGACGAACCCGAACGGGGTCGCCGGCTTCTGGTCGATGGCCGCGAGGGCTTGGGCGTTCGTTTGGGTCACCTGCCGGATCGGTTTGCCGTCCCACCGAATCAGGAAGATCTCCGGCGGCTGAGTGGCCGATTGGCGAAGGAACACCAGGCCGTCGCCGGTCGGGATGAACTGCGGATTGCTGTTGACCCC
>JANPEL010000498.1:0-4071 GCA_031431925.1 Gemmatimonadota bacterium | reverse complement strand
CGTCGGATCAAGTATTGAGGCAACCATGAAGCGCGAAACCAAGACCCCGGGCATCATCAGCGCGGCCCTCGTCACCATCCTCCTTGGGCTCGCTCGGCCGTCCGTTGCCCAGCAGCCGGGGTGGGACCGCGGGTTCGACGCGCTGATGGACTCGATCCGGGTCCAGTGGAACGTTCCCGGCATGGCGGTGGCGGTTGTCTCCAAGGGTAAGGTCATTCACATGGCGGGGTACGGCCTCCGCGACGTGGCCGCCAGGCTTCCAGTCACCCCTGACACCAAATTCGCGAGCGCCTCGATCAGCAAGTCGTTCACGGTCACCACGCTGGCGACGCTCGCCAAGCAGGGCAGGATCGAATGGGACCGCCAGGTCCGCGATTATCTCCCGGATTTCCGAATGTACGATCCGGTGGTGACCGAGCGGATGACGATTCGCGATCTGGTCACCCACCGATCGGGGCTGGCGCGACACGATCTGATGTGGGGTATCGGCGCGTATGGCCGGGACGACCTCTACCAGCGGCTCCGGTATCTCCAGCCGAACAAGGACTTTCGGACCAGGTGGCAGTACCAGAATCTGATGTTCACGACGGCCGGCTACCTAGCCGGCAAAGTGAACGGCAGCAGTTGGGAGGACCTGGTCCAGGCGTCCGTATTCGCGCCGCTCCGGATGGCCAACTCGGGGACGTCTCTCGAGGCGTACCAGCGATCGCCGAACATCGCCCTCCCCTACGCGATCCACGACGCCGACACCCTGATGCCGGTCCCGTGGCGGAGCACCGACGCGATCGCGCCGACCGGCGGGGTCCACGCCAGCGTCGACGACCTGACCCGCTATCTCATCATGCACATGCAGGGCGGAACCTTCGAGGGCCGGGAGATCATCACCCGGGCCGACTCCCGTGCCATCCAGACTCCCCAGATGGCCATGCAGCAACCGATGACGACGCTGGCCGGCGAATTCCCAGAACTCGGGGACGAGGCCTACGGGATGGGCCTTCTGGTCACCAACTACCGGGGCCACAAGCTGGTCCATCACCCCGGCAACTGGGACGGCTACTCGCTCGAGTTGAGCTTCCTGCCTAACGACTCGCTCGGCGTGATTGTGCTCACCAATATGTACAGCACCATTGTCAGAGATTTCCTGCCGTGGCTGATCTACGACCGGCTCCTCGGCCTCCCGCCCGCGAATTGGAACGCTCGGTTTCTCGACCGCCGGCGCCGGATGCGGGCCATGACCCAGAGCCAACGGGCCGCCGAGGAGGCGAGCCGGGTGCCGAACACGACGCCGTCCCACCCGCTGGAGGCGTACGTCGGGCGGTACAGTCATCCGGCCTACGGCGACATGGTGGTGAGCCGGGACGGCGACGGACTCCGCCTCAAGTTCGGCGCCTACGAATTCCCGCTGCCGCACTTCCACTATGATGTGTTCCGGTTCGCCCCGCCGGCTGGGAACCCGGTGCACAACCGGTTCCGATGGCGAATCACGTTCAATACTGATGTGGATGGATCCATCGGGTCGATCTCGGCGCCGGTCGAGCCGACGGTCGGACCGATCGTGTTTACCCGGCGGAAGGGCTGACTCCTCGCGACGCCGGTCAGCGCATTCGGGTAAACAGGTTGGCGTCGAGGTTGAAGGCCGTCAGCCGGGCACCGGGCACCGGAAGGAAGGTGTCGGCGAGCTTTCCCGATCTCGATGTGCGGCCCGCGGCGGCCCGATCGGCCACCTAACCTCGGTCCCTCGATCATACCATCCGGCGGGGGTTCGCCAGTAACCGACCGGCGTTCCGCCCCGCCGCCGGCACTCGCCGTCCTCGATACCGACTACTCCTTGCCGGCCAGGATCTCTTCCAGTCGCTCGCGGGCCGCCTTCATCTGGCTCTTGAGCTCCGGGATCGGGGTCTCACGGTACGAAGCCACCAGCGAGGAGTCGGCCACGCCGAGGGCGCCCAACAAATCGGCCGCCGCCCGCTTCCTGGCCGCGGGTTCATAACTTCCGACCCGGCCGATCCAGACCGGCGCCGTGTGCGCAAAGGCGTAGCTGTCCATGGCGGGCCACCGCCCGATGGCGCCCCCGACGGCCCGGACGGCCACCCAGCCACCTTTGGGCAAGGTCAGGGTCCCTTCGTAGTCCTTCGATCCGGGCTCGGTGAGCCCCGGGGCGGTAGAGACCACCGTCCCGTTGACCACCACTTCGACTCGCTCGACCGGGACGGCGGTATGCAGCGCCAGCCGCCACCGGACCGGCCGGCCCGCGTCGACCACCCCGCCGGCCCGCTGCCCGCCCACGGTCCAGTCCAACATCGGTCCGTTGGTCACGAAGCTGTTCCCCCGCTTGAGCGCCGCGAGATAACTGGTGAAGGTCGGGTCCCCGTCGACATGGGCGTAGACCCGGGTCGTCCCGATGGCCATCGTCCGGTAGTAGTTGTTCATCACGTCGGTCCCGGCCGAGGGGACCATCGGGATCCCGAGATTCAGGACCCGGTGCCACATCTCCATCGAGCCGATCTCGTCACTCCAGAGGCAGGCGATCTCGAGGGCGTCGAGTTGGCCGAGCACGGCGTCCGCCACCAGTTCGGCCGGGATGCCGCCTAACGCCTCCTTCGCGAACGGGGTCGGGCTCATGATCGGATGCATGTAAGTGGCCATCCCTCCCTGCCGCCGGGCGAATTCGAGCACGGTGCGGTTGGGCCGGTCGTCGTCGCCATAGACCTCATAGCCGGGCCCCCAGACCCAGGGCCAGAAGAGGGACTGCATTCCGATCAGCCCGATGTGGCCCAGGAAGTGGGAGCGCACCTCTTGGCCCCAGTACACGAACGGCAGGGTGTCGAGCCGCCGGTACTGGAACATCGGCTGCTCCTCGAACCGGGTGTGGAGGTTCGCGATGAGCGGGGTCAGCACGTCCATGCCTTCGCCGGCCGCCATCGGGAGGAGATCGGCCGGCGCCAGCCGATAGGGCCCGCCGTAGTTCAGATGGAAGTGGTGGTCGCCGGCATACCACCCCGACGCCCGGGCGTTCCACACCGGGGCCAACTCGACGTCGATCTCCTGGGTCTCGCCGGCCGCGCCGGTGGTCCGCGCGGCCGCCACCGGCGTGGTGAGGCCCTGGACCGCTTCGACGTCGATGGCGCCAGCCGGGACGACGAGTTCGATGGTTCCGGTCGAGTAGAAGAACGCGATGCCGTTCTGGCCGTCGAACCGGACTTGGCCCTGATCGGGCACCAGCGGATGGCCGAGGCCGTCGCGTACCGTCAGGCGGGCTGCGGTCGAGCCGGTGCCGCCGCTCAGGTGGGTCCGGATCCGGAGGCGGCCGGTCGGGCGGGCGGCGTCCCAGCGAACGACCGTCACCTCGGTGGGGCTGCCGCCCCGGCGATCGACTCGGTAGAGGTGCATCCGCTGGTCGCGATCGGCCTCGCTGTAGTAGACCGACGCGCCATCGGCCGACCACCGCGGGACCAGGGGCATCCCGTGACTGCGACCGAGGAGGACCGTCGTGCCCGGGGTTGGCCCGACCGACGTCAATCTCAGTTCCCAGCCGTTGCCGTCGCTGCTGGGCATCGTGTAGACCAGGTGCCGGTCGTCCGGGGCCACCGAGTAGCGGAGCATCGACAGGATGTCCCCGGTGACGAGCGTTCGCTCGTCCCCGGTGTCGAGGCGGCGGACCCGGATCTCGTCCCGATTTCCCCAGGCGCCTTTCGACAGGTAGACGATCCGGTTCCCGTCACGGAGCGGCTGGGGTTCGAGCTCCAAGTCGCCCGTCTGGGTGAGCCGGGTCTTGGCTCCGGTCGCGAGGTCGATCCGCCACAGGTCGAGGTCGCCGGCGACGGCCGAACTCCAGTAGACCGACTTCCCGTCGGGACTGAACGCCGGATCGAGATCGAGGGCCGCCTCGTCGACGACCACCCGTTCGGCGCCGGTGGCCAGGTCGAGCGCGGTAATCGCGGTCTCCTTCGAGTTGTCCCGGATGAAGACCAGTTGGCGCCCGTCGGGCGACCACGCCGGCCGTGAATCGACGTCGGCCCCCGAGGTAATCTGGCGGGCGACTCCGGAGTCGCGGTCCAGCAGCCAGAGCCA
>JANPEL010000497.1:0-47183 GCA_031431925.1 Gemmatimonadota bacterium | reverse complement strand
CCGAATCACATTCTCCGTGCATGATCTCAGCCGGGGCCGGCCGGGCAAGGGCTTCCATCCGTCCGCCATCGAAGTTGATCCACGGACGGGCGAGTGGGTCATGCTGGCGTCCGCCGACCACGCGGTGGCAACGGTCGACCGCTCGGGCCGGGTGCTTGCCACGGGGTTGCTGGGCGGGCGTCACCTCCAGCCGGAGGGGTTGGCCCTTGGCTCGGATGGGTCGGTGTACGTCAGCGATGAGGGGGGCAAGGGCCCCGGCACGGTGACGGTGTATGCCTGTCGTTAGGCGCTGGGTGGCGGCGGTGGGCGAGGTGAGCTCGTCGGTGTTCCAGATCGGCGATGCCGGGGCCGGTGGTGACCGACGTGGGCGACGGGATTCGGGTCGTGGCCATCGATACGCATTGGTGGCTCCATCACGGCCCGCGGTGTTCGACCATCCGGCCGGGTGGTTCGGCCCGTCCGACGCGACTCCGCTCCATGAGGCGGCGTTTCTCGGGTCGGCCGGCACCCTTCGGGGCTTTCGGAGCATCAGCGCCGGGTTCGGCCATAGCGACGAGGGGAAACAAGATCTAAGCCCGAGCGGAGTTCGGATTCTAGCTAGATTGCTGCCATGAGCTATCCATTCAAACCCGGGTTGGTATCCCGTCTGGCCGATCAGCCGATTGCCAGGGTGGTCGCCTATTACATCCTGTTGGCGGCGCTGGCTCTGGTACTGTACCAGATCGCGCCGAACCTGCCCGGGGTGTTCACCTCGGGGCGGTTCGATCAGTTGGCGTCGCCCTCGAACCTGCTGACGGGCGCGTCGAGCACGCCGCTCTCGGCGCAAGAGGCCGCGATCGAGGCGATCATCGCCATGTTGGGCTCGTATCTCCTGATGCTGCCGGTGGCCTGGGTGTACATCCTGACCCGGCAGAAGCGGGGCTACCAGCAGTCGCTGGTGCAGACGCTGATCATCCTGCCGATCGTGGTGGCGGCCATCGTCGTTCTGGTGAAAAGCAACGTGGCCCTGGCCTTCAGCTTGGGCGGGATCGTCGGGGCAATCGCGTTTCGGAACCGGCTCGAGGACACCAAGGACGCGGTGCAGATCTTTTTGGCCATCGGGGTCGGCCTCTCCTGCGGAGTCCAGGTGATGTCGGTGGCGGTTGTGCTGTCGATGTTCTACAACCTGATCAACCTGACCTTGTGGTGGACCGACTTCGGGCGGACCCCGGCGGCGTTCGACGGCCCGCCCGCGCAGCGCCGGTTGGCCCAGCTCCGGCAAGCCCAGGCCCGGCGGACCGGCACCTTTGTCTCCCAGGTCGATTCGGTGCTGCTCCGGTCGATGACCCCGGAACAACTCCTGGCGCTGGCCGAACGGGCCAAGAAACGACGGGAGCGGTTGTCGGAGGAAATGGGCGTGGCGGTGACCGGCGAACTCAAGGTGCCCCGGTTCGACGCGACGCTTCGGATCGCGGCGCCCGGTGGCGATGTCGATTCGATCCGTCGGAGCATCGAGGTCGCTCTGGGCGAGGGCGCCAAATTCTGGCAACTGGAGGCGGTGACAACGGCCGACGCGGGGCGCCAGACGATTCTGTACCGGGTCAAGCTCAAGAAGAGCGTGCCGGGCCCGGTCCTGTTGGAATCGGTCCGCCGGGCGGTGGTCGGGCGGGTGCTCTCGGTTGACCTGACCTAGGCAGCGCGTGGCGCCTCTTTCCCAGTTCCGCTGTGCCGTCGATGGAGTGGAGGCCCTCGGGCGCCTCCGGGACGCCCCGCTGCCGCTCGGCCTCAAGGCGGACCTTCCGGTCCGGAGTTTTCACCGGGACATCTATCTCGATACTCCCGACTTGGCGTTAGGCGGCCGGGGGGTGGTGTGCCGGCTCCGGATTCAGGCGGATGACCAGCGGGTCTTGGGTCTGCTGGTCGGCGGCTCGACCGACCACCCGCCGGAGCGATGGGAGGCGCCAGTCCAGGAACTCGATGCGCGGCGGGCGCTCGAGGGAACTAGCGAACCGGCGCGCCGGTTGCGCGGGATGGTCGACCCCGTCCTGCTCAAGCCCCGGATCGAAGTGGAAACGGAGCGATGGGCCCGGACCGTCACCGGCGGCTGGCTCCGTCGGACGCCCCGGTTCCACTTCCTCTATGATCTCTGCACGGTCCGCCACGGCGGGTTGGCCCGGACCTTCGAGGAGGTCCAAGTTCGCCGACTGGCTCCCGGCGGTCCGCACTTGGAACAGATCGCGGCGTCGCTCGAGGGTGACCATGGGCTTCGTCCGCTTGTCGTCTCGAAATCGGTGCGCGCCTCGCACCTGATCGAGGCCATGACCGGGGAAGCCACCGCCCGGATGATCGCGTCCCAGCGGGCGGTCGCGTTGCTGGCCGTCGACAGCGGGGGGGTCGCCTTCCTGCGGGAAAACGAGAGCCTGGCGTTGCCGGTCGCGCGGGGCAGCGGCGAAGAGGCGTGCCGACACCTGCTCCGGTATCTCTTCGACAGCGGTGTCGGGGACCTGACGCTTCTAGGCACCGCCTCGGGGTCCGAGGAGCGGGCCACGCTCGAAATCTGGATGGCCCGCCGGATTCGCGGCCGGGGTGACGCCCCACCGGTTCCAATCGAATGGCTCACGCTCCCCGAAGCACTGGGCAAAGTCGGCACCCCCGAGCTCCGCCATCCGGAGACGTTAGGTGCCCTGGCCCTGGCATCGCGCCTCGATGTGGCCTCGGCCATCGGAACCTCGGAGGCGGTCGGGCTGGCCCGGCCGTCGGCCCTGGGGACCGGCGTGGAACCGGGCGAGGTCCGGCGGCCGGAGCGGCCGGAGCGCCCGGTGGGGCGGGTGAAGACGGACGCTCCGGCGGAGCATTTCTTGAACATCGAGTTGAGCCAGTTGGCCTTTCACGAACGGGTCCTCGAAATGGGGGAGGATCGAACGCTCCCGTTGGCCGAGCGGCTCCGCTACCTGGCGATCGTGGGCAGCAACCTCGATGAGTTCTTCTCGGTCCGGGTTGGCGCGCTCAAAGCCGCGGTTGCCGAGGGCGACGGCAAGCGAAGCTTCGACGGGTTGAGCGCCATCGAGCAGTGCGAGGCCATTGCGGCCCGGGTTCCGGGTTTGGTGGAACGGCAAGGGCGGGCGGCGGCGGCGTTGGTGGCCGAGGCGGCGCTTCGTGGCGCCCGGGTTCGGATGTGGGCTGAGCTCGATCCGCCGGCGCGAGCGGCCCTTGGCCGGCATTTCCGAACCGAGCTGCTACCCCTGCTGACGCCCCGGGCGGTGACGATGGCGCCGGGCCATCCGTTTCCGATCATCCCCCACCTGACGTTGGCGTTCGCCGTACTGGTCCGCGATATCCACACGGGGCCGATTCACTTCGCCTACCTAGCCATTCCGCCGCGACTTCCCCGGTTCATTCCCGTGCCCGATACCACCGACCTGGTGTTGGTGGAGGACGTCGTGCGGGCCAACCTTCAGGCCTTCTATCCGGACCGGCCGGTGGAGCAGGCGTGGCTGTTCCGGATCACCCGCGGGGCGGAACTGGACGTCCACGACGACGACGCTGGGGACCTGCTGCAGGCCATCGAGGAAGATGTGCGCCGCCGGTCGCAGAACGCTCCGGTGCGGCTCGAGGTCGAACGGGGCGCCCCCGCGTTGGTGCTCGATCTGTTGATGAAGGAACTCCGGTTCGAACGACGGGGGGCGGCAGCCACGTTAGGCAGTGCCGACGTCTACGCTCAGGGTGGATGGCTTGACCTCTCGGTCCTCAAGGATCTCGCCGGCCGGCTCCCGGCGGCCGATCAGTATCCGCCGGTGGTGGCGCGCGATCCGTTCGGCGCGGGATCGGTGCTCGAGCGCATCGACCAGGGCGACCAACTGGTCCACCATCCGTACGACGACTTCGAGGCGACCGTCACGCGGTTCATCGAGGAGGCCGCCGTCGCCGAGGATGTGGCCGCCATCAAGATCACCTTGTACCGGGTCGGCGAGCGGTCGCGGTTGATCGATGCTCTGGTCCGGGCGGCGGAGCAGGGCAAAGAAGTGGCGGCCTTCGTCGAACTCAAGGCCCGCTTCGACGAAACCCGGAACGCCCAATGGGTCAAACGGCTCGAGGAGGCCGGGGCGCAGGTGGTCTACGGCCTCGTCGGGCTCAAGACCCACGCCAAGGTCGCCTTGGTCGTTCGTCAGGCCGCGACCGGGGTCCGCCGGTATGCCCATATCGGCACCGGCAACTACAACGCGGGGACGGCCCGGGCCTATACGGACGTGGGGTTCTTTACCGCCGATCCGGAGCTCACCGCCGACGTCGGGGATCTCTTCAACGAGCTGACCGGATCAACCCAGGGGCCGGCCGGGTCGATGCGTCGCTTGCTGGTCTCGCCGGCCGGGACGGTACCGGGGCTCCTGGCGCGGATCCACCGTGAGGTCGAGCACCACGCGGCCGGCCGGCCCGGGCGGATCCGGATCCAGGTCAACGGGATCGAGGACCCCGAGGTCATTACCGCGCTGTACCGGGCATCGGCAGCCGGGGTCGAGATTGACCTGCTGGTGCGAGGACTCTGTGCCCTCCGGCCCGGCGTCCGCGGGCTTTCGGATCGAATCCGGGTTCGGAGCGTGTTGGGCCGGTTCCTCGAGCACCAACGGATCTATCACTTCGGAAACGGCGGCCTGGACGAGTATCTTGTCGGGTCGGCGGATCTTCGGCCGCGGAACCTCCGGCGCCGAGTCGAAGTGCTGGCCCCGGTGGAACGACGCGATCTCAAAGCCCGGTTGGGCCGAATGCTCGATGACCTGCTGGCGGAGCCGTCCGCCTGGATTCTCGACTCCGAGGGCCGGTATGCCCGTCCACCGATCGTGGCCGGGCAACGTCATGTCCACGACCTCATGATCGAGCCGCGCACGCGGACGTGAAGCGCCTTGGCCACTGACCCACTCCTCGCCCGGCTCGCCCGAATCCTCGATGGCCAGTACACCATCGAACGGGAAATCGGCCGTGGCGGCATGGCGACCGTCTATTTGGCCCGCGACCAGCGCCACCGCCGCGAGGTGGCGATCAAGCTGCTCCAGCCGGAGTTGACGACGGCCACGACGGCCGAGCGGTTTCTCCGGGAAATCGAGTTCACCGCCAAACTCCAGCATCCCCACATCCTGACCCTGATCGACTCGGGCGCCCGCGACGGCCTCGTCTATTACGTCATGCCGCACGTCGTCGGCGAGTCGCTGCGGGAGCGGCTGATTTGGGAAAAGCAGTGCAACATCGAACAGAGCGTTCGGGTGGCCCGGCAGGTGGCGGGCGCGCTCGAGCATGCCCACCATCATGGCGTGATCCATCGGGACATCAAGCCCGAGAACATCCTGCTCTCGGCCGGGCAGGCGATGCTGGCGGATTTCGGGATCGCGCGGGCGATTCGAGACAGTGGCCAGGCCACGATCACCGCGGTGGGCCTCCCGTTGGGAACGCCGGCCTATATGAGCCCCGAACAGGTCTCCGGCCGGGGCGAGGTCGACCACCGGAGCGACATCTACTCTCTGGGCTGCGTACTGTACGAAATGCTGGCGGGCCGGCCGCCGTTCGTGGCGGCGACCGTTGGCCGGGTCATGCAGATGCACATGACCGAGGCGCCGGCGGCGATCCTGACCTGTCGCTCGGCGGCTCCGCGAGAACTCGATGCCATTGTTTCGCGCGCCATGGCCAAGGAGCCGGGCGATCGGTTTCAGTCGGCGCAGGAGTTTGCCGATGCGCTGGGGTTGGTGGAGGCCGCGGAGACGCTTGAACGGGCCACCCCAACCGGGGCCCAGCCCCGGATCACTCCCGCGAGCCTGGCGGCGGGTTCCAGCCTCGGGTCGACGCCACCGGCCCTCAAGCGACTGCTCATGACCGGGGCCGGCGTCGGGATCCTGGTCATCGCCGGTCTGGCCCTTCGAGGGCGAGGTGGACCCGACAATCCTCCGGCGGAAGCTGCCGTGGATGGGACTGGTTTCTTGAGCTCGATCGGGGTCAAGCCACTCGATGCGATCGGGGGCGATTCCGCGTCGGCGGTGGCCTCGGCCGGGATTACCGAGGAAGTGTCGGCCCAATTGAGCAAGATCAAGGGGTTGAGGGTCATTTCAAGGACCACGATGGAGGCGGTCAACCGGAAGGGCTGGACCACGCGGACGGTGGCCGACTCCCTGCAGATTCGCTATCTCGTCGAGGGTTCGGTGCAGCGGAGCGGCCCCGAGTTGGCCGTCACGCTGCAGCTGATCGACGCCGTGAACGACGCTCATGTGTGGAGCGAGTCATACCGGCGGCCGTTGCGGGACATTCTGATGTTGCGAGAGACGATCGCCAACCAAGTGGCCGAAGCGCTGGCGGAGCGGGTGCCGACCCTGCGGGCGGCGGCGGCCCCGGCGGCGGGGTCACAGAACCCGGCGGCGGTCGAGGCGATGGCCCGCGGGGTGGCCTTGCAGGACGCGGGGAGTGAGCCCTTGATTCTCGATGCCATCGCGGCGTTCGAGGTTGCGTTCGAGCTCGATTCGACCTTTGCGGGGGCCGCGGTTGAGTTGAGCAACGCGCTTCGGCTCTACGTCAATCTCGGGTTTTCCGGTGAGCGCGACCCGTTCCAGACGCTGGCGGAATCGCTCCGCTGGGCTGAGCGGGCGGTGCGCCTCGACCGGACATCCGCGCAGGCCTGGGCGGCCCGCGGGTCGTCCCGATTCGAGACCGGTGCGCCGGCCGAGCAGGCGTTGGCCGACTTGGAGCAGGCGGCGGCGCTGGCGCCGGCGGACGGACGGGTTCGCTTGAGCCGGGCATTCGCGTTAAGCCGGATCGGCCGCCACCGGGAGGCGCTCGAGGACATGCGGGCGGCGGTGGCGCTCGATCCGCTCAATGCCACGACGCGGGGGGGTGGTTTGGCACTGACTGCGTTAGGTGCCCGAGAGTACGGCCTGGCCGCCGAACAGGCCATGCTGGCCGCCGATCGAGATCCCGGGTTCGCGGGGTGGCGCGTCATTGCCGGGGTGGCCCTGATGCTCGGCGGCAAGGCGGAGCAATGTGTGGCGCTCAAGCTGGTGGACCCCGGCGTTCCGGTCACGGCGATGTGCCTTCACCGGCTGGGGCGCGAGCGCGAGGCCGCCGCGTTGATCGACAGCCTGACTCCGATGGCCGGCCGGAATGCGGTGTCGGTGTACACCCTGGGGTTCATCGGGGCCTACCACGCCTCACTCGGCGACGCCGAGGCGGCCATCCGGTGGCTTCGGAAAGCCCACGACATGTCGCCGACCGCGTTTGATTTTCGGTTTTACTCGTCCGGCCTGTTCGATCAGGTCCGCGACAACCCGGTGTTCCAGCTGGGGCTGGACCAGATTCTGGCCCGGGTTCGGTCGCGGTTTTCTTAGGCGGCCGGGAGGCCGCAGGCCGAACAGAAGCGGGCCCCGGCCTCGGGGCGCGGACCGCACTGCGGGCACCCTCTCAATGTCGTCACCGCCGGGGCGCTGACCGCCGCGGATCGACCCAGTACCTCGGTGGCCTCAAGGGCCAGGCGGCCGCGAATGCTCTGGTAGTCTTCGTCGGATACCTTGCCGGTGGCCCGGTCAAACTCGAGTTCTTTGATGGCGAGCAGGGCCCGTCCGCGCGGCGTCTCCTCGAGGGGATCGGCCTCTTCGAGGCCGTCGGATGCAGTCTGGGTTCCGAGCGCACCGAGGGCCATCCACAGCACCAAGGCACCAAGGAGCATGGCGGTTATCAGTTCGAGAATCACGCGTCGAGCTCGTTCAACGCCCGGTCGAGATTGGCCTGTTGTTCCGCCGTCAGGCCAGAGCTCGAGGCCGATCGGATCGGCGCGGCGGTTTGGGCCTCGAGGCGAAGCCGATGCCGGCGTACCAACACGAAGCCAAGGGTGCCGGCGGCCAGCACCACGGCCACCGTCGGGAGAATGTAGCCCAGGATGTTGAATCCGCGGGCGGGTGGGGCGAGCAGAACTTGCTCGCCGTGTTTGGCGACGAACGCGGCCACAATGTCATCGGCGGTCTGGCCGGCCTGATAGAGGGCGATGACCTCTTTGTGAAGCTCGGGCGAGTAGGTGCAGGTGAAGTCGGTGGTCCGGCAGGTGAAGATGTCGAGGTTGCATCCGCAGGTGCACTTGAGCCGCCGCTCGATATCCTTGACGGTTTCATTGTTGTCGAGCGGGTTGGCCTCGGCCCGCAATTGGCCGACCGACGCGGGGTCGCGGAGAGGGTCGGCCGCCCCGGTCTTCGGGGCCTGGGTTTGAGCCACCAGCCGCTGGAGGGCGACTGGGGCCACGAGGGCGGCCAACAGGGTGCGCCGGTTCATCCGACGGCCGCCGGTTCAGGGGCCGCTGGGGTCCGCTCCCGGATTGGCGGGAGATTGGCATTCCAGGCCGAGGGCCACATCGTAATGAGTCCTCCAATGATCAGAAACACGCCGCCGGCCCAGACCCACCAGACCAACGGATTGACCGTAATCCGGAACGTGCTTCGTTCGGTCCCGTCGACCGAACCGGCGTACACGACGTAGAGGTCTTCGCGGAGATCGCTCCGGATCCCGACTTCGGTGGAGGGCTGGAAGGTCGGCTTGCCGAAACTGTCGACGTGCTGCCGTTTCTCCGAGGTCATGATCCCGAGCTTCTTCCCGTTCCGGGTCACTTCCAAGGACGCCACCGAGACCTGGCGGTTAAACGCGGCGTACTGGGAAATCCCGAGGAACTTGAGGGCGTACTCGTATCCGAACGGGCTCCCGATCGTGGCCGTGTCGCCGACGCTCAGGGTGGCCTCGCGAGTCCGGGTAAACGCCATCCCGGCGAACGCCACGAAATAGACCACCATTGCGATGTGGACCAAGTAACCGCCATAGCGACGACGATTCCTGGTAATCAGACGTCCCAACGCGAGCACCGGATGTTCGCCGTGCATCCGCTGGCGGGCGCGGACGCCGCGATAGAACTCCTGGGTGACGGTTCCGACCACGAAACCGGCCAGACCGAAGGTCATCATCGCGTAGGGGTCTCTGACCCCGAGGGCCAAGAGCACGATGGTGACGACGATCCCGGTGGACACCGGGAAGATGAACTGGCGACGGAGGTTGGAGGTGGACGTCTGGCGCCAGGCAATCAGCGGGCCGATCCCGGTCAGGGCCAGGAGGCCGAGACCTAACGGGATATTCACTTGATTGAAGAACGGCGGGCCGACGGTGATCTTGGTGCCACGGACCGCCTCGGAGAGGATCGGGAAGAGGGTGCCCCAGAGGACGCTGAAGGCGATTCCGACCAACAGCAGGTTGTTGAACAGAAAAGCGGCTTCCCGACTGGCCAAGGAGTCGAGCTGACTCTCGGGCTTGAGGGACGGCCACCGCAAATAGAGCAGCGAGAAGCTGGCGAACGCCGTCAGGACCAGAAATCCGACGAAGAACGCGCCGATGTTGGATTGGGTGAAGCTGTGGACGCTCGCGATGACGCCGGAGCGGGTAATGAAGGTGCCGAAGATGCTGAGGAGGAATGACCCGATGACCAGGCCCAGGTTCCACCGCTTCAACATGCCCCGTTTTTCCTGGATCATGACCGAATGGAGAAACGCGCTCATCGTGAGCCAGGGCAGGAAGCTGGCGTTCTCGACCGGATCCCAGGCCCAGTAGCCGCCCCAGCCGAGCTCGACGTAGGCCCACCACATTCCCAAGGTGATCCCGGCCGACAGGAAGAGCCAGGAAAGCAGGGTCCACCGCCGGATTGCGTGGATCCATCCGGTATCGACTCGGCCGGTCACCAGCGCGGCGATCGCGAAGGCAAACGGAATGGTGATGCTGATGTAGCCGAGGTACAAGAGCGGTGGGTGGATGACCATCCCGGGATTTTGGAGCTGGGGGTTGAGTCCGTTGCCGTCGGCCGGCGTGAAGGCGAGCCGTTCGAACGGGTTGGCGCTCCCCGACAGCAGCATCACGGCCAGGAAGAACAGGACGACCGTGCTGGTGACGCCTCCGACGGTCGGCAGGAGCACGGCGTACCGGCGACTGGTGACGGCCTGCGCAATCGCTCCGAAACTCGCCAAGACCAGGGCCCAAAACAGCAGCGATCCCTTCTGGCCCGCCCACAGCGCGGCAAAGACGTAGTAGTCGGGCAAGTTTCGCGAGGTGTACGACGCGACGTACTCGACATTGAAGTCGTGCGCGAAGAGGGCCTTCCAGAGCGACACCGCCGCTACCCAGAGGACGAGCGCGATCGCGTAGCTCGACCGTTCGACGACGACCCCGGCGTCGGGACGTTGGCGCCAACTGGGAATGAAGGCGAAGGCTGCCACGTAGATCGAGAGCAGGAATGCCATCCAGAGCGCAAATTGACCCAGGAGTGTCATGGTTTGGCCTCTTTGAGAAAGCTGTCGAGCAGGTTCTGGTGGCCCGTGTACTCGGGGCGGGTGAGGGCGATCTGGGCCGGGTAGGCCGCCAGGAATTCCCGGTGCGCGGCGGCGGCGGCGGCCGGGTCCCGGCGGAGCCGGGCCACCGAGCCCCGAATCAAGGGGGCGAACAAGTGGCCGGGCTGCTGGCTGCCAATGGTATCGGCCAAGGCGGCGGCCCCGGCGGCGTCCCCGGTGGCAATTCGAAGCATGGCGGCATGAAACCGGGCATCGGCGTCGACGGCCTCGAGCATGCCGTAGGCGGCGAGCGCCATCGGGGAGAAGGTCCTGACGGTGGCCGAATCGCCGCCTTCGCTGGCCCGCATGATCCGCTCAAAGAGCCGGTCGAACCGCTCCCGGGGGGTCATGGAGCTAAGGTCGGGGGTTCCGGCCTCCGGTCCACCGGTGGCCTGGACTGGCAAGGGCGGGGGGGGCGTTTGGTCCCGATTGGACCAGAACACCGAGCCCAGCAACGCAACGACCAACGCCGCGCCCAAGACGTAGGGGACGGTATTCCGGCCACCCGCGGGCCGGGCCGAATGGGGGGCGTCAGCGGCAGTGCCGCACGCGCTGCAGAACCGCCCCTGGAGCGGAGCCCCGCAGGACGGGCAGTAGCGGAACGTCTGAGTCACCGAAGGATCTCCATCAGGCCGAAAGGTAATCCCTAAATCTACCGAGGCTACGTGAAAGGACCGTGAGGCCAGCCGGGTCAGGGAGGCGGCTGGGGCGGCCCAAAGCCGCGGCGTTCCATGGTGCCCCAACTGTGTTTCTTCCGGAGCAGGTTGACCATCCCGCGAAGCCGCCAATAGGTCGTCAGCTGGCGGTATCCGAAGTTCTCGATGACCGCCAGGCCGATCAACCGATAGAGGTCCTTCCGCTTGGGATAGCGGCGGAACCCCATCTCCTCGAGGGCCACCGCGGTAATGGAGAGCCCGATCCCGAGCCCGATGGCCAGGGTCAGGAACGCGGCCGCATAGATATCGGAGACCCGCCCGAGGATCAACGCGATCACGAAGGTGGCATAGCCGAACACTTCGACCAGCGGGGCCAGCATTTCCAGGAACACGAAATACGGATAGGCGATCATCCCGACCCGGCCATAGCGGGGGTTGAACAGCATGACCCGATGGCGCCAGAGGGTTTCGATCAGGCCCCGTTGCCAGCGGTCCCGTTGGCGTCCCAGGACCGACAGGGTGACCGGGCACTCGGTCCAGGCGACGGGATCCGGGACGAAGCCGATCGTGTACGGGATCTTCTTCTCCCGGCAATGTCGGTGGAGCCGGACCACCAGCTCCATGTCCTCGCCCACGGTGTCAGTGGCGTACCCCCCGACTTCGACCACGATGTCGCGCCGGAAGACCCCGAAGGCGCCGGAGATGATCAGGGTAGCCTCCAACTCATGCCAGCCCATCCGGCCCGCCAGGAAGGCCCGGAGGTACTCGAGCACCTGGAGCCGCGGCACCAGTTCGCTCGGGAGGCGGACATCAGTCACCGTCCCTTCGCCGACGGTGCAGCCGTTGACGATCCGGATGATGCCGCCCGCGGCAATGGTCCGGGCGTCCTCAACGAAGGGCCGGACAATTCGGGTCAGCGCCTCACGCTCGAGGAGGCTGTCGGCGTCCATGCCGCAGAACAGCGGGGTGCGGCAGTAGTTGAGCCCCGCATTGAGGGTGTCGGCCTTGCCGCCATTGTCCTTGTCGATGACCCAGAGTTTGGGGTGGCTCCGGCTCCGGTAAACTCCCCGGAGCGCCCCTTTGGTGGGAATCTCACCGGTGGGCAACCGGTACGTCGGCTCGAGGGCAAACGACTCGATCATCCGGGTCATGGTGCCGTCCTTCGATCCGTCGTTGACGAAGAGGACCTCGAAGTCGCCGTACCGGAGGGTCAGCAGGGACCGGGTGGCCTCGACGCAGGTCGGCTCTTCGTTGAAGGCCGGGGCGATCAGGGTGATCGGGGGCATCCCGGCGCTGCCGAGCAGGTCCTCAATGTCGAGGGTCTGAAGCCGGCGGACGTACCGGCGGAGGGACCGAAAGGCAAACAGGCCGGTGAGAAAGTACCCGATGTTGAGGATGACGAAGTACGCAAGGACCACGACGTTGAAGGCGTCGAGGAGCCCGATGGTCACCCGATAGAGGAAATCGATCAGGCGCCACCACCCTTCAACATCTGACGGGCCAAGGCGGCGCGGGGGTGATTGGACTCGGCGAGCTCGCTGAGGACCGGGTCGCGCCGTTCGTGGAGGGCCTCGGCGGCCCGTAAGGCAACCCAGGGCGACGGATCATCGAACGCCGCCGTCAGTTTCGCGATGTCGTCGGGTCCGCCGATTCGGCCGAGCGCGGAGGCCACCCGGGCCCGGACGATCGGCTCGGTCGATTCCAGATGAGCCCGAACCGCGGGCAGATGTTCCGCCCGGCCCACGTGGGATAGGAGGCCTAACGTCGCGACCAAAAGGTCGCGATCAACGGTGGTAGCGAGTACCTGGGCGGCCACGTCGCCGGCCGAGTAGTCGTTGAGCTCGCGGAGCGCATCGGCGGCCACGCCCCGAACCTTGGGGTCGAACGAGGGGTCACCGAGCGCCGTGCGGAGGGCGGGGGCCACCGCCGGCCCCACCGAGGCCAACATCGACGCCAGGAAACTCGGCCGCCAATGCCCGAACCGGTGCAGATGGCCAAGAATCGACACGGCAAAGTCCGGGCTTTCCCGCCGGGCGAGCGACCGGGCCGCGACCATCGAGACCAGCGGCGAGGGGTCGGACAAGCTCCGTTCGATCTGGGTGTGGTACCGGCGTTGGCCTAACGTGGCCAACGTCTGAATGGCCCGGGCCCGACGTTCCGGTTGCCGGGCCGTGAGTTGGGGGAGCAATTGGTCGAGATAGGGCGCGGCGAGGTCGTCGACCCGCTTCCGCTCGGTGCCGGTGAGCCGGCGGGCAAATCGAAGCAAGAAGCTGACGAAGCGGAGCTGGTCTTTGGGATCAACCAAGTCCCATGCAGCTTGCGCCGGGGCCGTCTCGGTCACGACCTCCAGCGTCTTGGTTTCCCAGCGGCCTTCGAGCCGCCGCCATCGGGCGGCCTTGTGGTCGTTCCGGCTCCGGAGCGCCAAGGCCGCGAACGCCAGAAACAGGGTGCCAAGGAGGAAGACGATGTTGCCGAAAATCAGGAGCGCCAATCCGGGGCGCTCCAGGTAGAAATCCAGGATCTGGGCCCCGATCACGAGCGTTTCAGCAGTCGCTCGACCCGGGCGACCAATTCCGTGGGGGAGAACGGCTTCCGGATGAAGTCGTCGGCGCCGGCGTCGAGGGCCCGGACCACTTCACGTTCGCTCCCGATGTCCGAGAGCACCAACATCGGCGTCGTGCGATAGTGCGGGAGGGCTCGGAGCTGATGGAGCAACTCGATGCCGTCGATTCCTGGCGTCATGGCGTCGAGGATCACCACGACGGGTGTCAAACTCTTGGCGGCCTGGAGTGCGGCGGTTCCGCTGGTGAAGTGGCGCACATGGTATCCCTCCCGGCCCAAGCGATGGCGAATAATTTCCGAGGTCAGTGGATCGTGTTCCGCCAACAGGATTTCCCGGCCCGCTGGGGACTCCACCCGGGGCCCGGACACCGGCGCCGGGCCGGGCGCCGGGCCCGGGGCGGTCTCGGCCGGCCTCGGCGGCGCCAAGAGACTCGCCACGGCGGCCTCGAGGGCAATCGGATCGACCGGCTTGGACATGAATCGGTCGGCGCCGAGCGCCAGGCATTCGGCCTCGACCCAGGGCTCGTCGCGCGCGGAGAGGATCAGGATCGGGACTTTCTCGGTCACCGGGTTCTTGCGGAGCGCGGTCAACACTTCGCGTCCGTCCATGTCCGGCAAGCCGATGTCGAGCACGATGAGATCGACCCACCGGGTCCGGAACACCTTGAGCATGTCACTGGCCCGCTCCGCGATCTCGAGGTGCCTCCCGCTCCGCGCCAGCACCTTTTGGAGCAACCGCTGAAAGACCGCGTCGTCTTCGACGATCAAGACGGTGGTCTCTCGGATGCCATCGACGGAGACGGCGTTGAGGAGGGCGTAGAGGAGCCGGTCCACCGCGCCGCCGAGTTCGGGCCCCTCGCTGATCTCGACCGCACGCGCCGCGATCTGGACGGTGCGAAACCCGTTCAACCCCGCGGCGGCCTCGAGTCGCACGGCCATTCGTCGAATCGAGGCGGCCGAATCGAGATCGGTGGCCAGCGAGTTGCGGGCGGCCTCAATGGCGTCGACGTAGGCCGCCAGAGACTGCCGGAACCGCTCGATGCCCTCGGTGGCCATTGGGCTCGGATCAGCGGGGCGGGCGAACCGGAACCGTCATGAGGTCCCGGAACGTTGCCTGCATGGAGTCGAACAGCGGCTTTCGCTCTTGGTGCCAGGTTGGGGCCTCCCACGGCTCCCAGCGATACGCAAAGGGTTCGGAACCGGGTCCGCAACCGAGCCGAGCCCCCATGTTCGGGGCACCCGGGTCGTAGCTCGCCACCACGAAATTGAATCCGGTTGTCGTGACACCCGCCGGTCCGCCCCCAGCGTCCATGCCGCGAAGGACCCAACGGGATGACGGGTCGAGCACATGCAGCATACCCCACCCGAGCCGGATTTCGATCGTTCCGGTGGCAGGGTCGGCGAACCAATCGGCCAGGGAATGTTCCGCCTGCCGGGCGTGACGGAGCTGGTTGCGCTGATAGGTAATAGCCGGGTAAACGGTCCCATCCCGGCCGACCCGAACCCGATTGGTCTCCACCACCAGGGTATCCCACTGCGGGTCGTCATGGGCCACACTTTCCCAGGGTCGATTGTAGACCTGCATGGCGCGCGGCGGGTTGCTCCCGGATAGTGGGACGGTTCGGTAGAGGTTGTAAGGCCGATCAATCAGGAGCTGGCTGGTGGTCGGGCCCGTCAGATCGACGACGAAATCCAGGCCTACCGAGCATCGATCGCTGATGTGGGGTAATCGGAACCCGCCCAGGTCGCTCCGATGGGTGTCGATGCCGATCAGGTAGCGTCCTCGGGTCCAGTCGATGGCGCCGACATCGAGCCGGAGGTAGACGTACGCCTCGTCGGACCGGATCCGGAAATCCTTGACTCGAAGCGGGGCCGGAATGGCCGGGTTGACCGGGATCGACGTCCAAGTGTGGCCCCGATTCCCCCACTCAGCGGGATTGCCGTCGATCGTCATGGCGGAATCGCGGGGCCCAGCGCGCATGGCCAGAATGCCATAGTGCTGTTCGGCATCGAGAACGTTCAGCCAGAGCCGGTTCCGCTCCAGCGGCTGCTCGAAGTCGATCACGACCCAGTTCTTCTTGAACCACTCGTCGATGATCGCAAAGAGGAGCGCTCCGGCGCCGCCCGCGGCGTGAATGTCGCGGGTCAGACGAGCGTTGATGGCCGCTTGCTCGGTTTCGGAATGGCCGCCGTGATGCGCCCCTTGGGGCTGAAAGTGGGCCGTCCCCCGGGATGACGGCACGCCGTACTCCGCGATGACCACGGGCATCGACCCGTGATACTCCACCAACTCGCGAAGATAGCCGTAGTAGCTGCTGGGGCCTTCGGGTGACCGGGCCTTGGCGTAGCCCGGATCGAGCACCATGAAGTCCGGGTAGTACGGGTAGGCGTGATACGACGCGAAGGTGCCGGCCGGGTTGGCGGCGGTCGGCCGCATCCGGGTGGCGTCGAGTCCGATGGCGTCGTTGTCGTACTCCCGGGATTCCTCCGGCACCGACCATTTCCGGCGCCGCACTTCTTCCTCCCGGCTGCTTTCGGTCGGATGGTGCAGCGGGTCGAGCGTCGGCCAGTTGGTGTAGGCAATCGGCCGGATGGTGTTGTACTTGGTCACTTCGTAATCAAGCAGGAAATCGCTTTCCTCCGCCAGCCAGACTTCGGCGGCGTTGCCGCTGGCCACCTCAAGAAATCGGCCTCGAAACTTGGTCCGATCGGGGTGGAGCTTCGAATACGCCTCCACCGAGAAGGGTTCCCACTCCCGGCCCGTGATAAACGCGAGGACCCACGGCGACACGTTGGTGTCGTAGAATCCGCTGGCGTGCCCCGGCCGGGGTTCGATGGCCGCCTGGCCGTGGAGCAGGTCGACGACCCGCTTGGCCTCGTCGCGATATTCCTTCCGCCAGGCGGGGTCATCGTACCGCTCTTCGAGTGGGCCCGGCGGAAGCTCGGTCCACACCCCGTGGATCAGCCAGAGGGTCCGGGTCGGGTTGGCCTGATTCCATTGGGCGAGCGCCCGATAGAAGTGCGGCGGGTGAATGGTATAGACCCGGATGGTGTTGGCCCTCATGTCGGCGGCGAGCTCGAGCCACTGCTGATAGGTGCCGTCGTCGGGCGGGAACTCCGAGGGATGCTTGCCCGGCAGCGCGGCGCCGATGCTCACGCCTTTGAGCCACATCGGCCGCCACGTACCGCCAACGGGAACCTCGAACACCCGGCGACCGACCCGAGCGTCAACCCGGAGCCGGGGGGTCCGGACCACCGGCGGGAGTTTCCGGTCCGCGAAGCTTTCGCCTAACCGCGCCAAGTACCACCGAGTCAGCGAGTCGCCCGGAAATTGTCGGGCCGTGCGGGTGAAGTGTCGGCGGGCCGCCGGAATATCGCCGGCCCGATAGCTCGCCATACCCAGGCCGGTCAACGCTTCGTAGTTGTCGGGAACGGCATCGAGGGATCGCTGGAACGCGGCCCGGGCTCGATCGAGCTCGCCCTGTCGCATCGCCGAATACCCGATTCCGGCCTGGGCGTTTGGGTTACCCGGGCAGCGGGCCACGACCCGTTGAAAGGTCAACTCGGCCAAGTCAATCCGTTGAGCGCGATAATGGGTCCAGGCCGAATCAAGGACGGCCGCCAAATGGGGGGCTAGGGGCACACATTCTGCAATTGGCTCAGATTGGGCGGCCAGCGGTGAAAAACTTGCCGAGACGACCAGCCCCAACAGGACCGGGAAAGATCTCCCAAAGTCATTTGCGAATGGCTGCATAAGTGAAAGCAAATCAGAGGGTTGCGATTCCGCTACCCCGTTCCGAACGAGTCCGAATTGGGGGCCTGGTCCTCCTGCTGTTGGCGGGGGGCCGTTCGCCGGTTTTCGGGCAATCCCAGGACCCCCGCTTCGCGGCCATCGTTCAGGCCGGCGATTCGGCCTGGCGCGAAGGCCGGTTCCCCGACGCGCGGGTTCGGTACCTGGAGGCCTGGCAGGCCGACTCGGGCGGGTCGTCGCGGGTGGTGTTCCGCCTGGCCACCCTTCACGCCTGGGACGGCCATTTATCCCTGGCCATTCCGCTCTATCGCCGTTACTCACTCCTCGAACCCCGCGATGAGGAGGGACGGATTGCCCTCGCGAGGGCGTTGGCCTGGAACGGCGAGACCGCCCAGGCCCTGGCCGTCTATGACTCGATTCTCGGCCGGGACCGGACTTATCGCGACGCGGTGTTAGGCGCCGCCCAAGCGCTGGCCTGGGCGGGCCGGTTTCCGGCGGCGCTGGCTCGGTACGACCAATGGCTCGCGAGCGAACCCACGGACGTCGAGGCGGCGTTGGCCCGGGCCCAGACGCTGGCGTGGGCCGGCCAACTCGCCCGGGCCGAGCGAGAGTATGCGATGATCGCGGCGCGGGGCGAACGGGTGGAGGCCGAGAAGGGTGTGGCGGTGGTGGCGGCCTGGCGCGGCGACCTGGGCCGGAGCGAGAGACTCTGGCGGCGGATTACAACTCGGGTGCCGAAGGACGCCGAGGGGTGGGTGGGTCTGGCGCGGGTGCTTCGGTGGTCCGGGCGCTCGATCGGTGCCCGTCACGCGCTCAACCAGGCCTTGGCGGCCGACCCCCGGAACTCCGAGGCGGCCGAGCAGCTCCGCTGGGTTCGGGCCGACCTCGCCCCGGCCGTCGAGCCCATGGTCACCGGCAGCTGGGACAGCGACCGGAACCGGTCCTTGGTGCTCGGTACCGCCGCGCGGATCTGGATCGGGCCGGTCCAGGCCGGGGTGTTTGCCAGTGAACGGTGGGCCGAGCTCGCGGCGGCGACCGGGACCTCCACGACCGGACGAGTGAGCCTTCGGTTCCCGGTCGGCACCGCGATCGGCCTGGTCGGCGACGTTGGGGCTATCCGGGTTCGAGCGGAGCAGGGCGCCTTGGTCAAAACGCGCGAGTTGGTGACGGGGTCGATCGCGGGCACGGCACGGCTCGGATCGTGGCTTTCGCTCGGCGCGAACGCCCGGCGGGCGGGATTCGATGAGACGGCACCGATGATGCTGTCGGGTGTCGACGTGACCTCGGTTGGCGCGGAGGCGGAGGCTCGGCTGGGGACCCGGCTCGGCCTGGCCGGCGGCGGGGATCTTGGGCGTCTCGAGGGCGGGTCGGTTCCGAACCGGCGCCGAATCGGGTTTGCGTCGCTCCGCTGGCGGCCGCGCCGGAGCGTGGCGCTTACGGTTGCGGGCCGGGCGCTCGGCTACGACGAATCGCCGCGGGACGGCTACTTCGCGCCGGCCCGGTTTCGTCACGGTGAGCTTGGGGTGCGCTGGACTCGGGGCCGCGACCTCGGATGGAATGTCTCGCTCGATGCCGGTCTCGGTGCTCAGCAAGTCGGGTTCTCCACCGGGAACTCTACCAAAGGGACCCAGCGGTTTGCCGCCGGGATCGGCTATCGGCCGGCCCCGGGTTTCGAAGTGGCCGCCGACTACTCCTTCTCGAACGTCGCCGCGACCGGCGCCGGCCCGACCGGCGGTGGTTCAATCTACCGAGCGGAACAAATCACGGTGCGAGGAAAACTGCTCCTCCGCGATTAGCTTATGGCCCGGTGTCCGGGTCACCCGTTTTCTCCATCTCGTGCGGCATGTCGACTTATCATCTCGCGGGTGATTATGCCCCTCCGGGTCAGCTGACCCTTGGCCTCCAGATCGAACTCGATCCGGCCGGCCCGCTCTCGAGCCTTCACCCGGGAGACCGGTTCTTGCTGGCGGCCGGTGATATTGAGGGCAAACTGGTGAGCCGCGGCAGCGGATCGGTCACCGTCGCGGTTCGGGGATCCGACGATCGTTGGACTCGAACGACCTGGTCGCCCAACACTCAGGTTCGCCGAATGAGAGGATAATCCAGATGACAATTCACTCCAGGACGACGCTCGTTCTGGCGGTCGCGGCCCTGATCGGCTGCGCCGACTCGGCCTCCAAGCCGGTTGCCACGATCGACTCGCTTGGCTTGGCCGAGAATATTCTATTTCTGCGGCCCGACCAGCAGGTGCCCCGGTATCGACACATGGACCAGGCCTCGCCGGTTCGAGTGTTCGCGCGGGGTGCCACGGTCTTCCCGCTGCCGAAGTCGGCCTCGCCGCTCCCGGCGATCCGGTATCAGATAGGGAGCCGGGCCTTGGGCATCGACAGTTTCATGGTTCGCAATCACGTCACCGGATTGCTGATCCTCAAGGACGGGAAGATCCTCGATGAGCGATACCGGCAGGGGAACGACGCTGCCACCAAGTGGATTTCCTTCTCGGTCGGGAAGTCGTTTGTCTCGACCCTGGTGGGGGCGGCGGTCCAGGACGGATCGATCAAGAGCATCGAAGACCCGCTCACCCAGTACCTGCCGGCGCTCACGGGATCGGCATATGACGGGGTCACGATTCGGCAGGCCCTGCAAATGGCTTCGGGCGTCAAATACAATGAGGCCTATACCGACCAGAGTGCCGACATCGCCAAGGTCACGCAGTGTGTCACTGACCGAGTGCCGGGCTGCATCCAGAACGTCATGAAGGGGCTGCCCCGGGCCGGTCCGGCGGGGACGATCTACAACTACAACACCGGTGAGACCCACCTGGCTGGGCTGGTGGTCCAAGCCGCCACGGGCAAGACATTGTCGGACTACCTCTCCGAAAAGATCTGGAAGCCGTTCGGGATGGAGAGCGACGGATATTGGATCCTCGAGTCCGATGGGGGTCAGGAATTCGCCGGGGGTGGCGTCAACGCGACGCTCCGCGACTACGGCCGGTTCGGGCAGTTCATCCTGGGCGGCGGGATGGCCGCGGGCCAGCAGGTGCTGCCGGCTGGATGGGTCGCCGAGGCGAGCCACCCCCGAGCCGACTCTCCCGCGAACGGGTACGGCAAGTTGTATCCCGACTATCCGCTGGGCTATGGCTATTTCTGGTGGTCGTACCCGAAGGGTCCCGCCGCGCTCCCGAACCACGATGGCGCGTTCGAGGGGGAAGGGATCTTCGGGCAGATCCTCTATCTCAACGGGGCCGAACGGATGGTTGTCGTGATCTGGAGCGCGTGGCCGGAGCCTGACGCGGCGCCGCGATGGGCCGAATCGCGGGCGTTTCTCGGCGGCGTCGTCGAGGCGGCGCGCGGCATGACGCCCTGATGCCGGTGGGATCCCTCCTGCTGGCCGCGCTTGCGGCGCTGGTCGGCGGCGCGATCAACTCGATTGCGGGCGGCGGGACCCTAGTCACCTTTCCGATCCTCGTGGCGCTCGGCATTCCCCCGCTCACGGCCAACACGACCAACACGATGGCACTCTGGCCGGGTGCGTTGGGGAGCCTCTGGGGCTACCGGCGCCAGTTTGCCGGGGTGGGTGGCTGGGTGGCGAGCATCGGCGTCACCGGCATTCTGGGCGGAATTCTCGGCGCCTGGCTCTTGCTCACCACCGGCAACGACCGGTTCGAACGGATCGTGCCGTTCCTGGTGCTCGGCGCCACCGTCCTGTTCGTCTTGAACGGGCCGCTCGTCCGGTGGCTTCGGGGCCACCAGCCGCCCGGCGACGTGGCGCCGAAACCTCCCCCGGCGTTCCTGGTGGTCCAATTTCTCGTCGGGATCTACGGCGGGTACTTTGGCGCCGGCATCGGCATCCTGACGTTAGGCGTGCTCGGCCTGTTCGGATTGACCGACATTCACAAGATGAACGCCCTCAAGGTCTGGGGCGCGTTGTCGGCCAATCTGGTGGCGGCGCTGTTGTTTGCCGCTAAAGGCGCCGTGGTCTGGCCGCTGGCGTTGGTGATGGCGGCCTCGAGTCTGGTTGGCGGATACGTCGGGTCGCGACTGGCTCAACGGGTCGGTCAAGAGTGGGTTCGGCGGGCCGTCGTGGCCATCGGATTCGGCTCGTTTCTCTGGCTCTTGGCCCGAGCCGGGTGAAGCCGGTCCGGGCTATCGGCCCGGCTTTGGCCCCGCCGTAAAGAACCCGGTAAACTCCGGCAGGCTCGCCAGGAAACCGGCCGGCGCCGCCCCCGCGAAATCCCGAAAGTCCCGGATCAAATGCGACTGGTCGAAGTAGCCGCACTCCGCCGCGACGCGGGCGAGGGTGGTTGGATCGGTGCGCCACGCTCCCAACACCCGCTGGAACCGGGTGATCCGCGCCAACAGCTTCGGCGTGATCCCGACGTCGTGGCGAAACAGCCGCTGGAGGTTGCGGGGCGTGGTCCCGAGTTCCTGAGCCAGCCGATCCAACGGGGTCGCGCCGTGGGTCGCCCGAATGGCCCCCACCGCGGCCTCGACTCGCGGATCGGGTTGGCGCCCCTCGGCGAGGACTCGGCCGAGGTGGTGATCAAGGAGGGCGGCCCGGGCTTCAGCGGTGCCGGCCTGTTGGAGCGCCGCGCGGGCATCCGTCAAACGGGCCGACGGGATGTCGTTGCCGTCGGCCCACCGATCGGTCAACGCCGTCATCGGGTCGAAGAGCCCAACCGCGCCGAACGGTTCGAGGCGGACGCCGACGAGATCAATCCGGCCGGTTGGTTCCACCGCGAACGGTCCGGTAATCTGACCGACCAACATGGTGACCGGCTGGAGCTCTGGCGGTCGCCCTCTGGGGACGGCCCGAAATGGGTCGGCCAAGTTGATGATCAACTCGGGCGATCCGTCGGGGAGGGCAGGATCGGCGGTCGGGCCGCCGGGGGTAGCGGCGCCGGTCAAGAACCAATAGCAGCGAACGAAGCGACGGACCGGAGGAGCGGGCAGCAGTTCGAGATAGTCCACGGCGGGTAGTTTGGCTGGATCGGTCGCTTTTGTCCAAGGCCCCGGCCGTTTTGGGCGCTAGCTTCCCCGTTCACCTCTCGACTTGGAGTACCTTGATGCGAAAGACCCTGGCTGCGATGGGTGCGATCGTCGGAATCCTCGGGATTCAATCTGCCGCGGCGCAATCACCGACCACGGTCCAAGGGCTCCGGTGGATGGCCGGGTGCTGGGAGCTTCGGGCCGGCCCCCGGGTCATCCACGAACAATGGATGACCCCGCTTGGTGGTCTGATGCTGGGCATGAGCCGGACGGTGGTGCGCGACACCGCCCGGGAGTTCGAACATCTTCGAATCGAAAGCCGAGGGGCAGAGACCAGCTACATCGCTCGTCCCTCCCGACAGGCCGAGGCGGTGTTCCCGGCCATCACACTCACCGACACCCTGGTGATCTTCAGCAATCCGAGCCACGATTTTCCGCAGCGGATCATCTACCGCGCCCGGGGTGCCGACTCGCTGGTCGCCCGGATCGAGGGCGACCAGAACGGTCAGGCGCGGGGGATGAGTTTCCCGATGCGCCGGGTCAGCTGCGGGGCGCTGCCCCCGCCTTGACCGGGATTTTCACTCGGGTCTTCTCCCACTCCAAGAACAGGTCCGACGTGTCCGGCCCCGTCGGGACCGATCGGATGGTGAACGTCTCAACCGCCTCGCGCAGTGTCTCGACCGGCAAGGTGGCCCGGCCCACCTCTTGGCGGCGGCCCCGATCGGTGACCAGAACCTGCCAGGTGGTCCGGCCGGGAATCGTGGTGATGGTGTAGCTACCAGCCCCGACCTTGATACCGGCGAGTTCCATCGGCGCGGTTAGGTGAAGAGTGGTCGGGTCGTTGGCCCCGGTTCGCCAGACCGAGTCATACTGCGTCAACGGGGTCCCGAAAATGGTCCGGCCCCGCATCGACGGGCGGGAATAGCAGAGTCTGCCGGTCGCGGAGCCGGCCGATACGGTCACTGAGTCCAACGGCGACGGCCGAGTGGCCAAGCGGGATCGGTCCGGGTCCGACGGGTCGCACGCCATAGCCACGACCGACGCCGGACGCCGCACGAACTCCTGCTCCAATCCGTCCACCGTGAGGCCGGTCACCACACCGTCGGGGCCGATCCGGAACGCGGCCCAGGTTTTCGGCAACCGCCGGTCCATCGACGTCGCCCGGAACACATCGTAGTGCCAATGCTCCAAGCGAATCGGCGCTGACTGAGCATCGACGGCCAACTTCAGCCGGCCGCTGTCGACCGTAATCCGGGCGGGTCCGAACATTGGGTTGTCATAGATTCCGGTGTAGGCGGCAAGGTCTTGGGACGGACCTTTCCCGACCGCCCTCGCCTTGACGATGCTGTCCTCCATTTTGGCGCTGGCGGCCTCGGTCATGGCCACCATCGGGAGCATCGCGGCGACCGGATCGGCGCTGACGCCGAGGAACCGGTTGATCACGCCGCGAGCCACCGGGAACGCCGCCATCGAGCTACTGGAGTTGGTCAACACGATCACGCCGAGTTTTTCCGACGGGACCATGACCAGTTCGGTGACCATGCCGTCGATCCCGCCCGAATGTTCCACCACTTTCCGGCCGGCATGATCGAACAGGAACCAGCCCAGGCCGTAGCCGAGGAAATTGGCGCCCGGGTAGAGGAAGTTGAGCTCGCCGCCCGGCGCGATCGGCATCTGCATCGTGAACATGGCGGTGTGGGTCTCCGGACTGAGGAGCCGGCGGCCGTTGGCTATGCCGCCGTTCAGGTGGAGCCGGATCCATTGTGCCATGTCGAGCACGTTCGAGTTGATCGACCCGGCCGGGCCGATGTTGTCGATCCGCCGATACTCGATCGGGACCAGTTTGCCGTCGATCTCGGTATGCGGGGTGGCCACGTCCGGTTGCTTGTCGAGGCCTTGGGTCGTGGTCGTCGTGCTCGTCATGGCCAGCGGCTGGAAGATCCGCTCCTTGAGGAAATCATCCCACGACCGGCCGGTCGTGGCTGGGATGATCTCGCCGGCGGTGAGGTACATGATGTTCTGGTACCCGAAGTTGGACCGAAGGCTCCAGGTCGGCTTGTGGTACCGGACCCGGCGCATCACTTCAGCTCGCGAGAGGTTGCTGCCCATCCAGAGCAGATCGCCGCGCGAGAGCCCGCTCCGGTGGGTCACCAGGTCCCGGACGGTGAGTTCGCGAGTGACCGCGGGGTCATAGAGCTCGAAGCCCTTCATCACGTCGGTTACCCGAGTATCCCAGCCGATTCGACCTTCATCCACCAGCATGCCGAGGGCCGCGGTGGTAAAGGCCTTGCTGGTGGAACCGACGGCGAACACGGTCCGGGGCGTGACCGGGGCCGGATCGCCCAGCTTCTTGACGCCGAATCCCTTGGCGTAGACGATCGAATCGTTCCGGACGACCGCAATGGCCAGGCCGACTCCTTTGAACTTGGTCAGGGCGTCCTGGATGTAGGCGTCGAGGCCCACCATCGGGTTAGGCGCCGGGCGCTGAGCGGTGGCTGCAGTCGCGCCGAGGGCACCCAGCAGGGCCAGCGAAAGGAATCGTGACAGACGGATCATTGATGGATCTCCGGCGAGTGGGCGCACTCAGTCTTGAGGATTAACAGATTGAGGGGCGGAAGGTGCCAGTCGGCGGCAGTGGACGCAACCCCCTGACCGACTATTTTCCCGCTCACCAAGCCCTCCCTTTGCCCGGAGTTCTCGATGCCCGTTTCCCCCCTGCGGATTGCCCTCGGCCTGACGCTGGCGTTGCCCGGCTTCGCCTCGGCCCAGACCTTCCCAACCGCCGACCCCGTCATCAAGCGGATCTGGGACGAGGGGATGACGGATCGGTCCCGGGTGGCCACGCTGGCTCAGATTCTGACCGACTCGATCGGGCCCCGGCTTTCAGGGACGCCGGGGTACCTGGCGGCCACCGACTGGGTCACCGCCCAGTATGCCGCGTGGGGCGTCGCCGCGAAGAAGGAGAAGTACGGAACCTGGCGGGGCTGGAAACGGGGCTACAGTCACATTGATCTGATCGCGCCGAGACAACGCACCCTCGAAGGACTGATGCTCGCCTGGAGCCCGGGCACCACCAAGCCGGTTGACGGCGATGTGGTTCTGGCGCCCGACCTGGCCGACTCGGCCGCGTTCGCGGCTTGGCTCCCGAACGCCAAAGGCAAGTTCATCCTCTGGTCGCAAGCGGAACCGACCTGCCGGCCGGACGAAAATTGGGAGCGGCTCGCCCGGCCGGCGTCGGTGACCCGGATGAAGGAACAACGCGACCTGGTCCGCCGAGCCTGGAACACCCGGATCCAGAAACTGGGTCGAGGCGCCGTCGCCGCCATCGATCAAAGCGGCGCGGCCGGCATCGTTACCTCGCTCTGGTCGGCGGGGTGGGGCGTCAACAAGGTCTTCAACGCCCAGACCAAAACCGTCCCGATGCTCGACTTGAGCTGTGAGGACTACGGTCTCCTGTTCCGCCTCGCCGCCAACAATCAGGGACCCCGCCTTCGCCTCGACGGCCGGTCCGAAGAACTCGCCGAGCAACCGATGTTCAACGTGGTGGGAGAAATCAAAGGGACCGAGAAGCCGAACGAGTATGTCCTCCTCTCGGCCCACCTCGATTCGTGGGACGGCGCCTCGGGGGCCACCGACAACGGTACCGGCACGATCATGATGATGGAAGCCATGCGGCTCCTCAAGGCCGCCTATCCGAACCCGAAACGCACCATTGTCGTCGGCCACTGGGGCGGGGAAGAGCAAGGCCTCATCGGGTCCCGGGCCTACGCCGAAGATCACCCCGAGGTGGTCAACGGGCTCCAAGCGGCGTTCAACCAAGACAACGGCACCTGGCGAATCGAGTACATCCGGATGATGGGTCTCACGGGGGCGGGCAGTCATTTCGGGCGGTGGTTGTCGAGTCTGCCCTCGGAAATCGAAAGCCTGATCGATCTCGACGTGCCCGGTGAGCCGGAGCGCGGGGGCAGCGACCACATGTCGTTCCTCTGCGCCGGAGCGCCGGCCTTCCGCTTGCAATCCAACTATCCCGACTATCGGCAGTACACCTGGCACACGAACCGGGACACCTACGACAAGCTGATCATCGACGACCTCAAGAACAACGCGACCGTCGCCGCGATGCTGGCCTACCTCGCCTCCGAAGATCCCGAGACGATGTCCCGCGAGCGCCGGGTCCTGGTGCCGGGCCCCGGCGGTCAAGCGTCGGCGTGGCCGGCGTGTCCGGTAGCCCGGCGGAAAGCGCCCTGACACCGGCGGCAGGATCGCGGGCGAGTTTCTGGCCCCCGATGATTTCCGCCGCGAAGAGCGGGAACTCGGCAAAGCTCGCGACTAGGTGGAGCTTGAGCCGGACCGCGTAGGCCTCGCTCAGTTCGATACTCCGAAGGGATCGTTGCATGACGGGAAGCTAGTCCAGCGACGATGAACCTGTCGTGAAGCCGGCCTTCGGGCTCGGCTCGGTCGTCGGCCGATCGGGATCGAGCGGGCTGTAGACCACGACGCCTAACGCCGCCCATCCGGTGCCCGCCGCCAATCCCGCGAAGACATCACTCGGGTAATGGACGGCGAGGTACAGCCGGGAGAAGGCGATCGCCAACGCCAGCGCCCAGCCGGCGGTCCACCAGAGCCGGGTGACGACGACCGAGGTGCCACGGGCGAGCAGCATGGCCCCGAAGGCGAACACCAACGGGGCCAGCATCGCGTGGCCTGAGGGGTAGGAGTAGCTAGCGACGCTGTCGAGTTGGGCCAGGAGACTCGGCCGGGGCCGCTGGAACCAGGCCTTGAGGATCGAGTTGAGGGCCCACCCCGATAGGACCGTGACCCCATAACAGACGGCGACCTGCCTCCCCTGCTTCCGGTCGAGGAGGATGGTCACCAGGAGGCCGATCGGAATCGCCACCTCGCCGCCGCCAATGGTACTCAGCGCCTGCATCGCGGCGGTGAGCCCCGAGGTTCGCGCCGCGGCGATGGTGTCGAGGATGCCCTGATCCCAGGCGGTCAGTCGGGCGCCCAGGGCCAAACGCCCAAGCCCGCCCACGACAAAGAAGGCGAGACAGGTCGCGGCGATGGAGAGGGCGCGGAACTTCGGCAGGCGGGCCGGCATCCTGGAATCTACGCGGAACCGGCGCCCGCCCGATTCAATCGTCGGCCTCGGGCCGAGTGGCCGGCACGCACATCCCGCAGTTCCGGCCCACCACCGAGAAACCGAGAAACTCAACGTCCGACGACAAGAACCCCGGTTTGGCCGGTTCAACCTTCATCAGGCCGGTCGAGAGGTACTTCTTATTGCTGTCGCAGAACACCGTCGCCACCACCGCCGTCGGCCCGAGGAGATCCTGCGCCAGCAGCGCGCCGATCAGATTGGCCCCCGATGAGATCCCCACCGCCAGGCCCAATTCGCAGGCGAGCTTTTGGGCCATCAGAATAGCGTCCCCGTCGTCGGCCGCGACCACTTGGTCGAGTTGGCCGAGATCGACGATGGGCGGGATGAACTCATCGGAAATCCCTTGGATCCGGTGGCTCCCGACCTTGTGCCCGGTGCTGAGCGTCGGCGAGCTCGCCGGTTCGAGCGGGTGGAGCTTGATGGGCGGGTGGATTCGCCGGAGGTAGCGACCCGTGCCCATGATGGTCCCGCCGGTGCCGACGCCGGCCACCAGGGCGTCGGGCTTGAGCCCGAGATGGGTGAGTTGCCCCCAGAGTTCCGGGCCGGTCGTCGCTTCGTGGGCCGCGGAATTGTCGTCGTTGGAGAATTGGTGCGGAAGGAACGCCTCCGGCGTGGCCGCGGCCAGCGCATCGGCCCGCTCGATCGAGCCCCGAAATCCGCCCTCTGCCGCGCTCACCAGATGGACCGAAGCCCCAAACGACCGGATCAAGTTGATCCGCTCGACGCTCATCCAGTCCGGCATGAAGATCGTCACCGGATGCCCGAGCGCCCGGCCGATGGCGGCGAAGGAGATCCCGGTGTTGCCGCTGGTGGCCTCGACGATCATCCCGCCGGGCTTCAAGGTTCCCCGCCGGGCGGCCTGGAGCAGGATGTGGAGCGCCATCCGGTCCTTGATACTCCCCGTCATGTTGAGGTTTTCGGATTTGGCGAAAATCGTCCGCTCTCCGCCCCGGAACCGGAGCTGGATTGCCAAGAGCGGCGTGTTGCCGACCAGCGTCGAGAGGCCGCGGGCTCGGGCGGGGGCCATTTTCTGCATGAAAGCTCCGGACGGATCGTTGCCTGAAGCCTAGCCCTGGCTGGATGAAGGGACCTGCGGAACTACCCTAAAGGGTGCTTCACCGACACCACCCGGGGGCGGGGTAGGCCGCCGGCCCAGGACCGAATAGGTTTGCTGAATGCGACGTCCCGACCTCGACGCCATCCTCCGTCCCCGATCGATCGCGGTCATCGGAGCCTCCCGGACCCCCGGCACCGTGGCTCATGAAATCGTGGCGAGTCTGGTCCGGTGCGGATTCACCGGTCCGGTCTACCCGATCAATCCGAAGGCCTCGTCGATCTGCTCGATTCGAGCCTATCCGAGCATCCGTGATGTGCCGGACCCGGTCGATCAGGCCGTGATCGTGGTGCCGAAGGAACTCGTCGAGCCGATGGTCGCCGAGTGCGCCGACCACGGGGTCAAAGGGGTGGTGGTCATCTCGGCGGGGTTTCGGGAGATCGGCGGCGAGGGGGTCGAGCGCGAACGGCGGCTGACCGCGTTCGTCCGGGAGCGGGGCATCAAGATGGTGGGACCGAACTGCATGGGCGTCTTGAACGGCGATCCCGCGGTGTCGATGAACGGGACCTTCTATTCCAATCTGCCGCCGTTCGGCCCCGCGGCGTTCGTGTCGCAGTCGGGCGCCATGGGTCTCTCGGTGCTCGACTACGCCCGGGAATACGGGATCGGGATTTCGCAATTCGTATCGGTCGGCAACAAACCGGATGTGTCCGGCAATGATTTACTGGAAGTGTGGGAGCACGACCCGGGCGTCCGGGTGATCCTGATGTACGTCGAGAGCTTCGGTAACCCGCGCCGGTTCAAAGAGATCGCCTCGCGGATCACCCGGATCAAGCCGATCATCGTCGTCAAGTCGGGGAGCTCGCGGGTCGGGGCGCGGGCCGCGTCCTCGCACACCGGGGCGCTGGCGGCGAGCGATGCGGCGGTGGACGCGATGCTGGCCCAAGCCGGCGTGCTCCGGGCCGCCACGGTCGAGGAGCTGTTCGACTACGCCATGGCCTTCTCGGGCCAGGCCATGCCGCGGTCGCGGCGGACGGCGGTGCTCACCAACGCGGGCGGCCCCGGGATTTTGGCCGCCGATGCCCTCGAACGGGAGGGGATCGAGATCCCGGAGCTGTCGCCGGCCACGATCCGCGTCCTCGAACCGCTCTTCCCGGAGTACGCCTCGATCCGAAACCCGCTCGACATGATCGCCTCGGCCACCCCGGCCGGGTACCGGACCGCGCTGACGGCCCTGTTGTCCGACCCGGCGGTCGATTCCGCGGTGGCCATCTTCGTGCCCCCGTTAGGCGTCAAGCAGGGTGACGTGACCGAAGCGATCGCCGAAGCGGCGGTGACCCGGACCGACAAGCCGGTGCTGGCGGTGTTGATGGGGCATGAGGGATTGCCCCAGGGCAAAGCCGGACTCTACGAGGCCAAGATTCCGGCCTACATTTTCCCGGAATCGGCGGCCCGGGCCCTGGCCGCGCTCTGCCGGCAACGCGAATGGAGCGAGCGGCCGGTGCCGGTGCTCGAACGGCTGGCGGTCAACCAAGTGGCGGCCCGAGCGATCCTCGACCAAGCCCGAGCCGGCGGCGCCGGGAAGCTCCCGGAAGCCGACGCGTTGGCGCTGCTGACGGCCTACGGCATTGCCACCCCGCCTGCGGAGTTGGCCACCAGCGCCGACCAGGCCGGGGCGATCGCCGATCGGATCGGCGGGCCGGTGGTGCTCAAGGTGGTGGCCCCCGCGGTCATTCATAAGAGCGATGTCGGCGGCGTGATCCTCAACGTCCAGGGCGGGGAAGCGGCCCGGGCCGGTTACCGCCGGATCGTCGACGCGCTCGGCGCCCACGCGCCGGACGCCGTCATCACGGGGGTGTTGGTGCAGGGGATGGCTCCGCCAGGCCGGGAAACGATCGTCGGCGGCAGCCGTGACCCGTCGTTCGGACCGATGCTGATGTTCGGTCTGGGCGGGATCTATGTCGAAGTGTGGCGTGACGTGGTGTTTCGGATGGCCCCGGTGGCGCGGTCCGAGGCCCGGGACATGATCGAGGGACTCAAGGCGGCCAAGCTACTTGCCGGCGTCCGGGGTCAGCCGCCGATCGACTATCGCGCCGCCGAAGATGTGGTGCTCCGGGTCTCCCAGTTGTTCGAAGACTTCCCGGAGATTCTCGAACTCGATATCAATCCGCTACTGACCTACCCGGTTGGCGCCATCGCCGCCGACGCCCGGGTGGTTTTGGCGCCCCGATGATCGGACTTGCGCTCCTTGCCCTGGTGGCCTGCGTGGTGTGGTTCGTCCGCCGCGGATCCCCGCGGTACACCGGAGCATTGCCTAACGCCCATCGCGAGGAGATCGATCGGGAGGAATTGACCCGGGCGGAGCAGGAACTCGCCGAGGATCCGGATCCCCGCTCCCTCGGCGACCGGGCTCAGGACGAAGACGACGAAGACTGGGGACCGGGAACCGGCCGCTAGGGTCGAGACCTCAGTGGAGCCGGACGATCCCAGCGAGCCCGTCGAAGTCGGTGTCGAACGACATGACGCGGGTCACGTGGTGGCGTTCCATCACCGCCAAGTGAATGGCATCGCGGGCCCGGAGCCGGGGACGGCCGAGCACGATGGTCCGGGCCCGCTCGACCTGCTCCATGCCGATGGGGTAGACCTCGTCCACCACCCCGGCCAAGGCCTCGAAGGCCGGCTGGATCGCGTCGCGCCGTTCGATGGCGGTGTAGCGGTGGAGGATTTCCTGAAACACCTCCGCGTCCGTGACCAATTTTTCCCGGTCGGCAATGGCGCGCTCGAGCAGGCGCTGGGCATCGACCTTGTGGCGGTGGGTGGCCCCGATCAGGTACATCGGGATGTTCGAGTCGATGAAGATCACGGCGCCGACTCGAGATACCCTCGCTCGATGTCCTTCAGCATGAGGTCGATGTCGGCCGTCGGGTAGCTGCCCCGGGCCGCTTCCCGAACCATCCCGAGCTTCCGGTCGGGACTCTGGGCCGGCTCGCGCAGCGCGAGTTCCCGGATGGCCCGCCGGACCCATTCGGAGACGGTCAGCTTGTGGCGGCGGGCGACCCGTTGGAGGTCGCGGTATTCGCCGTCATCTACGATGACTTGCAGTCGTTTACTCATGGGATGAGTATAAAATAGGTGCGTCATGGGTGTCAACTCCTGGTCTCTGGTGAACCAACCGTCAGGAGTTTAACGCCGCGGCCGGCCCCCGTGGTAACCAAAGGAGCGCCGCGCGAGGCGCAAATCCGCGATTATCGGGGCGGCGGGCCATTCCGAGGCGGTGGCGGCCGGAACGGGTCCGGCAGCGGTTCGAGGTCCTCGAGCCGGCGCCTCTGGTCGTCGGTCAGGACCGGGCTGAGGCTCCGCTTCATCGAATCGAGCTCGGCCCGGAGCGCCTCGCGGGCCGCGCCGATGATCGCCCCGTTCCGCTCGGCGGTGGCCTCGAGAATCGCCCGCGCCGGGGCGCCTGGGTTCCCGTCCAATTCAAGCACTCGTTCCATGTGGGCCACAAAACCCGGCGGCCCCCGGAGCGCGGCCACCTGGCGGGAGCGCCCCCGCGCCAGCCCGGCCTGGGCCAGCATCCCGATCAGAATGCCTAACGCCAGCGTGGCGGCGAGGATCCCCGCCGACTTGGTTTCGACTCTCATGGTTGGTCTCCCAGTTCATAGGCCGCGGCGAGGGTCACCGCCGGGAGGCCCAGGATCGCGTCGACGTTGGTTTGGCCTTGGCTGCTCTGCCGGAGATTCAGTGCCGCCAGCACGGCCGCCGCCGCCAGGGCCAGCGGAACGAGCCGGAGGAAGGAGCGTTCGAGCCCCGTGCTCAACGGGATCGACCGGGTCGTGCTGAGCCGGCCCATGACCCGGTCGGCAAACCCCGGTCCAAAGGACCGCACGGCTCCCTGCTCGAGTATCCGACCGATCTTCTCTTCAGGATTCATCTGCCGCCTCCTCCGCCGATGGGTGCGCCGTCCCGGGCATAGGGCCCGAGGGTGGTTTCGAGTTCCGCCAGCGCTCGCGCCAAGCGGGAGAGCACCGTGCCTAACGGGAGATCCAGCACCTCCGCGGTCTCCCTGGTGGAGAGCCCGTCGAGCATCCGGAGCACCACCACCGGCCGGTGCTTCGGGCCGAGCCGGTCGATCGCGGCCCGGACCACCGCCCGGGTCTCGGCCGCCTCGAGGTCGACGCCGTCCACGGGCGGTTCGTCAATCGAGGTCGGACTCTGGTCCCGGCTCACGAACCGGAACGCGGTCCACCGGCGCCGCTTCAGGGCATTGAGCGACAAGTTCATCGCGATTCGCCGGAGGTAGGTGCCGAGGGCCGCCTCGCCCCGGAACTGACCGAGCGCCGCATGGAACCGGATGAACGTCTCCTGTCCGACATCGTCCGCCTCGTCGCCGGGGCCCAGCATGCCGACCACGGTCGTGGCCACCACGGAGTGGTACCGGTCCACCAGGTGCCGGAACGCCGCGTCCTCGCCCCGCCGGGCCTGCTCGATGAGGATGTCGTCCGTTGTGCCTGGGTCCATGCCTGCTCGAGTCGAAGTCGACCGGAAGGAACGGCCCCGACTCGGGCCTGTCAACCGCCATTAGCAACCCATTGGACAACCGATCGGCCCGATCGATTCCAAACCCGAGCCGATGGAATGGATTCCGCCGGCCGGTTGTCAAAGAGGGCATTGCTGCCAAACCCGTCCCCATTCGAAGGAGTAGCTCCATGATCTGGCGAACTGCGATCCACCTGACGTCGGCCCTGGCGGCCCTGGGATGTGGTGGTGCGACCGAGGTCGAGTCGACGGGAGACACGGTCTCGACCGCGGCAGGCCTTCAGGCGGCCAAGTGGGGATCCAACGTCACCATCTCCTTCGAGAATGGGTCGATCCGCTACCGGTCGAACGGGATTCCCAATCATTCCCGGCAGGCCGAGTATGCCGTACCGAACGGCGGCGGCCGGGTGCCGAACGCGATGACGGCCATTGCGGCCCCGGATCCGACAGTGGCGCAGAATTATGATTTCCGGATTCCAACGACGCCGCGAAAGGCGGCCCGGCCGACCTCGACCAGTCTGGGGACCATCGGGGTGATGATTTCGGGAGCGGCGCTCTTCAACCCGTACGAGGGCGACGGAGTCACCGTGGCGACGGCGTCGAACTTCACGGTCAAGAACGCGGCGGGGCAGGACGTGGCGTTTCTCGACACCTGCAACGGGCATCCAACGCCGATGGGCTCCTACCACTACCATGCGCTGCCGCCCTGCGTGACCGCGGCGGTCGATGGGGCGGGCGGCCCCTCACACTTGATCGGGATTGCCTTCGACGGCTATCCGATCTACGGCGACCGGGACCTGACTGGCCGGCAGCTGACCGCCGCGGATCTCGATCAGTGCAGCGGCATCACTAGCCCGACGCCCGAGTTTCCCGAGGGGATTTACCACTACGTGCTGCTCAATGCCGCGAACGCCACGTCCTCGATTCGGTGCTTTTCCGGGGAGGTGACGTTGGGTGCGGCCCCGATGCCGGCGGGCATGCACCCGTGATCGTCAGGTCCACATCACCGGAATGCGATACGGCTCCAATTGGCGGTCCGCGCTGACCAGCGTCAGACCTTCGACTGTGGCCTGGGCCACCAACATCCGATCGAACGGATCGAGGTGGTGGCCCGGGAGGTCCCGGACCGCCTCGGCGTGGGCAAAGGTGACCTCGAGCCGGCTGAATTCGCTCTGTTCGACCGCCTCGCTGAACGACCCGGGAAACCGGAGCTTGCCCAACTGCACCTTGATCGCGGCCTCCCAGGCCGACGCGGCGCTGACGTAGACCAGGCTGGAGCGGCTGATGGCCCGTTCGACCTGCCGGTCGATCCGCCGCGGATCGGCCCGCCACCACAGGAAGACATGGGTGTCGAGCAGCAGCTTCATCGGGTCCCCGGGTCGGGGCTCGCGGGATTGTTGCCGAGGAAGGCCGCCAGCATAGGAGCCGGCAGCGCGGCGTCGAAATCGTCCGCGATCCAGACGACGCCTTCCCAGCCACCCGGGGACCGGCCCCGCTCGAAACCCGCCAGCGGGACGAGCCGGGCCACCGGGGTCCCTGATTTCGCAATCACGATCTCTTCTCCCTTCGCGGCTCGGTCCACCAAGTCCGAGAGGTGGGTCTTGGCCTGGTACAAGTTCACGGTTTCAGCCATCGGTCCGCCAGGTTGGTCGTAGTGACCAATCTATGCGTCCATTAGGAATTGGTCAACTAGACCAAGTATGGCTCGTTCGAAACTGTCGCTGACCCACTCAAGATGGGACCACCGGCGAGTTTCCGGTAACCAATTTCCGTGGGTTGGTACCATTCAACCGCAGGGGCTCGAGCCTCAGATCTCCACGCGGACGGCCTGGAACCGGAGTGGCGGTTGGGTTCCGATCATCACGGTGACGGTGCCCTGGTCGCCATGGGCCGTTCGGACCTTGAGCTCGATCCCGTCCGCCGTCTCTTTCGCTTCGAGGACCGTAAGGTCGCCGAGGTTTTGGCGCATCTGGCCGAACCGTTCCACTCGGGCGTCGATCGGGGTGTCGCCGGTTTCGGCATTGGTCTCCATGAACTTCCGGTAGGCCGATTCATCGCCGCCGTTGTAGGCGTCAAGCCACTGGCGGGCCAGCCGGCCTCGGTCGGTTGCGGGGAAGGCCACCGGGGCGTTGGCTTCGGCGGGCTTGGATTGGGCGGACGCGGCGGGGACGGCCAGCATCAGCGATGCGGCGAGGAGACAAACGACCTTCATGGGCGAACCTGGTTGGGGTTAGGGGCTAGATGCGGGGCCCGGCTGAAAGGGCGCACCGGGTGTGGGCCGGCTCACCAGCAGGACCCACCCGATGAAGAGGATCTGGAAGGGGAGTCTGATCCAGAGAGCCAACTCGGGCGTGCCGGCGGCCCGGGCGTTTTGGAGCATCTGGATGTTGGCGGGGAAGACCGCGATGAGGAGGAGGACCAAGCCGATCCCGGCGGCGCGACGGAGCCGGGGAATCAGCAGGCCGACTCCGCCGGCGATTTCCGCGACGCCGCTCAGCTGAACCAGAAAAAGGGGCGCGGGGAGCCAGGGCGGCATCATGGCCAGATAGAACGATGGGACGATGAAGTGGCCGATGCCGGCGGCGACGAAGAAGAGGGCGCAGAGCGCCCGAGCGATGGTCATGGCCAAACAGTACCTTGAACTAGTACCCTCTGCCAGAGTCAGGCGCCGAGGAACTCCGCCGGCGTCCGAGTGCTCGGTCCGAAGGCGAGCCGCAGGGCCCGGCGGAGCATCCCGATTGGTACCCGAGCCGGAGGACGGTGGCCGAGGTCACGCCGACCTGATTTTGGGTGAGAAGGTCTTCGGCTCGGGCGACGATGTGCTCGGCGTCGGCCAGCGACAGGGCGGCCGATCGGACATATCGAAGGACCACGTTCCGAACCTCGGGTCGCGGGTTCAAATCCCGCCGTCCCGATGAGTGGAGCCAGAAGCCTCACTGTGATTTACACAGTGAGGCTTTTTACGCCCAGCCCCACCGTGGTCGCTGGCGGGCCCTAAAGTCCACTACCTGACCTTCCGCGCTCGACCGAACTCGTCCCGTCCCTTCAACGGCGCCGCCGCCGCATAGTACGACGCCTTCATCGCCATCACCGACATCGGCGCCGCGTACTCGTGAGCGGACTCGCTCACCGTGTGCGCCAGTTCCTGAAGCTCGGCGTCACTGCCCGCATAGTTCCTGATCCGACGGGCCGTTTCCTCCACCACCAGACGGGCGTGATCGTACCGACCGTCGCGATTGGCTTCGGTGGCCTCGGCCCGGGCCCGGGCCATGTAGATCTTGGCCACGGCACGGTCGACGTCCAGGTTCCGCGGCTGCCCGTTGTTCTCGGCGTCGTACCCGTAGGTCCACACCGCGGCACCGGTACCGCCGGCCACGGCCTGTCCCGCGGAACGGAGCTGGAACACGGCGTTGGCGGTTTCGCCCGGGGCGCCGTGCGGGAAGTCCATCCGCAACACGACGTCCAGCTCCTGGCCCGAGGTGAGGTCGCCCAACTCGATGTGCATCGCGTTCCGGGCGTGGTCCGGCCGGTGGCGGAAGGTGTTGAGCGCCGCGACCTGTTCGTCGCCGTTGGAGGTGATGACGAGCGACGCGTCGCGCAGGGTGACCTCGAGGGCCTCGCCCAGCTCGCCGGTGAGGATCTCCGGGATCTCCGCCGCCCCCTCGATGAAGAAGAAGTTGCCGCCGCCCTCATGGGCCAGGTCGCGGAGGAGCCGTTCGTCGAAATCGGCGCCCACGCCAAAGGTGGACGTGACGATACCGCGCCGGCGCTGCTCACCGGCCAAGTTCGCGAGCATTCCGCGGTCCATGATGCCATGGTTGGCGAGCCCGTCGGTCAGGAGCAGGCAGCGGCTGACCCGGTCCGCCTTGAGGAACTCGGCCACCTGCTCAGAGCCCTTGAGCCAGCCGGCGCCGAGGTCGGTGCCACCGCGCGGACCAACGTCGTTGAGCGCCGTGAAGGCCCGGCGGGTGGCGTCTGGCGTGGCCGGCGTGGACGGCATGAGGACGTCGACGGCCGTGTCGTAGACGACGAGGGAGAAGCGGTCGGTCGGGCAGAGCATCCGGAGCGACTGCTTCACGGCTTCGGCGGCAATGGAGAACTTGCGTTCGTCGGCCATGGAGCCGGAGCGGTCGAGCACGATGGCGACGTTGACGGGCAGGCGGGTTTGACGGGCTTCGGCCCGTGGTGCGGTGACCCGCGCGAGGATGTACCGGGTGCTCCTGCCGTCGGCCCGGATGAGGGCGCGGTCGGTTTGGATGGAGAGGGTCATGTTACGGCTCCTCGGAAAAAATGTTCTTGGCGGCGTCGAGCAGGCGGTCGACGAGCTTGTTGCGTTCGCGGGTCAGCGGCCGGCGAATGTGGAGTTCCACATCGCGGGAGAGGCCGATCCGCTCCCAGGTGGACTTGGTGGTCGTCGATTTGGGCGGCTTCCGCGCTTCCGCGACTTCGGCTTTCCCGGAAAACAGCGGGCCGTCCTCGCGGGCCATCCCATTGGAATCGCCTCGGCTGAGCACGCTCCGGACGTAGGCGACGCCGGGGTCCGGGAGCGGCAGTTCGGGGAGTCCGCCGAGTGCCTCGCGCACCCCGTTGTCGTCGAGGGACTCGAGCTGATTGCGGATCTCGGCGAGCGGCAAATGCTCTCGCTGGAGGCGTTTGATCAGTTGGAGGCGATCGACGAGACTCCGGTCGTAGTTGGCGCCAGGGCCCCGCTTGCTGGGCGAGGGGAGCAGGCCTTGCTGCATGTAATACCTTACGGTTCTTGGGGTTACGGCAGCGGCGTCGGCGAGAGTGGCGATGTCGAGACCTTCGGGATCTGGTAGCATGGCGCTAATATGCCAGTGTTACGTTTCACTGTCAAGGCCAGTCTCACTGTCGAAACTCGCCCCGCACTCCACCGCTCGGAGTCCTCGATACTGCGATTTTCCGGTTATGCCGTTCGGCCGGGTTGTTCCTACCTTGGACGCCCCTGTTCACCAGGAGTTGCTATGGCATCCGTGGCGTGGATCATCGGCCGGACCGGCCGCCGCTGGGTTGGGAATGAGTTGCGGGCGCGGGTCGACCTCCTGCCCGAGAAATTCGAGGTGATCGACGGCGAGCTGCTGTGGTCGGACGAAGAACGGCTGGCGATGCTGGGCGTCATCCTCGAGCAAGTCGGCGCGGATCAGGCGGTGCGGTTGGGAGATCCAGCTGTATGGCGAGCTGCGGTGGCCTCGCTAGGCTGAGAGGGCGGCCTAATGGTGCATATTTGGTGTAACTACACCAAGCGACCACGATGGCTCTGAACATCAAGAATCTCGAGGTCGAGCGACTGGCGGATCAGATCGCCCGGCTCACCGGCGAGACCAAGACGGAAGTGATTCGGCAGGCTTTACTCGCTCGCCGGGACCGCATCGCCTCCCAGGCCTCGGGCCTCAATCGGGGGCGGCGACTGGCCGTATTCCTGGAACGAAGGGCCTGGCCCCAGCTACCCGGAGAGGGCGCGGGACCGGCCCTCTCAAAGAAGGAACGGGAGCGGATCCTCGGTTACGGGCCGGGTGGCGTGTGATTCTCGATGCCTCGGCGGTTGGGATTGGGGCCCCAACGCTCGTCGAGAGCGGCATCGTGGTGGCCGCCCGGCTCGGGCCCGGGGCCCGCGATCTGGCCGCCACGTTGATCAGGGAGGCCGAGATCGAGGTGATCCCGTTCGCTGAGGATCACGGGATCGTGGCCGTTGACGCCTTCCTCCGGTATGGGAAGGGCCGCCATCGCGCCAATCTCAATTTCGGCGATTGCTTGTCCTACGCCGTTGCTGTGCTGGCGGCCCGGCCCCTTTTGTTCGTCGGCGAGGATTTCCGGCACACCGACATCCCGGCGGTCCTGTAGCGTCGATCCTCGTTATCGTCCGATCCGCTCAAATCGCACATCCCGGGTCCGTCCGTTCGCCACGTAGAACCCGATCACCACCTGATTCCGGTCCCGCTCAAACGAGAAATTGAGCCCGCCGCCCGCGAACTTGTCCGTTTCCCCCGCCGTCAGCTTGGCGTCGTCGAGGCGCCGATGCCGGACCACCAGGGTGTCCTGCTCCAAGGCGATGGTGTAGAAGGTTTCCAGCTCGTCGCTGAAATAGCGTCCCACGAACTGCTGGAGGTCCGCCGCCGTGGGCTTCCATGCCGCCCGAGTGCCGGCGAGCCGAGTCGCGGGTAAGTCTTGACCGCCTTGTTTCATCGTCAACCCGTTGACCTTACCCGCCGCGTCGCGGTGAAACGTGACCGAGGCGGGCACGGTCGCGAGCGTGAACATCGAGTCGGACCGCGGGACGATGGCGATCCGCGGCTGGCCCGTGGCCTGAGTGAAGAGCGAGTCTCCCTCCCGCGTGAAGGTCAGCACGAAGTCGGGACTGGCGTCGAGCGCATAGCGGCCGACGAACGCGTCGAACTTCTTGGCATCGTAGGAGGCCGGATCGAAGGCCACCGCGGCCGCTTGGTCCTTGGCCTTCTCCGGCTCCATCGCGTCGCCGAAGAACGCGGCGGCCAACTGGAACGCAACGCCACTACTGTTGAAGGCGGCGTGGTTGCTCTGGACCGTGATCCCCGCGTTGATCGTCGGGTAGAAGGCCAGCATCGAGCGGTGGGCCACGTCCGCCCCACCGTGGTGCACCCGCCGGAGACCCCGTTGCTCGTCGATGAACAGGCCGTACCCATAGCCCGTCTTCTTGCCGTCGGCCAGCACGTACGAGGTCATCATGTCCTTCATCCCCGCCACGGTGCCCACCCGGGGGTTGGCATAGTTCTGGACCCAGGTCTGGAGATCCCCAGCGGTGGTGTAGATCGTCCCCGCTCCCACCGCGCCTCCGAGATCGCCGATCTGGAGGAAGCCATCCGGTCCGGGGGTGTAGCCCTCGGAGCCGCCCGGGACCAGGTGCCGAATGGACGGCCGCACCATCGACCGGGTCATGCCGAGTGGTCCGAACACGTCCTCCTGCATGAACCGGGGGAAGTCCTTGCCCGAGGTCCGCTCCACGATCACGGCGGCCAAGCCGTAGGCGGTGTTGTTGTAGTTCCACTCGGCGCCGGGCACGTTCTGCAGCTTGGGCTGGCGCTGCACGATGTCGATCAGCTCGTGACGGTCGATCCAGTCCCCGTGATCGAGGCGGCGGCCCGACATCGAGAGCAGGTTGAGGAACTCCCGAAGGCCCGAGGTATGGGTGATCAGGTGGCGGGCCGTGACGACGTGGTCGAACTTGGGCAGTTCGGGGATGTGTTTCCGGATGTCATCGTCGAGGGACAGCAAACCCCGTTGGGCCTGGAGCATGACGGCAAACGCGGTGAACTGCTTGGAGGTCGACCCGATGTTGGTCCGGGTAGCGGTGGTGTAGGGAATCCCGTACGCCAGGTTGGCCATTCCGTACGCCTTCGAGAACAACACCCGGCCGTCGCGCCAGACGTGGACCACGGCCCCCGGGGACGCGGTCCCGTCATACTGGGCCATCAGCTGATCGGCGAGCCGCTTCGGATCTTTCGCGACCGGCTCGGACCGAACCAGGGTGATCCGGTACGCCCCCGCCTGTTTGCCGACCGGGATGACTTGGATGGCGTAGACGCCGGCTTTCTTCACCGGGCCGGCGAAGCGATCCGGGCCCCGGCCCAGACCATTGAAACGGGCGACTTCGATGCCCCCGGAATCGAGCAGGCGCACCAGGACGTCGACGGAGATCTGATCGACTTCCCCGAACAGGTAATAGTCGTCGCCGACGGTGACGGAGTAGCGCGCGGTGTCGCCCGCCGCCAGGGTACCCGACACCGTCTGGCCTGGCCGCAACAGCGTGCCCTGGCCGGCGAGGTCTCCGCCCGGTTGGAGGGCAAGGACGACGGCGAGTCCTGCGATCAGGCGAAAGCTCGAGCGAATCATGGGTCAACCTCGGGATCGAAACAGTTATCGAAACAGTTGAGGAACAGGAATTTGTTTTGGGCTCCCCAAATCTACTTCGTGATCAGGGGCCAGGCGCGCTTCCGTTCACAGTCGGGCGCTTTTCGGGTAACTTGGATGAGTCCTTTCGGTCAGGCGCATGGCACGGACCGCCGAGGGTTCCACCCGGGAGTTGCTAAGCCGGCTTCGGGACGGGCTCCAGCAGACCTATATGGTCCACGAACCGGTGGGTGCCGGCGGCATGGCCGTGGTCTTTCGGGCCACCCGTCGGTCCGACGAGCGGTCGGTGGCCATCAAGGTGGTTCACCCGGCCATCGGCCGGGTCCTCGGGCACGACCGATTCCGTCACGAGGTCGAGACCCTCCGGGCCCTTGATCATCCTGGCATCGCCCCGCTGCTCGACTTTGGCGAACGGGAGGACCTTCTCTATCTCGTGATGCCGTTCTTCGCCGGCCCCACCCTTCGGGACCGGTTGACCGCGGAAGGACAACTCGGGGTGGACGACGCGGTCCGGATCACCCGGGCCCTGCTCGAGGCGCTTGACTACGCCCACCGCCACAACACCCTGCATCGCGACGTCAAACCCGAGAATATTCTCTTCGACGGCGACCGGCCGGTGCTGGCCGACTTCGGGATCGCGCGGGCCATCATCCGTTCCGGTGGTGAGGGTCTCTCGTCGACCGGGATCGTGCTGGGCACGCCCGCCTACATGAGCCCCGAGCAGGCCGATGGGGCGCGTCAGCTCGACGGACGGGCGGACCTGTACTCGGTCGGCTGCGTGCTGTTCGAGATGCTCGCGGGCGTGCCGCCCTTCGTCGGGCCGAGCCAGCAAGTCATCCAGAGCCGGCACCTGCACGAGCCACCGCCCGACCTCGGCAACATTCGGCCTGGCCTGCCGGCCGGGCTCATCACGGCGGTTACTCGCGCGCTGGCCAAGGTACCGGCCGACCGGTTCCACGCCGCCGACGAGTTTGGCCGGGCGCTCGAATCCGCGCGCCTCGGCCGCCCGCGGTCCCGCCGCCGCCGCCGGTGGCCCGTTGTCGCGGCCCTCGTGCTGGCCGCGCTTGGCGGCGTGTGGGCGTATCGCGGGCGAGGGCCCGCGCTGGTCGAGGACCGCTATCTCTTGCTTCCGTTCCGGGGCGCCGCCACTGGGCCCGCGGTGGTGCCGAGCGCGGATCAAGTGGGCCGGCTCCTCTGGCGAGAGCTGAGTCGCTGGACCGGGCTCGATCTGGTCGACGAGGCCGCGGTGCAGGACCAGTTGAGTCGCGATCCGCGTTGGGGGCTATCGCCCGAGGCAGCCCGCGCGATGGCGACGGCTCTCAGGGCCGGCCGCGTCATCTGGGGCGACCTGGTGACCGTGGGCGACAGCGTCGAGGTGCGCGCCGGCCTCTACCGCGCCGACGCACCGTCCCAACCGATCCGCCGAGTCCAGGTCACCGTCCCAGTCGGCGCGACCGGTTCGGCAAAAGCGCTGACCGAACCGATGGTGACGTTGGCTCGCGGCCTGATCGCGGCCGAAGCGACGTTGTCGGACGACATCGGGCGGATGGCCACCTCGAGTTATCCGGCGCTCCTCGCCACCTTGGCGGGCGACTCCGCCCTCCTCCAGTGGGACCTGGGCTCGGCCCGGGCCTTTTATCGCCGGGCAATCGAAGCCGATCCCAATTTCGGCGCCCCCAAACTCCGCTATGCGACCGCGTCGCTCTGGGCGGCGGTGCCGGAGGCGGAGTGGACCAGCGCGGCGGCGGCCGCCCTCGCCGCGGCCGATCAGCTGTCCCCGATCGAGCGGCTCGAGGCTCGCGCCCTCGATGCTCTGGCGCGAGCGGATTTCCCGCAAGCCTGCCGGGCGTTCGACCAGGTGATCGCGGCCGACTCGGTTCGTTTCAACGGCTGGTATGGCCGGGGGGAGTGTCTCACCCGCGACGACGTGGTCGTCCCGGACCGCGCCAGTCCATCGGGCTGGCGGTTTCGCGGGTCGTTCGCGGCCGGGGTCGCGGCCCATCGGATGGCCCTCCGGCTGGTGCCGTACGCCCATCGCGCCCTGGGCGGAGCGGCAGTGGATCGATTGGCCGCGAGACTGATGGCGGGGACCAACTGGCTCCGGGTTGGCCGAGCGGCCGGGGCGAGCGACCCCAAGTACGCGGCGTTCCTGGGGTACGAGGGCGACAGCCTGGGGTTCACGCCCTATCCCATCGACCAAGTGCTGGCCGGCCGCCGGATGCCGGTGTCGATGGCGAGGGCTGTCCGCGAAGCGCGTCGCAGCCTCCTGGCGATCACTTCCGGGTGGATCGCTGAGTATCCCGGCAGTGTGGCGGCGGTGAAGGCGCACGCCTATGCCCTCGAGGTCAACGGCATGGTCACCGGTGCGCCGTCGCAATCTGCCCTCGCCTTGATCAGAACTCTTGGGGCCGGGCTGCCGTCGGACTCGGTGGACTTCGAGTTGGGGGCGTGGGAGGTGCGGCTCCTCCTCAAGGCGCGACGCTACTCGGCCGCGAGCCAATTGGCGGGCCGATTGCTGGCGATGGCGAGTCCGGCGGCGGCCTCAATGGCAGAGCCGGCCGCTTCGCTGCGGCCGGGCCTAGCGGCGCTGATCGGTCGGGCCGATCTGGCGGCCGGCTGGTCGGAACACTTGGGGCAGGGACCGTTCGTCTCGCTCGACGGGCAAGTCATCGATTCTCCGGAGGGCCTGCTCCAGACGGCGCGGCGTCTGCTGGCGTACGCGGCTGTTGGGGGCCCGCGGGACAGTCTCCGGGCCATCGAGGCGCGGCTGCGCCGGGAAGTGACGGCCCAGGTCGAGCCGAGCCGTCAGGCGCTGGTCTACGAAACCCTCCGGCTGCAGGCCGCCCATCTGGCGTACCCCGATCTCGACCCGCCCGCCGACACGGTGTTGCCGATGTCGCGGATCGAGCACGCGTTGGCTCGCGGCGACCGGAAGGCCGGCCTCGCCGAATTCGAGCGACTGGCGGTGAGCCGCGCGGGGCAGGGCGCCGGCGGGGTGGCGCCGGAGTATCTGGTGCTCGAGGCGAGGCTCCTGGCGATGCTGGGTGACTCGGCCGCCGCGCGCTCCAAGCTCGACGGCTTGCTCGCCGATCTCCGGGTCCTCAATCAGGATCTGCTCGGCTGGGTGCCCTCGGCCGCGGCGATCGGGCGGGGCCTGGGATTGCGGGCCGCCCTGGGAGGCGATATGAGTCTCAGTGGGGCGGACACCGCCTCTCAAGCACTCTGGCGTCGGCGCGGTCGCGAGTAACGAGTGGTCACACCCCATAACCGGGAGGTTGTCATGACGGACGAGGCGAAAGCGGTTCCCCGCAAGAATCTGCTACCCCTGATGGCCATCAGCGTGCTCGCGATCGGGGTGATTGGGTTTGTGGTGTGGCCCGGCGGGTTCGGACGAGGCCCATGCTCAGGGGACGAGGGCTCCGCGACGTACAGCCTGACGGTCAACGAGAGTGGGGGGAATGCACTCACGCTCCGCCGGTCGAAGAACTGGTACAACGCCGGCTTGGGCGCCGGGAAGTGGATCGGTACGGCAGCCAATGGCGGACCGGGGGCATCCGAGGCGTATCCCACCCTGGAGCCCAGCCAGAAGGGGTGCGTCAAGTTCAAATACCCCGGGGGGATGAATTCCGAGTCCGCCAAGTTGCATGTGGGTACCGGCGTCACGCCGCTCAAGTTCGCGCTGTACTGTGTCCATGCCGACAACCACCCTTCCGACATCAAGCCGAAGTACGAGGCCGTTCCCGACGTGTGCGACAAGCTGGTCTACCGGCTCGAGACGACGGTGGGCCTGAAGGTCGACAGCTTGGAGTTTGCGCCGCTCGGGATCCTGACGCTGGCGGCGCGGCTCGACTCGCTCCGGTCGAAGTTGGCTGTGTCGGGGGTGCCGCAGCAGGAGGCGATGAGCCTCACGACGATGGTTGGGCAATTCGGGCCGTGGTACCCCTGTGCCAGCGCGGGCTGCTGCCGAGCCTGGGGGTCGTAGCGGTGGGAGCCGGTGCCGTCGGCGTTGGCGTGGTAGCTTCCTCTGGCCCTTTACGCTCCGAGGTATCTCCGATGCGGTTTCCGTCCATCGCGGTCTTGTTGTCGCTGTTCTTCGCGCCCTGCCTCGCCGCCCAGCAGGCGGGCCCTCCGGCCAATCCGATCACGGCCAATTTCAAGACCCGGATCACCGGCCTTCACCGGAACCTTGCCCAGGCCTTCGACTCGATTCCGGAGTCGCTGTTCACCTACAAACCGACGCCGGCCCAGCTCAGCATCGGCTACGTGGCGCAGCACGTGGCCAGCGACAACTATTTCTTCTGCAACAATTTCGGGGAGCAGAAGTCGCCGGCGGACCCGGAAGCCCAGACCCCCGACTCAGTGCGCGCCACCTGGCCCAAGGCCAAGCTGGTCGCCAACCTCAAGGCGTCATTCGCCTTCTGTGACGCCGCTTTCAACCAGTTGACGGACGCCAACCTGGCCGATCAGATCACCATCACGTTCAACAACAACAGCCGTCAGGTCACTCGCTCCGGCATGGTGCTCGGGCACGCGCTCGATCTGGCGGATCACTACAGCCAGATCGCGAACTACATGCGGCTCAACAACATGCTTCCCCCCACCGCGCTGCCGCGGCCCCGCCCGGGCAGTTGATGGTTCGGGTGTTGCCGATCCGCCTAGCCGGCCTTGTGGCTGAGCTTGATGGCGCCAGCCACCAAGATCGTTCCCAACGCCAGGTAGAGGAGATCCAAGGGCGTTTTGAAATCGGTCCGGAGCGCGTAGGCGAAGAACTTCACCACCAAGATCAACAGGACGACTTTCGCCAAATGGCGCCGAGGAGGCAGCCGTCGACCACCTCGACGACGCCCCGGATGACGAGCGCCCGGTCGGCGTCAAGGGTCGGGGAGCCTCGGGCGATAGCGCACCACGTGTTCGGCCATGCCCACGACATCGAGGGTGGTCACGTAGAACATCGCGAACGAGACCAGAAGGCTCGCGATCACCGCCACCAGGACGATGAGGCGGCTTCCCCAGAGGATCCGCTCGAACCCGCGTTCGACGGGCACTAGTCCTCGAGAGTGACGGCGGTTCCGGAGGCGCTCACCATCAGCATCCCACCGCCCGCTCCCATTTGGATCGACTCGTAGTCGAGGTCCACGCCGATGACAGCGTTGGCGCCAAGGGAGCTGGCTTCCTCGAGCATCTCGTGAATGGCGACATCCCGAGCCTTTCGGAGTTCCTTTTCGTAGGCGGCGGACCGGCCGCCGACGATGTCGCGAATTCCGGCAAACAGATCCTTGAAGATGTTGGCACCGAGAATGGCTTCACCGGAGACCAGCCCGAAATGCCGGGTGACGCGTTTGCCGGCCACTTCATCGGTGGTTACCACCAACATGTCGTTCATTGGGAGCCTCAGAGTCGGAGCGAATTCTTGCCCCAAGTTAGGAGGAATCCTCCGTCGCGGCTACCGGCTGAAGCCGCAGGCCGACCGGGGCTAGTCACGACGATCGGTTCCGGACATCTTTGGCCGTTCCCCAACTCCGTCCGGCCGTCCGGGCCCGCGGTTCGCCCCGGGGTTCCATAGGGTTTGCCCATGACCGAGGTCCCACCACGCCTTGCCGCCGCCCTGGCCGATCGCTACCGGATCGAGCGCGAGCTCGGGCACGGCGGCATGGCCAACGTGTATCTGGCCGAGGATCTCAAGCACAAGCGGAGTGTTGCCCTCAAGGTGCTCAAGCCCGAGCTTGCCGCCGTACTTGGCGCCGAGCGATTCGTTCAGGAAATTACGACGACCGCGGCGCTCCAGCACCCGCACATCCTTCCGCTGTTCGACTCCGGCTCGGCCGACGGCTTCCTGTTCTACGTGATGCCGTTCGTCGACGGCGAGACGCTCCGCGCCAAGCTCGATCGCGAGACGCAGCTCGGCGTGGACGCGGCGGTGAAGATCGCCACCGAGGTGGCCGACGCGCTGCACTACGCCCACTCGAAGGGCGTGATCCACCGGGACATCAAGCCGGAAAACATCCTGCTCCAGAACGGGCGGCCGATGGTGGCCGACTTCGGGATTGCCCTGGCGGTGAGCGCGGCGGCGGGCGGGCGGATGACGGAGACGGGGCTATCGTTAGGCACGCCTCACTACATGAGTCCAGAGCAAGCCACGGCCGAGAAGGAGATCACCGCCCGGAGCGACGTCTACTCCCTCGCCAGCGTGCTCTATGAGATGCTCGCCGGCC
>JANPEL010000496.1:0-12789 GCA_031431925.1 Gemmatimonadota bacterium | reverse complement strand
CGATAGTCGGGATCGATCATCAGGTCGAGCCCATACAGCCAGGCCCCGCCAGGATCATGGGTCCCGATCCAGAGGTTGTCGGAGATCTCGAGATACGTATGCGGATCGCTCCGAAGCGCGCACCGCATCGACGAGGTCGAGGCAATGGCTCGGTCCCCGTCGAGACCGATGAACTGCCCTTCGGGAAACACTTCGAGGTGGCGGCGGAAATGGCGGGCAGTGATGATCTCACTCGCCGCGATCCGCGGAAACACCTTCCGCTGGAGGGCTTCCAGCTGTTCGGCAAAGCGCGCCTCGGACCGGCGCACGACCAGGCCGGCAGGCTGATCCGGGATGGTCATCGGTTACAGCAGGTATCCAGCGGCGAGATACCCGATCGCCGAGAGACCGAACGCCAGGGCCGCATATGGCAGCTGGGTCAGCCCGTGCTCGACGTTATTGCACTCGGTGCTGGTGGCCGACAGGACCGACGCGTCGGAGTAGAAACAGGCGTGCGACCCGAACGTCCCGGCCGACACGACCGCTCCGAGCGAGAGCCAGGGATGGATGCTGAGCGATCCGATCAGCGCCACCACGATCGGCACGGCCACCGCATAGACGCCCCACGACGACCCGGTGGCGAACGACACCAGCCCTAACGCCAGGAAGATCAGCGCCGGCAGCGCCTCCCGGCTGGCATGAGCTCGCATGGCCTCGACCAGAAACTGGGTCATGCCCATCTGGTCACCCACCGCCTTCAAGACGTACGACATGACCAGGACCGCCAGGGTAAAGAGCATGCCGCGAGCCCCCTCCCAGAACGCCCCGAAGACCCGGTCGTAGGTCATGACCTTGGCGACCACGTAGTAGCCGGCGGTGATGGCAAGTGCGAACGCCACGCCCTTGAGCGCGTCAATGCCGGTCGCGATGGTAATGCCAAGCACCAAGATCAGCGGCACCACGAAGTAGCGGGGCCGGCCTGACACCGAGTCCGGCACCGTCACCGTATTGGCAAAGCTTTCCGAGCCGGCCGGTGCCAACGGGCCACCCTGGTCGACTCGCTCGACCGCCCGGCGCATCCGGCCCACCACCGGGATGACGCCGGCCGCCACCAAGCCGGCGATGGCGACGACCGAGAGGCCGTAGAACGTGAACGGAATGGTGTGAAGGTAGGCCGAGAACCCCTGCCCCTTCGGCACCAAGCCGGACGATTCGTACAGCTTGCCGACATAGAGCGACCACGTCGTGGCCGGAATGATGACGCAGACGGCGGCAGCCGTGGAATTCACCAGGAACGCCAGCATTTCCCGAGGCATTCGGAGCCGGTCGGTGACCCGTTTCATCGTGTTGCCGACGACCAACGCGCTGAGATAGTCATCCATGAAGACCCCAACCCCGACCAACCAGCTTCCAACCAAGGCCCGGCGGGGCGTTGTCAGCCATCGAAGCATCCAGTCGCCAAAGGCCCGGATCCCGCCTGAATTCACCATCAGTTGAATGATCGAACCGTAGAGGGCGCAGACCACGATGACCCAGACCAGCGATTCGTCCTGAAAGGTCTTGAGCAGCCCGTCGAGGAAGTTGCCCGGGAAGGCACGCCAGTCGATCATCAGGTAGCCCGCCAGGCACCCGACCACCAGCGGCTCGAAGGCCCGGCGGCTCTTCAGGGCCACCGCCACCACCACGGCGGGCGGAACCAGGGACCACATCCCGAAGGCCATCGATCAGCCGATCGTGACGCTGATCAGCTTCTTCTCGAGGTACTCGAGAATCCCTTCCCGGCCACTCTCCTGTCCAAGCCCGCTCTGCTTCCAACCTCCGAACGGCGCCTCGGTGGCGTGCGGATACCACTCGTTCACCCCAACCATCCCGAACTCGAGGGCCTCGGCGGCTTTGATGGCCTGATTGAGATCGTTGGTCATGACATACGCCGCGAGCCCGTAGTTGGTCCGGTTGCCCAGCTCGACCGCTTGGTCGAGCGTGTCGAACGGCAGGATGGCCATGACCGGCCCGAAGATCTCTTCGGTCATCACCGGCGCGTCGACGTGGCAATCGGCAATCACCGTGGGCGAGAAAAAGAAGCCGGCGGAGCGATCGGCCGGGATGGTCCCGCCTAACACCAACCTGCCCTGGCCTGACGAGACGGTCCGGGCGATCAGGTCGAGGCACCGGGCCCGCTGGTGGTGGGAAATCATCGGCCCGACCGTGACACCCTCTTCGGTGCCAGGCCCAACCCTGACCTTGGCGACCTGGGCGGTGGCCGCTTCGACGAACGCCTGGTAGATCGACCGGTGGACCAGGAACCGCTGCGGGGCAACGCAAACCTGGCCGTTGTTGCGGAACTTGGCCATGACCCCGGCCTTGGCGACCCGCGCCACGTCGACGTCGCTGAAGATCAGCGCCGGGGCGTTGCCTCCGAGCTCGAGTGACAGCTTGGTATTGGTCTTCGACGCGCCGTCCATCAGCAACCGGCCGACCCGGGTACTCCCCACGAGATGGATTTTCCTGACCAACGGATGATCGAGCAGTGCCTGGCCGATGGCGGCGGCATCACCGGTCACCAGGTTCAGGGCGTGGTCGTGCACGCCGGCCTCCAGCAAGCACTCGAGCATCCGGATCGCGGTCACCGGTGTCAACTCCGAGGGCTTTGCCACCACCGTACATCCTGCCGCCAGCATGGCCGCCCAGACCCGAGCCGTGTTGTACGCCGGAAAGTTCCATGCGGTGATCGCGCCCACCACGCCCATCGGCTGGTAGATCACCGACATTCGCTTGCCGTCTTTCCGGGCCGGAATGGTGTAGCCGTAGGTCCGCTTGGCTTCCTCCGCGAACCACTCGAACAGGTCGGCGGCCACGAGCCACTCCCCTTCGGCTTCGGCTAACGGCTTTCCCGCCTCCCGGGTGGTGTCCGCGGCAAAGCTCTTGGCGTGTTTGCGAATCAGATCGGCGGCCTGCCGAAGATGTTTGGCGCGCTGGTATGGATTGAGCTGGCTCCAGGTCTCGAATCCCTTGGCCGCTGACTCGATGGCCAGCCGAGTCTCCGCGGCGCCGGCATTGGGTATCGTCGTGAACGACACCCCGGTCGCCGGGTCGAGCACCGGAATCCTGGCGTCGAACGACCGCCATTCCCCTCCATAGAACAGTCTCTGGGTCATGGCAGCGAATGTCCCACCGAACTGAGGAACTAGCAAGGCGCCAAGGTGATCACGGCCTGGCGGCGCCACCGGCGGGCGGCCACATTGTCACGATGATCCTCTCAAGACTTATCGGACCCGCGGCCCTGCTCTCAGGGGTCTGTGGTACCGTGGCCGCGGCCCAGACCCGGCACGTCGATCTCCGCCTGACCGAAGGCACCAACATCGCCGCCGCCCTCTCGCCGGATGGGCAGACCATCGCCATCGACCTGCTCGGGCGAATCTGGACCCTGCCCCGAGCCGGCGGCACGGCCAGGGTCCTGACCGACGAGTTCGGAGACGCCCGCCAACCGGCCTGGTCGCCGGACGGGAAGCGGATCGCGTTTCAGTCCTTCCGGGACGGCACCTGGCATATCTGGAGTGTCGCCGCCGACGGCTCCTCGCTCCGCCAGCACACCCTGGGCGAGTTCGATCACCGGGAGCCGGACTGGTCCCGCGACGGCAGGTCGCTGCTTTTTTCGTCCGACCGGTCGGGCAACTATGACGTCTGGCGCCAGGACCTCGCATCGGGGCGGCTCGACCGGGTTACCAACGCCCCAGCCGACGAGTTCGGCCCGAGCGCCGGCCCGGACGGATCGATCGCATTCGCCTCCGCCACGCCGGGGGCCGCCGGGATCTGGCTGGTTGAGCCGGACGGCACGGTGGCCCGCTGGGCCGCCGCGGACGGCCGGGTGGCCGGGCCCTCGATCAGCCCCGACGGCCGCACCATCGTCTATAGCGTCCAGACCACGGGCGTGAGTCAGTTGGTGGCTGCCGAACGGGGCCAGGCCCCCCGCGTCCTGTCGGGGAGCGACGACGACGTCTTCCCGTTTCGGGCCGCCTGGACCGCCCAAGGCACGATCCTCTACACCAGCGACGGCAAGATCGCCGAGGTTCGCCCCGACGGCACTCGGCTGGGCGGGGTCCCGTTTGAGGGGCGGGTCACCTTCGACCGGACCGCGTACCGCCGAGCCCGGCGCGACTTCGACGGCACCCGGGCCGAGCCGGTCCGCGGGATCCTGTCGCCGACGGTCGCCCCCGACGGCCGGAGTTATGCGTTCGTCGCGTTAGGCGATCTCTGGCGGCTTACCGCCGGCGGGCTCGAACGGCTGACTACCGATCTCTTCGTGGAAACCGATCCCCAATTTTCGCCCGATGGAACTCGACTGGTCTACGCCACTGATCGCGGCGGGTCGATGGAACTCTGGCTCCGCGACCTCGCCACCGGCACCGACCGGCAGCTCACCAAATCCGGGGGTGCCGCCCTGCCGGCTTGGGCCCCAGACGGGGCCCGAATCGTCTTCCAGGTGCAACGGGGCATTGCCACGGAGATTCACTCGGTCGACGTCACCACCGGCGTCACCACGCCGCTCCGCACCAACCTGTTCGGGCCTTCGCGCGCCACGTTCTCGCCCGATGGACGGTTCGTGGCGATCGCGGCGCTCCGAGCCAACTCCGCCAAGTACCGCGAGGGCCGGAACGACATCCTGATCATGCCGGCCGACGGATCACCGGACCGGTGGGTCGTCCCGCCGGCGGGCCGAGGCATTGGGGCCCGCGGAATCGATGGGCCGGTCTGGTCGCCCGATGGGAAGCGGATGGCGTTCATCCTTGACGGCTTGGTCTGGAGCCAGCCGGTCGAATCGACCGGCGAACCGGCCGGCCCGCCGATTCGTCATTCCGATGAACTCGCCAATAGCCTGAGTTGGACCGGCGACGGAAGCCGCCTGGTGTTCCAAGCCACCGATGGGTTGCGGAACGTCGACTTGAGCACCGGCGCCGTCGAACCGATCGCGATTCCGCTCACCTGGCGGCGGAGTCACCCCGCCCGGACGGTCACGATTCACGCCGGCCGAATGTGGGACGGCCGGGCCGAGCGGATCCGAACCAACGTCGACATCGTGGTGACCGGACACCGGATCACCGCGATTCGGCCCCATCGCCGTCCGGCCCCGGGCGACAGCGTCATCGACGCCTCCGGCCTGACCGTGATGCCGGGCCTGGCCGACGCCCACGCCCACATCGGGTACGGCGCCGGCGAGGCGTTAGGCCGGACCTGGCTGGCCTACGGCATTACCACGGTCCGCGATCCGGCCTCCGACCCGTTCGCGATCCGGGAGCGCCGCGAAGCGGTGGAGGCCGGCATCCGGGTCGGCCCCCGTGAATTGGCCACCGGCCGGATCTTCGACGGACAGCGGATTTACTACGGCTTCAACAACGCGATGACGCCCGGCGCCCAGCTGACGGCCGAGTTGACTCGGGCCGCGGAACTCCGGTTCGACCTGATCAAGACCTACGTCCGGCTGCCGGACCTCCTGCAGCAGCGGATCATCGAAACCGCCCATCGGATCGGGATTCCCGTCTCATCGCATGAACTCTATCCGGCCGTGGCCTTCGGCGGTGATCACGTCGAGCATATCAGCGGCACCAGCCGGCGCGGCTACTCGCCGAAGATGTCGGGGCTGTCACGATCGTATCAGGACGTCATCGGCTTGCTCACCGCCTCGGGCATGACGCTGACCCCGACGATGAGCCTCCAGGGCGGGTTCGGCTGGCTGGCGGGCCGCGACCCGACGTTGCTCGATGATCCCCGGCTCACCTTGGCGTACGGCGCCGACTACGTCCGGCAACTGCGCCAGCCGGTCTCCGCGGCGCGTCAGGTCACCCCGGCCATGATCGCCTCGCTCGGGCAAACGGTCCGCCGAGTCATCGACGGGGGTGGGGTGGTTATCGCGGGCACCGACGCCCCGATCATTCCGAGCGGCCTGAGTCTCCATACCGAGTTGATGAGCTACGTCGAGGGCGGTGGTCTCACGCCGGTCCAGGCCCTCCGAACCGCCACCTCGGCCTTCGCCGACGCCATGGGCTTGGGCCGAGAACTTGGATCGATCGCCGTCGGACGACTGGCGGACTTCTCGATGGTCGAGGGCAACCCGCTCGAGCGGATCACCGATGCCCGGCGGGTCAAGCTGGTGATGAAGAACGGCGAGACCTTCGCGATCGAACAGCTGATGGCCGGACCGGTCAAACGACCGGTCGCCACGCTCCGGCGCTAACCCGGAGCTATCATTCCCGTCCCCCTCATCCGAGCGGTCCAATGACCACACGCTCCCGGCGACGTTTCCTCGCGGACTCCGCGACCGCGGCCTTCGGCGCCATGATCGTCCCCCGCCATATCCTGGGCCGGGGCTGGCAGGCCCCGAGCGACACCCTCAACATCGCCATCTGCGGCCCCGGCGGGATGGGGATGAGCAACACCGAGCAGCTCCTGAGCCAGAACATCGTGGCCCTCTGCGATGTTGACTTCGGCTATGTCGAGCGCTCGCTCCTGGGCCGGGTCAAGCCGTCCACCGGCCAGCCCGGCCCGACCGCCGAGAAGCTGGCCGGGGCCATGATGAAAGCCACCCGGTATGCCGACTTCCGGGAAATGCTGGCCAAACAGAAGGATATCGACGCCGTCCTGATCGCAACCCCGGACCACCTCCACGCGGTCATTGCCAAGGCCGCCATGGAGGCCGGGAAGCACGTCTACGTCCAGAAGCCGCTGACCTATTCAGTCCATGAGGCCCGGGTGCTGTCGGAAACCGCCCGGCGCACCAAGGTCGTCACCCAAATGGGCAATCAAGGCCACTCGAGCGACGAGGCCCGATTGCTCATCGAATGGATCCGGGCGGGGGTCATCGGCCCGGTCCGCGAGGTGCACGTCTGGACCAACCGGCCGATCTGGCCCCAGGGCATTCCCCGGCCGGCCGCTCCGCCCGCCGACTTCCCCGGTCTCGCCAAACTGGATTGGTGGGGTCAATGGGCCATGAATTCGATCGTCGGCGGCGCGATGGCCGGTGACTACCCCCGGCCTGAGGGCCTCAACTGGGACCTCTATCTCGGCCCGGTCCCGAAGGACGTCCCCTACCATCCCGTGTACCACCCGTTCCGGTGGCGGGGCTGGCTCGACTTTGGCGCGAGCGCCTTGGGTGACATGGGCGCTCACCTGGTCGACCACCCGTTCTGGGCCCTCGACTTAGGGATGCCGACCAGCGTCGAGGCCACCTCGACCCCGTGGGGCGGGACCGACGAGCAACCTGTCTCTTTTCCACAAGCCATGGTGGCGCACTACGAGTTTGCGGCGCGGAACGGAATGCCGGCAGTGAAGATGAGCTGGTTCGACGGAGGACTGATGCCACCGCGCCCGGCCCAGCTCCCGGACTCGGTCGTCCTCGATCGTGAGGGTGGTGTGGTCTTCATCGGAGACCAGGGCATCCTGCTCCACGGAACCTATGGGAGCAAACCCACGCTCTATCCGGAAGCCCTGACGGAGGCTGCCGCCGCAGTCCCCAAGACGATGCGCCGGATTGCCACCAGTCATGAGATGAATTGGGCCAACGCCTGCAAGGGCCAGGGCCAGCCGACCTGTCCGATCGAGTATGCCGCCCGGCTCACCGAGGTCATGCTCTTGGGCCTCGTGGCCCTCCGAACCGGCCAAGGGGTCAAGATCGAGTATGACGGCGCCACCGGCCGGATCACCAACAACGACAAAGCCAACCAATACCTGACCCGGGAGTACCGGGACGGATGGAGCGTCTGATGCTGCGCCTTTGCCAAGTCCTTTCGCTGATCGCCATCGAAGCCAGTGCCCAGACCCCGAACACCCTGACCGACGCCGAACGCTCGGCGGGGTGGAAGCTCCTGTTCGACGGCAAGACCCCAGCCGGTTGGCACGGCTACGGCGCCAAGGACGTCCCGGGCGGCTGGCAAGTCGTTGGCGGGGCCCTGACCCGGGTGGCCATGGCCGGCGACCTCATCACCACGGAAAAGTTCCGGGATTTCGAACTGGCAATCGAGTGGAACGTGGCCCCGGGTGGCAACAGCGGGATCTTCTATCGGGGCGTCGAAGCCCCCGACCCGAAACTGACCTCGATTTACCACACCGCGCCCGAAATGCAGGTCCTCGACGACGCCAAACACGCCGATGGGAAGTCGCCGCTGACCTCGGCCGGCTCGAACTACGGGCTCTACCCTGCTCCGCGCGGCATCGTCAAACCCGCCGATGAGTGGAACAGTGCCCGGATTCTCGTCAAAGGCAACCACGTCGAGCACTGGCTCAACGGCGCCAAGGTGGTTGAGTACGAGTTAGGCAGTGCCGAGTGGACGGCCAAGGTCAAGGCGTCGAAGTTCAACAAATGGCCCGGCTACGGCAAAGCCGCCGAAGGCGTCATCGGCCTCCAGGACCACGGCGACCGGGTGGCCTACCGCAACATCAAGATCCGCCCGATCCGGTAGGAGGCGCTGCGCGAGGAGGGTGCCGACTCCGGGCATCGCGACCGCAGACCTCATCGGCTCTTAGAACTGCCCTTGGCCCGCAAACTGGCGAACCGGTTCAAGGTCACGGCCATATAGCTGCCGCCCTCGAGGCGTTTCACCATGACGAAGTGACTGCCGTCCGGTGTGACATCGTACACCGCGTGGGTCCCGTCCGAGAGGTAGCTGGCATCGGAGAAAAGGGGCGTGCGACGGATGACCTCAAAGCCGGTCCCGGCGCGGAACTCCGCGGCGATCAACAGCGGCCCGGTGCGGTAGAACAACTCTCCGCCACGAGGGGACCACACCGGCTCCGCGCCGCCGTCGCGTGACACCTGGTAGCGCCCCTCCATGCCTGGGAACGACCGAACGTAGACCTCGTCCTGTCCCGATTCGTCGGAGCCGTACGCCAGCCACCGGCCGTCGGGCGAAAGCGCAGGCGCTACTTCGTTGGCAGGCGTCGTGAGCAGGGGTTTCAGTTGCGACAGGGAGTCGAGCGAAGCCATCCAGACGTCTCGGCTGCCGGGACCACCGACGGTGCGCACCAACATTGATCGGCCATTCGGAGTAAAGAGCGCCTCCCACACTTCCATCTTGGGCAGGGCCAGCAAGGACTCCGCTTTCGCGCTGCCGTCCGGATTGATGACGCGGGCATCCACGTGAACGCCAATTTGCCGGATATAGGCAATGCCACGCCCATCCCCGCGCCACCGTGGCCGGCTGGCCGAACTGTCGAACGAAAGGCGGGTCAGGGTCCCCTGCGGGCGGTCCAACACCCAGATACTATTGTCCAGACTCACCGCGATTCGCCGGCCGTCGGGAGACAGGTTCGGATCAGTGTAGCTCCCGAGCTTTGGATGGAGTCGGTCGAATCGGCCAGATCGGTCTACCAGGACGAGCGCCCGCGACCCCACGCCGGGAATGACCATGGTGCCCGTTCGCGACACCGCCATGGCGGCTCCACCGATCTCAACGCGGACCGGCTCGTCGACCGCTACCGGCTCTCCCCGAATGACGAGCGCGGTCAAGTCGAAGGGCACGGCGCGAAGGCGGCCCTCCGAACTGACGTACACGATGTGACCCGTCGCGACGTACCGCGGGTCGCTCCCCAGGATGTTCAACGGCGTGACGACACGGGTTCGGAGGTCAATCACCGCCAGGCTACTCGTGGCCTCACGCTGAATTCCAAAGAGCACGCCCCGATCGTCGGGCAGGCCATGGGGATAGAGGAACCGTTCGCCTGAAGCGCTATTGAGCAACGTGGTCACCTGCCCCGTCGGCGCACACTGCTTGAGGCCGGTGCGATCCGCGAAAACGATCGTATCGCTTTCCAGCCACGTCGCCCGGGCAAGCCCACCCGACTCGCAGACGGTCTCCGGCAATCCACCTGCCACCGCGGCTTCCATAATCCGGGGGCCCAGCGAGAACGCCACCGAGCGACCATCCGCAGAGAAGAACGGCAGGGACCCGTTCTCGCTTCCCGGAATGGGGATCGGATCTGCCTTGTCCATCTCGCGCAGGTAGAGCCGGCGGACATTACTCGTGTCCCGGCCATTGTAGACCAGCCTGGTGCCGTCAGGCGAGAGTACCGGAGTCGACGTAATATCGCCCGTCCACGCTGCGTTGTCGGGCAACATGAGGTTGAGGCGGTACAACGGCTCAGGCGCGGACTCAGTCTTCGGCCGGATCTGCACGAATGCGATGTAACCAAGAGCCGTGGCCAAGAGGGCCCAAGGCAGCCAGGTGACAGCCGGCCGCCCGAGCACCCGCGAGCGGGACCGAGCGGTGGCAGAGTCAAAGGCCGGATTGCCCAGAGCCGACGCAAACTCCGCTGCGCTGCCGAAGCGATCCGCCGGCAGCTTCTGCAGCGCCTGGAGCACGGCGGCCTCGACATGGAGCGGAATCGTCTTCCGCTCGGCGGTCAGTGACGCCGGCTCGCCGGTCATCACCCTCGCGACGATCGATTGGAGCGTGGGACCCGTGAACGGGGGCTCCCCGATGAGCAGCTCGTACAACACGCAGCCGAGGGCATACACATCGCTACGGGCGGTGATCTCCCGGTCCCCCATCGCTTGTTCCGGACTCATGTACTGCGGCGTGCCGAGCGACATCCCGGTTTCGGTCATCCGGCTGCCACCGGCCTTGCTTGCCGCCAGCGCGATCCCGAAGTCGGCCACCAAGGCGCGGCCATCCTGCAGGAGGATGTTTTCGGGTTTGATATCGCGATGGATGACGCCGTGACGGTGGGCGTAGTCGAGCGCACCCGCCACTTCGACGGCAAGCCGTACCGCCTCGCCGACCGGGAGCTGTTTGTCGCGCTTCAGCCGATCTCGCAGCGACTCACCCTCGACAAACGGCATCACGTACCACAACTGATGCTGATTCGCCCCAGAGTCGATCAGGCCAAGGATATGGGGGTGCTGCAGACTGGCGGTGGTCTTGATTTCCTGCAGGAATCGCTCGGCACCGATGACAGCCGCCAACTCGGGCCGGAGGACCTTCACGGCGACTTTGCGGTCGTGTTTGAGGTCCTCGGCCAAGTACACCGTGGCCATCCCGCCGGCACCGAGTTCGCGCTGGATCGTATAGCGATCAGCGAGCGCCGTCGCGAGTCGGGCTTGGGGGTCGGTCATGGCAGGTTCGTTGAAGATCGGGCGACCCACCTCGGAATGCCAGGGGGCTCACGGGTTAGGCTCGGTCTGCGGAAGGGCGCCCGTGGCGGAATCGAAGAAACCCGCGTTAGCTTAGGACCCGATCTGCCATCCGATACCATGAGGTGCCTGTGCCACCTGTGAACCGATGGGCCCTTGCCGGCCTGATCTTCGCTCTTTCCTGCGGGGCCGAGCCGAAGACGCCGCCCTCAACGAAGCCCGACCCCGCCGTCGCGATCAAGGCTCGCGGCGATTCGCTGGAACTGCCGGGCACCTGGACCGCCCCGCCCGGCGACCGTCTGGCCCATTCCATCGCCGGATTCGCCAAGACGCTGTGCTCCGCCGTCTTCATCACCGGGCTCGATCCGGCGGACGCCGCCGAATCCGTCGGGTACTTCACGGGCCCCTATGCCGACCGGAAGCAAGTCAAAGACACCGTCATCGACCGGGCCACCTCGACGGTCCGGCTCACGACGCTCTCCGGGGTGACCCGAGTGGCGCGGAAGTACGGCAGTCAGGGCTGCGTCGCGTTGCCGATCGGTGCCGACTCCGTGTCGTTCACACCGTCAATCGTGACCTCGAGCCTCCCGCCGGCTGAAACGACCCCGTGGCCCATGGGCGATGTCGTCACCCCCGAGCCCTGGCCCGCCGAGATCGACTCGGTTCGGTTTGCCGCGGCGATGGACACCGCCTTCGGCTCGCCGGGCGCGATGACGTTAGGGCTCGTGGTCACCTACCGGGGCCGCATTATCGGCGAACGGTACGGGGCCGGGATCGGCATCCGCACGCCGCTCGAGAGCTGGTCGATGGGCAAGAGCCTGACCGGCACCCTGATGGCCACGCTGATCAACCGGGGCGCCTACGAACTGATGCAGCCCGCGCCGATTCCCGAATGGCAGACCGCCGGCGACCCCCGCCAGACCATTCGGATCGCCGATTTGATGCGGATGTCCAGTGGTCTCCGGCTCCGGAGCCCGAACGATCCAGGGTTCGTGGATTCAGCCGGGTACCCCGACCATTTGTACCTCTACACCGGCACGGTCAACAGCTTCCAATACGCGGCCGCCCGGCCCCAGCAATGGCAGCCGAACACCGTCGGCCGGTATCGGAATACCGACCCGGTGCTGACCAACTACTTGATCCGGTTGGCGGTCGAAAAACTGGGCGAGAACTACCACGCCTTCCCGCGGCGGGCGCTCTTCGACCAGATCGGGATCCGGGACGCAGTCATGGAGACCGATCCCTACGGCAACTTCCTGACCCAGGGCTATGAGTTTCTGTCGGCCCGCGACTGGGCCCGCTTGGCCAACCTGTACCTGCAAAACGGGGTGTGGAACGGTCAGCGATTGCTGCCGGCGGACTACGTCGACCACGTCCGGACCCCGGCGCCGGCGTGGGTGGCCGACGGCAATCCCGTCTATGGCGGCGGCTTTTTCTGGGTCAACGGCGACGGCGCCTGGTCACTCCCCAAAGAGGCCTACGCGATGCTCGGCGCCGGCGGTCAAAGCGCTACGATCATCCCATCACATCAGTTGGTGATCGTCCGGCTCGGGAAATTCAAAGGGGCCCGGGAAGCTGACCGGGCCCTCGACCGGGCGTTCGGCCTCATGATGGAGGCCATCCGGAACTGATCCGGGCTACTCCTTGCTCTTGAGCTCGCTATCATGCTCGCGAAGGAAGGCCCGAATCTC
>JANPEL010000495.1:0-5133 GCA_031431925.1 Gemmatimonadota bacterium | reverse complement strand
CGGTCCTGCCCCTGATGGCGGCGGGCCCGGACCCGTCCGCCAAGGTGCTGTTGGCCCTGGCGGTGATTTACGTCGCGGCGCTCGCCATGGGCGAACTGGCCGTGCGGCTCGGGCAGCCGTCGGTCCTGGGCGAACTGGTGGCCGGCGTCATCTTGGGCAACCTGCCGTTGCTCGGTGTCGAGGTGTTTCGGTTCATTCCCGACGATCCCGGCGTCGACTTGCTGGCCAGGATCGGGGTTCTGATTCTCCTGTTCGAGGTCGGTGTCGAGTCGACGGTCAGGCAGATGCTGTCGGTCGGCGCGCGGGCGCTGCTCGTGGCGGTCATCGGCGTGGCGGCGCCATTCGTGTTGGGCTTCGGGTCCGGGATGTGGCTCTTGCCGGAGGCGGGGCCCTATGTCCATGCCTTCATCGGGGCGACGTTGTCGGCGACGAGCGTCGGGATCACGGCCCGGGTGCTCAAGGATCTGGGCCGGTCGAAGACGCCGGAGGCCCGGGTGATTCTCGGCGCCGCGGTGATCGACGATGTGCTGGGCCTCGTGATCCTGGCGGTGGTGAGCGGCGTCATCGTGGCGGCGAACTCGGGGACGGCCATGAGCTACGGGGCGATGGGGTTGATCGTCGGCAAATCGGTCGGTTTCCTGCTGGCGGCGGTGCTGATCGGCGTCTGGCTCGCGCCTCGGCTGATCGAGTGGTCGTCCACGTTCCGGACCAAGGGTGCGGCACTTGGCGTGAGTCTGGCGCTCTGCTTCATGACGGCGTTCTTAGCCTACCAGATCGGGCTGGCCGCCATCATCGGCGCCTTCGCGGCCGGCTTGGTGCTCGAATCCGGGCACTATCGCGCGTTCACCGACCGGGGTGACCATTCGATCGAGGATCTTCTCCATCCGCTGATTCAGGCCTTCGTTCCGGTGTTCTTCGTGGTGATGGGGATGCGGACCGACCTCCGGGCGTTTGCCGATCTCGGAGTGTTGGGCCTTGCCGGGGTATTGGCCGTGGTGGCGGTCGGGAGCAAATTGGCGGCGGGTCTGGGCGCGGGCGCCGGGATGAACCGGTTGGCGGTGGGTGTCGGGATGGTGCCCCGAGGCGAGGTCGGTCTCATTTTCGCGAATATCGGCCTCGGGCTGACGATCGGCGGGGCGGCGGTCATTACGCCGACCCTGTATTCCGCGATCGTCGTGATGGTCATCGTGACGACGATGGCCACGCCCCCGGCCCTCAAGTGGGCCTTCGGGCGGCGGGTTGAATCTTGAGCGCCGTTCCCCCGTACTGAGCGGTCCATGGCAGCCACCTCCTATTGGGCCAAGACCCGCGCCCCTCGTCACAGCCTGACCTTCGCGCTTCCGTTGCTGTTGCTGTATGAAGCCCTGGCTTTTCTCCTCTCGGGGGACGCGATGGCGGGGGTGCGGAACGGCGCCGACGTGCTCCTCAAGAGCGCCTTTACGGCGTTGGGTGGCCGGAACGGACTTACGGTGTTCGGGGTGCTGCTGTTCGGGGTGGGAGCCGGGCTGGTGTTTCGGGACCGGAAACGAAACGGCCCGATCGAGGGCCGCCTGTTCGGCGGCATGTTGGCCGAATCGCTGGTCTACGCGTTCGTCTTGGGCGGGCTGGCCAGCACGATCACGTCGCTGCTCTTGGGCCGCTTGGGCTTTGGGCTCGCCGCGGGTGGCTTAAGTCAGTTCGGGTTTCCGACGCAGATCATGATTTCGCTCGGCGCGGGCCTGTATGAGGAGTTGGTGTTCCGGGTGCTTTTGGTGTCGGGGCTGGCGGCGGCAGGCCGGACCCTTCTCGGGTGGAAGCCGGCGGTCAGTGCCGTGGTGGCCACGATCATTGGCGCCGTCATCTTCTCGGGGTTCCACTACATCGGCCCGTACGGCGACCCCTTCAAGCTCGACTCATTCACCTTCCGGGCGGTGGCGGGCCTCATCTTCAGCGGACTCTACCTATCTCGGGGGTTCGGGATTGCCGCCTGGAGTCACGCCCTCTATGACGTGATCCTCGCGGTCATGACCTGAACAGCGGGGCCGCCGGCCGGCTCGTCAACCGACCGGCTTCGGCCCGGTCACATTCCACACCTCATCCGCAATGGCTCCGACCCACTCGAACATGGCGTCCGCCCCAGCCCGAATCTGGTCGCGCTCGGCCTCGGTGAACTCCATGGCGTCGAGTCCGGCTTTGAAAGCGGCCCACCGGGCCGGCTGGAGGTTACCGTAGGGGTCGAGGTGACGGACCCCGGTGCGGCTGGCAGGATCGACGCCGAACGCCCGCGCGGCACCCCGGACCAAGAAGCGGCCACCGTTGGTGCTGCCCTCGGAGACGTACAGCATGCCGATAATCGCTTCGGGGCTCGCGTGGCCGATGGCCTGGACCGCGGTCTCGGTGGCAGGGAGGGGGCGCGGGTCGAGGGTGCCGTTCAGATCGGCGAGGTCGGCGGCAAAGTCTGGGGTCCGGCGTCGGAATGGTTCGGCGAAAGCCGCGGCCCAGGTCGGATGGGTTTGCTGGATCAGGTCGAGCCGATGGTCGAGGGCCCGGTAGACGAGCAGGTGTTGCTCCAAGGAACAACGCCATTGTTCGAGCGTGATCTCGCCCCGGGCCAGCGCTCGGTTGAGCGGCCGGGTTTCCGCATGGCGATGGGCTTCGGTGGTCGACTCACGGAGGAAGAGGGCGGTCGAGGTCATCGCGCGGCCAAGACGATACCGGTACCGGCGGCCAGCCACACGAGACCCTTGGCGAGGAAGAAGACGAAGGCGGCGGCAGCCAACCGTTTCTTGGCGATTCGCGACATTGTGTATCCCTGTTAGATGAAAATGACTCTCATTCCCTTTCTAAAAATTACTGATTCCTTTCATGAATGGCAAGTCTATCGAAAGTCTCGGGACCGGAAGGCGAGGGCGGCTTGGGGACGGATGGGTTTGAGCTTCTCGGCCAGGACCTGGATCACGGGTCCATCGCGCTGGATTCGGCCGAGGATGAGGAGGAATGGCGCCCGCCGGGTGACCTCCCGATAGAGTTCTTCGACTTCCTTGCGCACAATGGCGTTCAGGAATCCGAACTCATCCTCCATCAAGATGAACATTACGCCCGCGGCACTCTCCGGTCGTTGGCGAGCGACGACGAGTCCTCCAATCATGACCTGCTCTCGGTGCCGGGCCGACGCGAGCGCCCGGCTGTCGATGGCGCCGGCCCGGGTCAGGGTGGGCCGCATGTGTTCGACCGGATGCCCCGCCAGGCTCGAGCCGGTGGCGAAGTAGTCGAGAAACACCCGCTCGGTTTTGCCTAACTGCCTGGGGGAATGCTCGAGGGGCCGGGCCGGCGCCAACGGCAGGGTATCGCCCAAGTGGCGGAGCGCTTCCCAGGCGGCTTTCCGGCGGTCGGGCTGCCACGCCTCGAAGGCGCCGGCCCGGGCCAGGGCAATGGCATCAGCGCGGGCGAGTTTGGCCCGAACGACCACATCGGCGACATCGCGAAACGGGGCGGCCGCCTGAAACCGGGTCAGCGATTCGATGGCTTTGGTCCCGATCCCTCGGATGAACCGCCAGCCGAGCCGCAGCATGGGACCGTCGTCGGGGAGTTCGATGGTGCAGTCCGCCGTGCCTTTCGAGAGGCAGGGTCCGGTGACCCTGACGCCGCTTCGGCGCGCGTCGTGAATCAGGGTGGCGATCGGATAGAATCCCATCGGCTGGGCGTTGAGGAGGCCGAGCAGGAACTCGGTCGGATAGTGGGCTTTGAGGTAGGCGGTGGCGTAGGCAATCAGCGCAAAGCTCCAGGCGTGCGATTCGGGAAACCCGTAGTTGGCGAAGCTCATGAGATCTTCTTCGATCTGATTGGCAATCTCGTCGGTGATCCCCTTGCCGATCAGCCGCTCGCGCAACTCAGCCAGGGCCCGGAGCAACTTGGTTCGTTTCCGCTGGTGGCCCATGGTTCGCCGGAGCAAGTCGGCTTCGGCGGCGGTATAGCCCGCGAGGGTCATGGCGATGGCCATGGCTTGCTCCTGGAAGATCGGAATGCCCTGGGTTCGTTTGAGGAGCGGCTCGAGCGCAGGGTGGAGGTAGGTGACCTTCTCTTCGCCCCGGCGTCGCTTGGTATAGGGGTGGACGAACTTGGCCTGGATCGGCCCGGGACGGATCAGCGCCACTTGGACGACCAGATCATAGAGTCGCTCCGGTTTGGTATGGAGGATCGACGCGATCTGGGCCCGGCTCTCGATTTGGAAGGTTCCGATCGTTTCGCCCTTGCTGATCATCCGGTAGGTGGCGGGGTCGTCGTCGGGAAGCGAGTACATCGACAGCGCCGTGCCGGTTCGCGCCTCGATGGCATTGAAGGCCCGCCGGACCACCGCGAGCCCTCCCAATCCCAGGAAGTCGAACTTTGGAATGCCGAGGCTGTCGAGGTCGTCCTTGTCGAACTGGATGATGGTCCGCCCCATCGAGGTCGACTCGATCGGGAGGTAGTTGCCTAACGGTTCCGCCGAGAGGACGAAGCCGCCGGGGTGGGTGGACCGAAGCCGGGGCAGGTCATCGAACGCCCGGACCGCCTCCAGGACCGTCGCGGCCTTGGAGGTGCTGAGGTCGAATCCATGGGCTTCGGCCAAGCCCTTGGCCAGGATCTCGGCGCCGTCAAGGCAACCGACCCGGTGCAAGCGTTTGGAGAGTTTGAAGGCCAGTTCCGCCGGGTAGCCAAAGGCCCGCATTGTGTCCTGGATGGCGGTACAGGCGCTGTAGATCTGGGTGACCCCGGTAATGGCGGAGTGGGACCGTTGATAGCGCCGGTACATGTAGTCGAGTACTTCCTCGTGCCGGTCGTGCTCGAAGTCGACGTCGATGTCGGGCGCTTCGGTCATGCCGTCGACCCGGGCTTCAGACAGGAACCGCTCGAACAAGAGTCCATGCTTGACCGGATCGACGGCGGTGATGCCGAGGCAGTACGCCACGGTGGAGTTGGCGGCGCTCCCGCGGCCCTGGGCCAGGATGTTCCGCTCGCGCGCGAATCGAACCGCGTCCCACATCACCAGAAAAAAGCCGGAATAGCCCAACCGGGCGATGACGTGGAGTTCATGGTCGATCTGGGCGATTTCTTTGGAGCCGGGTTGGCCCCACCGCTCCCGGGCTCCTTCGAGCGCGAGGTGGCGAATGAAAC
>JANPEL010000494.1:0-13928 GCA_031431925.1 Gemmatimonadota bacterium | reverse complement strand
GGGCGCTCCGCGATCGTCGTGGCCTGCATAACCCGTCGACATAAGCTAGTGAGGTCACGGCCACGGCGATCCCAGTCTCAGTTGACCTCGGTCGCACTGTGGGATGGTTCGTTGGGACGTGGCCGGCTAGGCGGCATCCTTGTCAAATGCAACCCAAAGCAATACATTGCATTGCATATGAAAGACGATCAATACAGTTTCCGATTGCCTCGCCAAGTCGTTGGGATGCTTGAAGAAGCGGCGAAGCTCCGGGGGGTGCCGAAGGCGCAACTGGTTCGTGAGGCGCTCGTCGAGTTCCTCGAGCGCCCGGCTGTCGCCGAGCCTTGGCCGGCTGGCGTGCGTCCGGCAGGACGCCTGCGCCCCCTCGGTTCCGAAGCCGGTGGCATTCGCATCTCGGACGACTTCGATGCCCCGTTGCCGGAGGACGTGCTCCGCGATTTCGAAGGATGAGAATCCTCGTCGATACCCAGTGCTGGATCTGGATGTTGGCCACCCCCGACCGCCTCGGCGCCGTTGGCCGGGGCATCGTGGCGTCCTATGAGCACGAGTTGCTGCTCTCGGCGGCCAGCGCCTGGGAAATCAGCATCAAGTACGCCCTCGGCAAGCTGACGTTGCCGGCGCCGCCCCTCGAGTGCGTTCCTGCGTTGCTGGCTCGGTCCGGGGTAACGGCGTTGCCGATTCTCCACCAGCACGCGCTCCGGGTCGTCACCCTGCCTCCGGTTCACCGCGATCCATTTGACCGGGTCCTCGTCGCGCAGGCCCAGACCGAAGACCTGTTCCTCCTGACCGCCGATCGGATCTTCGAGCGGTACGACGTCAAGCTGCTGCCGGCCTGGACGTAGCGTCTAGTTCTCCCCTGACACCGTCGAAACTGCCTGAGCTGGCCGGCCGTCCAGGTCGTAGTTCGGTCGGACCTTGGTGCTCGATGAATGTCCCGCCCGTGGCCTCGTACGGGCCCCGGATCGGCAGCAGGCCGTTCTGTTCCTTCCCGTCGGCGGTGGTCCGGCTCCAGAAGATTCCAGTGGAGACATGAACCTTCGAAACGGCGGCTGGGTTCTTTTTGGCCAACTCGTGCCGGAGCGCGAGCAACCCGCCGGTGTGATCGTCATGGTTGTGGGACAGGATCACGTCCGTCACGGTCGAGAGATCGATCCCGAGTTCGGCGGCGTTCCGGAGTACGGTTTCGGGCCGCGCGCCGGTATCGAAGAGGATTCGTTGCCCGTCGACCTCGACCAGCGCGGCGTAGCCCCATTCGCCGATCCCGCCCGATGGGGCTCCGCGATGGTCCCGTCGCGGCAGTGGTGGTCATCGCGAACAGGACGAGCGATATCTGACGAGCAATCATGGACGTGCCCTCACGGATGGGACGGACTACGGTCGGGGCCGGCCCGCGGCCGGCCTACCTCTCGGAGCGAGCCAATGGTCGATCAGGTCGCCGGTCGCGGTGCCGGTCGCCTGAGTGATGATCCGCTGGATGTCCGGCACCGTGACGGGCGTCGTCGCGGCAGCGCACCAGGTCATCAGGCCGCGGGCCACATCGCGAAACGTCTTGGCCCCACGGGTTCGGTCGCGGATCCGCTGATCGATCGCTTCGGCCATTCGGCCGCCCCGAGAAAACACGGTTTGGCTGATCCGAAAGTCCTCGGAGTATTGATGCGCGGCAATGCCCGACAGGTCCGGGGTCGAACGGCCCGCAATCGGCGGGGCGGTGTCCAGGCTCGCCGGGTCGAATCGGCGACCGGCCCAGGCTCGCCGGAACGCAGCGGGCTCTGGCTGGCGGGCCGCGAGCACGTCGACGGCAACGTATTGGGCCCAACCCTCCGAGAACCAAATCCCCTCGATGGGTGCGGCAAAATCCCAGGTGAATGGATAGTAACCCGCCGGGGCGCAGCGTTTCGGAATCCAAGCATGGGCAATATGGTGTAACAGGTTGTAGTAGAACCGATCCCGCCCGGCCGGGCTCAGATCGACCTGGCCCGTCGCGAACCGAAAGGTGGCGCTTTCGAGGTGCTCCATCGAGAACCGGTAGGAATGATCGGGCGACAGGGGCCGGAGTACTTCGATCGCCACGGTGAAGTGGGGAAACGGGGCCGAACCGAAATACTCGGTCATCCCTCGAAGCGCCCGGTCGGCCAGGTCGGTGATGGTGGCGACGTCAATGGAATCCTCGGCGTAGACCGCCACGGTCAACGGAACGGCGCCCTCAACCCGCCGGACCACCAGCCCCGGTCCGGCCATGATCTGGGCGTCGGCGAGGGCGTAGAAGTTGGCCGCGGGGACCGTGGCGGCCCCCACGGAGTCAGCCGTGGGAGCCAGGGTTGTTACCACCGGCCATCCGGCCGGCACTCGAACGGTGAGCTCCACCGGTTCGTCGACCGCCTCGTCGAGAAAGCCGAACACCGAGTATCCCAGAAGGCCGAGGAATCGGGGCCGAGCCCGGGACGCGTCGCCGGCCGAGAGGATCAGGCGCTCCATCCGGGCGAGGTCGACCCGGTACGAGATCGAAGCAATCGGTGACTCGGCCCCGGCTTTGATCAACCATCGGGGGCCCTCAACGTCCTCGACGGCGATCGGCGCACCGGTCGGATCCAGGGCCACGAGGTCGAACACGAATCGGTCATACGGCTGGGTGCCGTAGCCCATCGGAATGGCCCGCGGCATCACGAAGAACCCCGGGTGGCCAACGGGGCGGGGCAGGGTGACGGTAACGGAAACAGCGGAGTCGCCTGGGCGGAATTCGACCCGGTAGCGGACCGCGGCGGCGGGAGGGGCCGCTCCGAGGACCTGGGCGAGCATCGTGAACACCATCATCAGCCATCCTGGTTTGGGAGGGTCGTAACGCTGGCCCTCGATCAAATGTGCCCGGTACCAAAGGATAGCCGACTGGGTGGTTCGCTGATTTCCTGTCGGTGCTCTGGTGTCAGGCGCTCCATGGATCCGATCCCGCCTATATTCCCCCTCCAGCAGGACATCCCCGACCGAGAGGGCCACCATGATCAACCCCGCCGTTAGGCTCGCCGCCATCCTCCTCGTCGGGGCCGGATGTGCCCGGGCAGAGACCGAGCTCAAGGTCGGTGACATGGCTCCCGATTTTGCGCTGCAGGCTACCGACGGCAAGACCTATCGGCTCGCCGATTTTCAGGGCAAGAGCGCCGTGGTGCTCGCCTGGTTTCCCAAAGCGTTTACGCGCGGGTGCACCATTGAGTGCAAGTCGCTGGCCGACAACGGCCACCTGATCAGGAAATACCGGGTGGCGTATTTCATGGCCAGCGTCGATCCGCTCGAGGAGAACACCAAGTTCGGCGCGGAGCAGAAGGCCGACTTCCCACTCCTGTCCGACCCGACCAAGGCAACCGCCAAGGCGTACGGTGTGCTCGGTGTCGCGGGGCTCGCCAGTCGATGGACGTTCTACATTGGTTCCGACGGCAAGATTCTGGCAATCGACCAGTCGGTGACGCCCGCCACCTCGGCCGAGGACATGGCCGCCAAACTCGGCGAGCTCGGAGTCCCCGCGGCCCCTTGACGCTAACGGACCGGCGAAGGCCGGCCCACCTCGAGGGTCGTCATCAGCGGGACCATCGCGTCGCGCACCAGGGCGGTCATCCCGCCCACCAGAGCGGCGACACTTAACCGAACGGTGAACCCCCCCTCTCTGGTAGTGGCGGTCATTCGCTGCCGCCGGGCGCTACCCTCGCCATCGGTCCACCACCACTCTCGCCACTCGAAGCGGCCGACCGTCTCGGAGCGCTGCCGGGCCCCGGCGGCTGGAGGGACGGAATCCGCCTCGGCTGGGCCGGCGAGCGATCCCCGAATGACCGAAGCCGAGTCCGCTGAGTTCCAGGCCTCGAACCCGTCGCCTGCCCAGCGGACTTGCCAGCCCTTGGGTAACTGAATCACCAACCGACCGGTCGGCGATCGGACTTCCTGGATCTTGGCCAGTTCAGCCGGGCTCCGTTTCCGAAACACGCCGCCGGGAACCCCGCCGGTCAAGCCGGTCACTTGGCCGCTCGGCGTCACCATGAAGTTGGTGACCGCGGCGCCACCGATGTTGCGGAGCACGGCGCTCGCCTCGCCGGCGAAATCGATGTCATACGAATAGAGGATCGACCCCGCGGCCATATCGAGCCGGAGTCGATCGCCGCCCGGCGCCTTCGTGATCGCGAGGCGCTGCCCCTCCTCCGAGAGGTAGGTGCCGACGTACCGATCGAAGCGGTCGGTCGGGAGTTCGAAGTCGTTCAAGGTCGGATCGGCTTCCCGGGGGCGGCCGAGTTCGGACAGCGGCTGTGCCGCGGCGATATGGAGCAGGTTGTTGACCACCCAGACCTTACTCGGATAGCGGTACGGATCGAGCGCCGGACCATTGTAGAGCAGACTCGCCGCCGTCTTCGTCAGGGTATCGATCATCGTCCACGAGCCCATCACGATGGCGTCGCCGCCATGGTGGATCAGGGTCCGGCCATCCAGGTCGTTCACAATCCAGCCCATCGCGTAGCCGGTCCTGCCCCCGATCATCCCCATCTCCGGCATACTGACCGTCGTGAAACTCCCCGGCACGAACAACTGGCGGACCGACGCCTCCTTCAACAGCCGCCCCCGCTCCGAGACGCCGCCGCGCATCAGCATCGCCAGGTACCGTCCCATGTCTTCGGCGCTGACCCGGAGTTCACTGCCGGCTGGGAGCGCCACGGCCAGGAAGCGCGGAGCGGCCGGTGTCACCCCCGTCGGGCCGGCATTGTGGCCCCACAGTGCGCCGATCTGGCTGAACCGGGCCAGCGCGGTGCTGGACCGGGTCATGCCCAGAGGTTCCAGCACCTCGCGCTCGAGAAAGGTGCTGTAGGGCAGCCCGGAAACCGCCGTGATGATCGCACCGGCCACGCCCCAATTCTCGTTTGAGTACTCAAACGACTTGCCGGGCGCCCGAACCAAGGGAACCCGGGAAAGGCCGCGGACTTCGCGTTCGATAGCCGATTCGTCGGTCTCCTGGCTGTAGAAGCCGCGATCCGCACTCGGAATACCCGAGGTGTTGTGCAACAGCATTCGCACGGTGATCTCGGCGCCGCGGCGGTCGGCGGTCCGAAACCAGGGGAGGTAGCGCACGACCGGCGCGTCGAGATCGACCTTTCCCTGTTCGACGAGCTTCATGATCGCAACCGCGGTGAACGACTTGGTCTGCGACCCGATCGCGATCGGGGACCGGGCCGTCAGCGGCGTCCGTCCCCCGGCCACTTCGACTCCGTACCCCTTCTGAAAAATGACCCGGCCGTTTTGAACGACCACGGCCGAGAACCCGGGGTTCGGAATGTCGGCTAAGTGCTGGGTCAGAAACCGATCCAGTGCCTTGGTCGCCGATGGGGGTGGCACCTGGGCCGACACCGAGTTCATTGCGACCGCCGCAAACAGGGCCGCGCCCCAGTGGCTCTTCATGGCCGGCCTCATTCCACGATCAGGTTGCGCGGGTTCACGTCGAGGACCCGGCGAGATGGCAGCCAGGCACTCAGGAGACAGAAGCCGAGAATCAACGGGATCACGACCGCCATCCCGACGATCGAATTCTCGAGCGGGAAGGCGACCAGGCCGACGGTGCTGAACAAGGGAGATAGGAGCAGGGTGGCCGCGAGCCACCAGATCACGAGCCCCGCGAGGATGCCGACCCCGGCCTGGACGCCGATGCCCGCGACGACCGACGCTCGAAGCTGGGCCGGCGTCATGCCCGTCGTCTTGAGGATCCCGTACACCCGGCGATTCTCCGTGATGGTGAGCAACGTCGTATTGAAGATGAACACCGACGCGGCCAGAAGAAACACCACCGCCAGGAACCCGTTGGCCATCCGCATGCCGGACATGATCGACGCGAGTTGGTCCCGGATGAAGTAGTCGCCCGGCTTCGCATCGACCGCCTCACCATACTCGGCCTCGAGCGCGGCGATGAACTGGTCGCGATCGACCCCCTCGGCCAGCGCGACCCCGTACTCACTGGGAGACCAGAGCGGACTCGCCATCCGGGCCGCCTCGAGCCGGACTCGAAACCCGTGCCCGGTGTTGTTGATCGTTTGGTACACACCGACGATGTCGAACTCGAGCGTCGACCCCAGGAGGTGAACCTTCATCCGCTCGCCGATGTCTTGGCCGAGGTCTTTGGCGGTGCCAACGGCGAGGCTGACCTCATGGGGGCCAACCGGGTTCCGCCCCCGGAGGTTGGCGTAGCGGAGGCCCGCCATGTCTCCATCGACCACGGTCCCGGGCACCACTTGGGTGTGCCCCGACTGGCCGACCCACAGGGTTCCGTCGACTTGGTCCCAGGTGGCCACGGCGCTCACGTCGGGCCGGCTCCCGAACGCCGCCATCAGGTCCGGGTGCCGAATGCTGAACCGGCGGCCGACTCGGCTCACCCGGACATCGGCGGCGTCGAACCCAAATCGCGCGAGGTCGGTCCGCATCTTCCCGAAGGAGTGATCCAGGTTGATCGCGAGCAAGGCCGCGAGGGTCGCGAAGAGCACGGCCACCGCCAAGAATACGGCTCGGCCTTTCTGGAGCATCAGGCTTTTCACGGCGACGATCATCGGGACCGAGAATGCCCGGAGACGCAAGATCGGGATCCCGGTGGAGGGGGTTGTCTGATTCGCGGCCGCCCCAAAGCGAATCGCGTCTGCCGGGCGCACCAATGCCGCCGTTCGGGCCACCCGGACCACGAACAGGTAAACCAGGCCGAGAAACAGGAGCAGGATGGCCCCGCCTTGGACCACGAGGGGCCCACTGGCGACCGGGGTGGCAACCGGGCGGGTCAGCAACCCGATGGTGCTCTGGACCACGACGACGCCAAGCAGCACTCCGAGGGGCAGGGCCACTCCGGCGAGGAGGAGATACTGGATCTCGTAGACCCGCCGAACATTGGTGGGCGTGAATCCCTGAGCCCGGAGGATCCCGATGATCTTGAAGTCAGCCAGGATCGAGCTGGTGACCGTGCCCTGAATCGCGAACAGCGCCACCAGAAAGCCGAGCACCGAGAACGCCACGATCATGGCCGCCATGATCGCATACGGGGCGGTGTAGCCGGCGAGCACCGCCGCGGGGTCGTAGACCGAGCCGCTGTAGACCCCGCCCTGGTCCCGGACGAATTGGTCCCAGAGCCGCTCCGATCCATCGGGGCCCTTGAGGCGGACCCCGACCGTGACGCTCGAAAGGCGGGGGCTCTGGAAGTGAGCGGGCAACTCGCCCGCGCCGACCCAGACGCGGGTCGGGTTGGTGAACGGGGCGCTGAACTGAGGGTCGACCACCACGGCACTGACGACGAAGGGTTCGAGTCCGTCGGCGGTGGGAATCTCGAGGGTGTCTCCCGCTTGGATGCCGGCGTCCTGGGCGAGCGCGGTTGGAACCCAGAGCTCACCCGGTTCGGGGCCGGCGGATGGGTGGCCGTCGATGATCCGAAGCAGGTCTTGGTTCGTGGCTCGACGGGGCCGTTCGGTAATATTGACGTACTGACTCAGCTGACGCCCTCGAAAGAAGGAACTTTCCCGGAGACTGATCACCGGGAGGCCTTCGGACACCGCCTCCACCTCCGGGCGGGCGGCCCACCAGGCCCGCACTGAGTCGAGGTCGTGAATCCGGGTATCGAAGGTCAGGGTGAAATGGGATCCCCGCTGTTGCTTCAGCATGGTGGTGACCGGGCCGTCGATCTCCCGCATAACGCCGACGCCGGTTGAGAAGAGCAAGACCGAGAGGCCCATGATCGTGCCGACTAACAGGCCCTGGCCCTTCCGGCGCTGGAGGTTGGACAGCGCCATCAGCAAGACGCTCCGCATCCCGGTCACCAGCCCTGTCCAACCAGCCACGCCAGCACGGCGGCTTCTCGCTCGGCGGCCGGCATGGCCGCGTCCTTCATTCGGTATTCACCCCGGACCTGGCCGTCCCGAAGAAAGAGGACTCGATCGCCGATGCAGGCCGATTTCACCTCGTGGGTGGCCATCACGATCGTCTGGCCCAGGGCGTTGATGGCCCGGAAGCTCTCGAGCACCGCGGTGCCCGCGGCGGAGTTGAGGGCCCCGGTCGGTTCGTCGGCCAAAAGGGCGCGGGGCGAGTTGATCATGGCCCGGGCGATCGCGGCGCGCTGCTGTTCGCCGCCGGACACTTGGGCGGGCAGCCGGTTGGCCAGCTGGGCAATCCCTAACGTGGTGAACAACTCCCGGGCGCGGGCGTCGACCTTCGCGCGGTCGGCCTCCACGAGGTAGCCCGGCAGGACGACGTTCTCGAACAGGGAGAGGTGCGGAATCAGGTTGATCGCCTGAAACACGAATCCGATCCCGGTCCGCCGGAGGAGCGACAACTCGGTTTCGTTCATGGTGTCGACCCGCTGGTCACCGAAGTGGATCTCGCCTTCGGTGGAGCGCTCGAGGCCGCTGATCAGGTAGAGCAGGGTCGACTTGCCGGACCCGGAGCTCCCCATCAGGACCAGCAACTCGCCCGGCTCGACATCGAGGTCGACCTCGCGGAGCCCAAAGACCGGTGCGGCATCGCTATGGTAGCTCTTGGTGAGCCGCCGAGTTCGAATCAGGGTCGCGGTCATGCAGGCTCCGGCGCGGGAAGGCTGGTAGAATTTCGTGTTACTACGTAAGCTTACAGTGTAAGTTTCAGTCTCGCTACCGCGCCGGAGGGTGGTCGTGCCCAAAACAGCGAAGCCTCGGCAAGTCCTGACCCGCGACCGGGTCCTCGCCGCCGCCCTGGCGTTGGTTGATGAGCGCGGGCTCGAGGCGTTGACGATGCGGAGCCTGGGTGAGTCGCTCTCGGTCGAAGCGATGTCGCTCTACCGCTATTGCCCGAGCAAGGCAGACCTCCATGCCGGGATTGCGGACCGGGTGCTTGGGGAAATCGTCTTTACGCCGGCGAATCGCGGCTGGCGCGTTGATCTCCGGAACGCGATGTGGGGATTCTGGCGGGTCCTCGTTCGGCATCCGAACGCCGTACCGTTGATGTTGATCACCCCCTTGGACACCCCTCGTGGTCGGGAAGCCGGGGAGGGGATGTTGCGCCTTGTCGGCCAGGCGGGTTTCGCGCCTCCGGATGCCCACCGGATCTTCCGCATGCTCCAGGCGTTCGCCCTGGGAACGGCGCTAATGCTTCGGGCAAGCCAGCCGGGTGGTGAGGTCGTAAGCACGAGCGCCGAGCGCCGAGCGCCGAGTGCCGAGCGCCGAGCGCCGAACCCCGCCTACCCGCTTCTCCGGGCCGCGCTGTCGGGTCCGGCACCAATCGACCTCGAGGCCGACTTCGAGGCGGGGTTGGATCTCCAACTCGACGGCATCGAGGCCGCCCGAACCAAACTGACACCGAAACGGAAGCGCCGATGACCGCCACCGAAAGAGTCCGCCACCCGATTGCCCCGATCAGCCTCTATCAACTGAGCGACAATCCCTATCCGGCGCTGGCCCGGCTCCGGGCCACCGTGCCGGTCGCCTGGTTTGAGGAAATCGGGATGTGGATGGTCACCCGGCGGGAAGACGTGGTCGCGGTGCTGCGAGATCCGGAGCGGTTCACCACCGACCATCCTCGTTCCCCGATCGGCGACATCTTCGGCCGCCAGATGCTGGCCCAAGATGGCCCCGAGCAGAAACGGGCCAAGGCGGCGTGCATCCAGCCGTTCTCGAAGCGAGTGGTTGCCGAGGAGTGGCGGAGCGTGGTGGCCGCCAAGGTCGACCGGCTGATCCTGGCGTTCGAGTGGCGGGGCCGGGCCGATCTTCGCCAATCGCTCGCGGGGCCGCTCGCGGTGGCGAGCGTCGGCTCGGTGCTCGGCGTTCCCGATGAGTTCCATCCGGTCATCCTGGAATGGTACGAGCGATTTGCCCGGGCGCTGGCCAACTTCACCGCCGATCCCGATGCCCGGCTCCGCGGTCAGATGGCCGCCGCCGAATTCCGGGCGGCCATGGCTCCGCTCCTGGTCCGGGCCGCCGCCGAGCCCGGTGCGGGGTTGTTCTCGAGCCTGGTCCACGCCGCCGACCGGCTCTCTGATGAGGAGATCCTCTCGAACGCGTTGATCATCTTGTTCGGGGGGATCGAGACCACTGACGCGACGATCGCCAACACTATCTGGGCGTTGCTGACCCATCCGGAGGCGCTGGCCTGGGCCCGGACCGCTCCCGGCGGGTGGGCTGCCGCCGTGGAGGAGAGCCTTCGGTGGGAGCCGGCGGTTCAGAGCTGCACCCGGTACGCGACCCAGGATGTGCTGTTAGGCGGCGTCATGATCGGGGCGGGTGACCCGGTCCAATGCATGCTCGGCTCGGCTAACCGGGATCCGGCGACGTTTGCCGACCCCGACCGGTTCGACATCCACCGGGCCAACGCGACCGATCATGTCTCGTTCGGCATGGGCCGGCATCTTTGCCTGGGTGCCCACCTGGCCCGGGTGGAAGCGGAGGAGGTGCTGGCGGTGTTGTTCGACCGGCTCCCGGAGCTTCGCCTTGATCCGGAGCATCCCGCCCGCCCGGTGGGCTACGAGTTTCGTAAGCCGGCCGAACTGTGGGCTCGGTGGCGGACGGGCGGTGTGGCACGGAGAACTTGAGCGACGAGGGGTGGTGACGTTGTCAGGGTCGCCCGCCCAGGTGATGACGTCGCCGGTCACGTTGTGGCGCCTTCCCGGAAGATCCACTTCCGCCGAGTCATCCACTTCTCGGTCTCGACCGCAAGGAAGACCACCGTTGAGAGGCCAAGGCACAGTCCCAACTCGCCGGCCGTCAGGGGCTCGGTCTTGAAGATTGGATTCAACGCCGGCACATACAGGGTGGCGAGTTGCAGTCCGAGGGTGAGCACCACGGCACCGAGCAGCGGGAGGTTCGAGAGGGCCCCCTGCCGGAAAATGGAGACTCGCTCGGAACGGATGGCGAGGACGTGGCCCAGCTGTGAGAGGGCCAGTACCGTGAACGTCATGCTCTGCCAATGGGCGGTCCCGGTGTGATAGGCCCACGCCTGCGTCACGAGAGTCACCCCCCCCATAAGAAGCCCGACCCAGACGACGTGCTGCCAGAGTCCGTGGGCAAAGATGCTCTCGTTCGGGGGCCGCGGCGGTCGGTCCATCCCGCCTGGTTCCTCGGGTTCCAACGCCAAGGCGACACCTGGAAGACCATCGGTCACCAAGTTGATCCACAGGATGTGGATCGGCAGGAGCGGGATGGGCAGTCCGAGAAATGGCGCGAGGAAGAGGGTCCAGATCTCGGCGGAGTTACAGGCTAGGGCGTAGCGGATGAACTTGCGAATGTTGTCGAAGATCCGCCGCCCCTCCCTCACGGCCGCTACGATCGTGGCGAAGTTGTCGTCGAGCAGCACCATGTGGGCCGCTTCCCGGGCGACGTCCGTCCCGGCCCGCCCCATCGCCACACCGATGTCCGCCCGGCGCAGGGCGGGCGCGTAATTGACTCCGTCTCCGGTCATGGCGACCAACTCGCCGCGCGCTTGGAGCGCCTTGACGATGCTGATTTTCTGCTCCGGGGCGGTCCGGGCATAGACCCGCACATCTTCGACGACATCTGCCAGCTGGTCGGCGGACAAACGGGCCAGTTCCGGCCCGGTCACCACCCGCCCGTCGCCGCCAGGCAGGATGCCTAACTCCCTCGCGATGGCCCGGGCGGTGGCGGGGTGGTCGCCGGTAATCATCACCACCGTAATCCCGGCCGAGATGCAGAGGCCAATCGCGGCTTTCGCCTCTGGGCGCGGGGGGTCGCGGAGGCCCACCAGGCCGATCAGCGTGAGCTCGGCCTCGACCAATTCCGACGTCAGGTCCGCCGGCAGGACGACGAACCGCCGACTCGCCACGGCCAGCACACGGAGCCCCTCCGCCGCCATCCCCTCCACCACCCGTGCAACCCCCGCATCGTCAGGGGGTTGTGTCCGGTCTCCGAGCAGGCGTCCGGTACAGAGCGGCAGCACCTGCTCGGGCGCCCCCTTGGTGAACGCCAAGACCTCCCCACCGTCCTGGTGCAGCGTGGTCATCCGGCCCCGCTCGGAGGAGAACGGAATCTCCGCCACTCGCGGGAAGCGCTCTTCGAGGCCGCGCTTCGTGAGTCCGGCGGACTCAGCGGCATGCAGCAACGCCGTCTCCGTGGGGTCACCTTGGAGCTTGCCGTCGGCGCCGTGTTCCGCGTCGTGGCTCAGACCCAGGGCCAGGTATAGCAGTTCGGAGGCCCGGCCCGACGGGCTCGTGACCGCCCGGGCTGATCCCTCGGGAGCGCGGAGAGCGCCGACCTCCATTCGGTTCTGGGTTAGGGTCCCGGTTTTGTCGGAACAAACGAAGGTGACCGAGCCCAGCGTCTCGACCGCCGGAAGGCGGCGAACCAGGGCTTGGCGCGCGACCATCCGCCGGGCGCCAAGGGCGAGGGACACGGTGATGACCGCCGGGAGCGCTTCGGGAATCGCGGCCACTGCGAGCGAGAGTGCCGTGAGGAACATCAATACCGGCTCCTCTCCCCGGAGGAGGCCGACCGCGAAGATGATTGCGCAAAGTGCCAGCACCGCCAAGGCGAGCCGTTGGGCGAATCGGGCGAGCCGCCGCTGAAGGGGGGTCTTGAGCTCCTCTTCATCGCTGAGCAGGGTGGCGATCCGCCCGAGTTCGGTGCGCATGCCCGTGCCGACCACCACGCCCACCGCCCGGCCGTAGGTTACGATGGTGCCTTTGTAGGTCATGTTCCGGCGGTCACCGATTGGGAGTTCGGTGTCGGCCAGCGCGCCGGTACCCTTTTCGGTGGGGTGCGATTCACCGGTGAGGGCTGCCTCCTCGATCCGGAGGTCCGCCACCTCGATCAGCCGGAGGTCGGCCGGCACGATGTTACCGGCTTCGAGGAGGACGAGGTCGCCGGGAACCAGCTCCGCGCCGGCCACGGTCGCAATGATCCCCTCCCGTCGTACCCGGGCCTGTGGAGCCGCGAGCGCCTTGAGCGCCGCGACCGCCCGCTCCGCCCGAAACTCCTGGATGAAGCCGAGCGTGGCATTGAGTACCACGATCGCGATGATCGCGACGGAGTCCTGTGGCTCCCCGATCAGGCCAGCCACCACCGCGGCGCCGAGCAGCACCAGGACCATCACATCGGTGAATTGCTCCACCAAGATCCGGAGCGGGCCCCGGCGGCGGCCTTCGGTGAGCAGGTTCGGCCCGACGTGGGCGAGCCGATCGGCAGCTTCAGCGCGATCGAGGCCCCCGGGCAGCCGGGTCGCGAGATCGGCCGCCACCTCCTCGACCGTGCGGGAATGCCACGGAGGACTCGTCACGTCAGGCTCCCGCGGATCCGGCGAGCCGTGGGGCCACTGCCTCCAGGGCGATACCAGGTGATGTTCTTGGTCCGTTTGAGGCTAAGCAAGTATGCCGTCAGCGCATCGAGGTCTACTGGCGGGAGCCGATCGTAAGGCCGCTTCTGGACCTTGGGGTTCATCTCGCGTGGTGCCACGATCCACTTCCGTATTCCCTCCGCCGTCAAGCGACTCCCGACCCCATCGAGCGGAGACCGTGCGTTCCCGACCCCGGCGATTGAGCCCCCGATGGCCGCCCACAGGGCTTTCTTCCAGGGGCCCGCCACGTGGTAACCCACACCCTGAACGTGCCAAATCGCCAGGCCGACCGCCGCCACGGCGAGGGCCGTGTGTCCCACCCGCCACCGGTCGTACTCGATCCCGACCCGGCGGCGCAACAACGAAAGGGTTGTCACCGCAACCACCGCGAGGAGCGAGCCCGTTCCGGCCGTGATGTGCCAGGGGGCGGTGACCGGATTGAAGACGGATAGGATCGCCGGGTTCACCGCCCAGAGCAGCACTGGATGGGCGACGAGAAGCACGAGCGCGCTGGACGCCCAGCATGGCGAGGCCCGCGAATCCCAGGGCCACCGACAGATCCCAGCCGAAGCCGCTACCCGGCGGGACGGGCCCGAGCAGGAGCGCAAACAGCGGCGCCAGCACCAGCA
>JANPEL010000493.1:0-12142 GCA_031431925.1 Gemmatimonadota bacterium | reverse complement strand
TGGCAAGTCTTGATTGACCCGAATCGTTGAGGGCAAGATCATGGAAGACATTCTGGCCATCATTTTCATCTTCGGCGGCGGGACGCTGGCGGTGATTGCCTATAGCCCGGTCGGGAAGGCGCTCGCCGCCCGGATTCGGGGCGAAACGCCGGGAGCGATGACCGCGCTTCAGGGCACCGATCCAGCCGTCCTCGAGGAGCTCGATCGGCTTCGGGCCGAGCTGTCCGAGGTGCATGAACGACTCGACTTTACCGAACGACTGGTGGCCAGCCGAACGGAGCCCGCGACCTTGAAGCAGCCGGAGGCGTGAAATGCAGCTCATCAACCTTCCCCAAGTCCCGGCGCCCCCGTTGCCCCCCGAGTTGGTGTTCCGGTCCGGCCCGCCCGAAGCGGTCCTGATCGCGACGGTCCTGATCGTCGGCCTGATCGTCGCGGGCGTGGTGTTTGGGCCATTGATTCGGGCCTTTGCGCGCCGGATCGAAGGAAAGTCGATCGACCCGGGACTCGCCGCCGAGGTCGAGCAGCTTCGGGGGCGGGTCGCGGACCTCGAGGAAGTGTCGCACCGGGTGTCCGAGCTCGAAGAACGGGTTGATTTTTCGGAACGGTTGCTGACCCAGGGACGGGAGCAACCGGTGATTCGAGGCGAGAAGTAAGATGCCGCCGGGAGACGTCGCACCCGTCATCATCGTTTCTCTGTTGGCCATGGTGGCCGGGGCGGTGCTGATCTTTCGGGGCCCGCTCGGCCGGGCCCTTGCCCGGCGGATCGAAGGCAGCACCGGGGGCTCCCCGGAACTCGAGGCTCGGCTCAGCGATCTCGAAACCCGGCTCCTGGCCGGCGAAGAGGAGCGGGCCGAACTGGTCGAGCGATTGGACTTTGCCGAGCGGATGGCGCTCGAGGTCAGAAATCGGTCGAAGGAATTGCCGCGATGAGCTTCTTTCGAAAACACCTCGGCCTCGATTTCGTCGACCTGGTCATTCAGGTTGTGTTGACCGGCATCGCGATGGGATTCGTGAGTGCCGTTGGCCCGAGCGGGCGGGCCACCGAGGGGCTGATGATCCTCCTGGCGGGTGGCTCCGTCGCCGTGTTTGCCCTCAGGCGGCAGCGTGGCTTGTCACGACTCGCCGCCGATCCGTCGGTTGGGCTGACCACCGGTCAAATGGCCGCCACCCGGATCGAGGAGCTGGAAGGCCGGGTCGCCGAACTCGAAGCCACCGAAGCCAGGCTCCTGGAGCTCGAGGAACGGCTCGACTTCACCGAGCGAATGTTGGCCTCGGGAGAGCGAGAATCACTGCCGTTGCGGGGGGATCGTCATGGGTGAACTGGGCTTTTTTGCGCTGTTCGCCTCGGCCGGTGCGATGGCGGTTGCGCTCTTGGTCGGGCCGATGGGCCAGGCAATCGGCCGCCGGATCGCCGGCGAAAAAAAGGGTCGGACGGACGGCGTCTCCACCGGTGAAATGGCCGCTGAGCGGGTGGCCCTGCTCGAGAGCCGAATTCAGGAGATGGAGGAGCGACTCGACTTCGCCGAGCGGCTGCTACTCAAGGGCGGCCAGCTGGAAGCCCCGACGGAGAATACCCCGCGATGACCGCCGACCGCCGCACGATTCCGTTGGTGGCGTTGCTCGGTACCAGTCTGGGCGCGCTGTTCGTGCACGCGATTCTGGCGTTGAAGCTCGGAGAGGGGTACGCCATTCCGGTGACCATCATCGGAGCGATCGGCGCCGCCGTGGTGCTCCGGGGTCCGCTTGGGCAAGCGATCGCGGAACGGATTCGAGGCGGCACCGGGAGCGAGCTTCCGCCGGAACAGGTGCTGAACGAACTCGACGACCTCCGGAGCCGGCTCACGGAACTCGAGGAACGGACCGATTTTTCAGAACGGATGCTGGCGCAACGGCGGGAAAGCGATTCCGAGCGGCCGTAGGGGCAGGGGCACCGAGCCGGGGGAAGTGCCCGCGGCTACATTGGGGTGGCTCTGGGGAATCAGAAGGAGGAAGCGGATGGTCACGAAAGAGGATTTGCAGTCGTTCATCGACCGGCTCGAAGGCGGGTCCGCCGATTCCCGGGAGGTCGAGCCCGGGCTCTGGGTCATCAAAAGCCAGCATGGGGCCGAAGTGGTGGTGACGTTCTCCCCGCCGGTGGCCCTCCTGCGGGTCCGCGTCATGGAGCCCCCGGCCAGTCCCGATCGGCAGGGCGGGCTCTTCCGAAAGCTGTTGGAGTTCAATACCCGGGATCTGATCCATGGATCATACGGGATCGAAGGCAACCATGTCGTTCTGACCGATGCGCTCGAATTGGAGAATCTCGATTTCTCCGAGTTCGAAGCCAGTTTCGATTCGCTGACGTTGGCGCTATCCTCGCACCTGAGCGCCTTGGCGCCGTACCGGGAAAGGTAAGACGCAATGGGAATGTTCGAACGCTTCTCGACCATGCTGAAGTCGAACATCAACGAACTCATATCCCGGGCGGAAAACCCCGAGAAGATGCTGAATCAGTTGATCCTCGACATGAAATCGAACCTGGCCAAGGCCAAGCAAGAAGCGGCCGGGGCCATCGCGGATGAGAAGAAGCTCCAGGCCGACGCCGAGGCGTTGAAGAAGCAATCGGAAGACTGGGAGCGACGGGCCATGCTCGCCGTCCAGGAAGGGCGCGACGATCTGGCTAAACAAGCGCTGCTTCGCTACAACGAAGCGTTGCAGGGGGCCCAACAGCTCAATGAGACCTGGGTCAAGCACAAAGCCGAGACCGAGAACCTCAAGGTCCAACTCCGCCAACTCAACGACAAGATCGAAGAAGCGAAGCGGAAGAAGAATATTCTGGTGGCCCGGGCCAAGCGCGCCGAAGCCCAGCAGCGGATCCAAGAGACCATGTCCGGGATGTCGGACAAGAGCGCGTTCGAGTCCTTCGACCGGATGGCCGAGAAGATCGAAGCGATCGAACGGAAAGCCCTGGCGTCGGCCGAACTCCAGCAGGAGTTCGAAAGCGACGACTTGGCGGCCCAGTTCAAACAACTCGAGTACAAGGGATCGGCCGACCAGCAATTGCTTGATCTCAAGTCCAAGATGGGCATGCTCGGCAAGGGCTCGGACGAGACCAAACAACTCGGCAAGGGCGAAACGACGGTCCATGATGCCGAGGTAGTCGACGACGACGTGAAGTAGGCCGGCTGGCGTCCCGACAACGGCTCGCGACGGGTTCGCGGGCCGTTGTCGTACCTGCCCTTGACCAAAGGGCCTTCCGAATACAATTTTGTATACGAATCCCAGCCCCCTCCAATCCAAACCAGGGTATCACGCCTTATGGCCGATCCTCGTTTTCTGATCCTGGCCGACGGAAACTTTCATCCGCTCGAGTCGAAAACCGCCAACTCGGTCGTGCGGTATCACCCCAATCGGGTCGTGGCCGTGCTCGACCGGGTGGCCGCCGGGAAGACCGTCCAGGACGTCCTTGGGTTCGGCGGCGCGATCCCGGTGGTGGGTTCGATCGAAGCCGGCTTGGCCCTGAAGCCAACGGCCGTCATGATCGGCATTGCCCCGGCCGGTGGCCGGCTGCCCGATGAGTGGCGCGGGTGGCTGGCCAAGGCCCTGGCGGCGGGCTGCGATATCATCAGCGGCCTCCACACCTTCATTTCCGATGACCCCGAGTTGTCGGCGCTGGCCGCCAAGCACGGCCGGACCATCTCGGATGCGCGGAAGGCGCCGAAGAACCTTCCCATTGCCGCGGGCCAAGCCCGCTTGGTCGACCCGTTTGTCGTGCTCACCGTCGGGACCGACTGCAACGTCGGGAAGATGACCGCGCAACTCCAGTTGATTTCGGGCCTCAAGGCCCGGGGGCTCCGGACCAACTTCGTGGCCACCGGCCAGACCGGGATCTTCATCGAAGGCTGGGGCACCGCGGTCGACGCCGTCGTGGCCGACTTCATCGCCGGGGCGGCGGAGGAATTGGTGTTGCGGGGCGCCCAGGATGCCGACATCGTCTTGGTCGAGGGGCAGGGCAGCATCAACCACCCGGGCTATTCCGGGGTGACCCTTGGGCTGCTCCATGGGTCGTGTCCCGATGCCTTGATTCTCTGCCACCAGGCCAGCCGAGAGCACATCGGTGAGTACCGGACCCCGCCGTGGCTCAAGATCCCGCCGCTGTCGCGCTACGTCGACTTGTACGAGATGGTGGGCTCGGCGGTTCATCCCACGAAGGTGATCGGAATTTGCCTGAACACCTACGACATGAGTGACGAGGACGCGCGGGCGGCCTGCCAGGCGGCGTCGGCTGAGACCGGATTGCCGTGCACGGATCCGGTCCGGTTCGACTCGACGCCGCTGCTGAACGCCATCGTGCGGGAGCGGGAAAACTATCTCGAACGCCGCCGGCCGGTTGCCTAACGGGTTCGATCGGGGCCTTCGGTGTCGTCTCGAAGCACCCGCAGGGCCGGTGTTTCGAGATCGTCGAACTGCCCCTTCCGGGTGGCCCACACGAACGCACCCACGCCGATCAGCACGACACCCAGGGCCACCGGCACCAGAATAAACAGGATCGTCATGGCTTGGTCCTGAACGTCTCGCTCCGCCACGCCATCAGGATGACGGTGACCGAGCTGACCGGCATCATGATGGCGGCAATCAACGGATTGATGACCCCCGTGACCGCCAGGCCGGCCCCGATGATGTTGTAGCCCACCGAAACGGCGATGGTCCGCCGGATCACCCGGAGGGTTCGTTCCGATCCCGCGATCAAGGCCACCAGCGGCGTGAGTCCGCTCCGGGCCAGAAACACATCCGCAGCCGCCAGGCAGGCCTCGGCGCCCCCTCGAACCCCGATCCCGACGCTCGCCCGCCCGATGGCCGGCGCGTCGTTCACGCCATCGCCCACCATGACGACCGGGCCCGCGGCCAGCCGGCGTTCGACTTCGGCCACTTTCGCCTCGGGCGTGGCGCCGCCCCTGGCGTCGGCGGCCGAAACACCTAACGATTCCGCGGTAGCCGCCACGACCGATGGGGCATCGCCCGAGAGGATGCCGATCCGCCAGCCGAGGCGCCGGAGCGAGGCCACGGCAGCGGCGCTGTCGGGCCGGATCGGATCGCCGAAACCCGCCGCGCCGCGAACGATCCCGGCCGCGGCCACCAAGACCGGCGTCAAATCCGCCGGTACCGACTGGGCGAGGTGGTCCGGGTCGAGGGCCAGGGCCAGCACGAATGCCGGGGCCCCGACGGCAAAGTCGACCCCGTCGACGGACCCCGTCACCCCACCGCCGAGGGTTTGCCGGGCGCCGGTTGCCAGGGCCCGGGGCTCCGTCGGCCACGCCGATTCGAAGGCCCGGGCCACCGGGTGATTGGAGTGGGCCTCGAGCGCCAGGATGGCCGGCTTCAGCTGCTCGTCGCCCTCCCAGGCCATCAGCTGAAGCCGGCCCTCGGTCAGGGTCCCGGTCTTGTCGAGCAGCATGGTGGCGGGCCGGGCCAGGATCTCGAGGGCGTCGGCGCCCCGGATCAGGATGCCGGCCTTGGCCGCGCGGCCGACCGCCACGGTCATGGTCAGCGGGGTGGCCAGGGCCAGGGCACACGGACACGTCACGATCAAGAGCGCAATCGCGTGGTCGAGGGCGACGGTCGGGTCGATCCGGTGCCAGACGAGGTAGGTCAGCCCGGCCAGAATCAGCACGGCGGCGACGAACCAGCCCGCTAGGCGATCGGCAGTTTGAACCACCGGTGCCCTTCTTCCCATCGCGGCTTCGAGTTCAACCAGCAGCCGCCCGAGCCGGGTGGCTTCGCCCGCCTCCGTGACCCGGACCCGGATCGTTGCCCCGGTGTTGGTGGTGCCGGCGTACACCATATCGCCGGGCTCCACCGAGACGGGCATCGATTCGCCGGTCAACAGCGATCGGTCGACATTCGAGCGTCCATCGACAATCTGCCCGTCGGTGGGAATCGGGTCGCCGGCCCTGACCTCGACGACGGCCCCCGGCACCAAGGATTCGGACGGCACCTCGTCGATCGAATCGCCCTCGACCAACCGGGCGGTCGATGGCGTCAGGCCGTGGAGTAGTTCGGCGGCGTCGGCCGCCGCCCGCTGCGCTCGTTGCTGGAGGTAGCGGCCGACCAGCAGCAAGAAAATCAGGGTCACCACGCCATCGAAGTAGATCGGGCCGGCATCGGTGACGGTGTTCACCGCGCCCCGGGCAAACCCGGCGCCTAACGCAATGGCGATCGGGACGTCCATGTGGACCCGGCGGGCTCGAAGGGCGCCCCAGGCGCTGGTGAAGAAGACCCGGCCGGGCCAGGCGATGGCCGGGACGGTCAGGCCCAGGCTGATCCACCGGAAATAGCGGACGTACCCGGGCTCCATGGCCCCGAACCATCCGGCGTAGAGCGCGAGGGCCACGGTCATGACGTTGATCGCGATCGCACCCGACACCCCGATCCGGACCAGCATGGCCCGGTCCTCGGCGCGGCGGCGCTGGTCGGCGCGCCCCCCCCGAAACGGGTGAGACGGATACCCCAACTGTTCGAGGAACCGGGCGATGGCCGCCAGCGAGGTCAGCGCCGGATCCCATTGGACCCGCGCCAACGATCGCGGCACGTTGAGTTCGGCCCGGACCGCACCGGGAATTACCAACGGAACTTGCTCGACCAACCACACACACGACGCGCAGTGAACGCCTTGAAGGTAGAGTTCGGCCTCCAGCAGGCCGCCCCCGATGGCCTGGACATACAGCCGGTGAAACGCCGGATGATCGAACTCGTCATACCGCCGCCCCGAGAGCCGCACCGGCGCCCCGCGCCGATCGTCGGACTCATAGTACGCCGACAAGCCGGAGGCGCTGATCAGGGCCCACGCGGTCCGACAACCGGAACAGCAAAACTGCTGGCCGGCCTCCGGGGCGATATCGCCAGGGAGCACCGGCAGGCCGCAGTGGCTGCAGTCCACCCCGGCCAGGGTCGGTTCAGCGACCGCTGGGCTCATGGGTCGCCTGCGGCGGGGTATGGTCGATATGGCGAGTTGGCCGGGCGACGGCGGTAACGACACCGAGCACGATCAAGGCGGTCGCGGAGATCAAGGGAAGCCAGCGCCGGAGCGGCCCGCTCGCCGATTGAATCAACGCGCCGGCGGTGGCCAGACCCGGGACGGTGCCGAACCAGAAGGTTGCCATCGTCAGCGCCCCCGCACCGGGGCGCCCGGTGGCGGCGGCCACGGCGACGAAGGCGACCAACCAGCCGCACGGGAGCAGCGCCGTGATCAGTCCGAGACCCGCCGCTCGGCGGACCGGCGGCACGCCCGCAAGGCGAGCGCCGAGGGCCACGACCCCGCGATGGACCCGGCCCGAGGAGCCCACCCGAACGCCGCGCGCCGCCAGGATCGTGGTGATGCCGGCCAGCACTAACATCGCCCCGGCCAGTCGGGTGGTGAGATCCACGATACCCGCCAGCGTCCCGGCTTGGTCGAGGACAAATCCGGCAGACCCGGCCAGCCCGCCTAACGCGACATAGCCGGCCAACCGGCCGAGGTGATAGGCGGAACGAGCCCGCGGCTCGCGTCCGGCGCCGGCCGCGATCAAGCCGCACATGGCGGCGCAGTGAGGGCTTCCCACCAGGCTCGCGGCGAGGACCGGCCAGAGGTTCATGGCTTGGGGGCCCAGGCGGTGCCCGGCACGCCGCGAAGTACCGCGGTGAACCGGTCGGTTCCCCGGACGACCTGGACCCGGAGCTCATGCAGCCCGCCGTGAGTGAGCTTGACCGATCCGCGGTAGCGGTGCCCGTCGTCGACCGTGAGGTCTGCGGCGAAGCCGCCGTCGACAAACGCGATCGCAAAGCCGTCCACCGAAACCGTCGCTCCCTGGATGGGAAGGCCGGTCTGGTCGGTCAGGTCCACCGAGAGCATGCCGTTCCGATCCAGCGCCGCCCGGACGTGCCAACCGAGCGAGCGGTTGCGGACCGACTGGGCCATGGTGGAATCCCACGCCACCGCCTTCCGGTAGTAGTCGGCCTCGATCGGCATACCACCGCCACGGGTGGCCTGGAACAGGAGAAAACCATTGGCCGCGACGGTGATGGCCAGAACGCCGCCCAACCCGATCGGCCACCACCCGCCTTTGGAAATCGTCATCGATCGCCCTCCTCGTCATCACCGTCGCCCTCGGGGCCGACTAGGGTGTAGGGCACGGTTTCTTGGTAGGCCTTGCCGTCGCTGATCTTGAGGGCGATGCAGAGCTCACCGTCATGAAAGAGCCTCCGGGGGCCGACAATGAACAGGCTGGTCGAGCGGCGTTCGCCCGGCGCCACCGGGACCGGATTCTCCGGGCTGATGAGCTCGGCTCCATCGGCCCCAATGAGTTCGATTCGGTAGGCCCGGTTCTCCCGGGCCCGGTTGGTGATTCGAACCCTGACCTGGTTGACCACTCGGCCATCGGCCTCGATCGCGTAGGGGGCACCGATCCCTCGGAGGATGGTGATGTCGGTGTCGTGTCTGGTGGCAAGAAAATAGAGAAACGCGACGACGGCGATGGTCAGCGCCGCCGGATAGAGGACGACCCGAGGCCGGAGGAGCTTCCGGGGCTTGCCGTCGATGTCGTCGCGCGACGTATACCGAACCAGGCCTCGGGGCTTGCCGACGCGGTCCATGATGTCGTCGCAGGCGTCGGCGCATTGGGTACAGTGAATGCACTCCATCTGGAGGCCGTCGCGAATATCGATCCCGGTGGGGCACGTCATGACGCAGGCGCCGCAGTCGATGCAATCGCCTTGGGTCAGAGCGCGATCTTTCGTGCCCTTGCCCCGGGGTTCGCCCCGTTTCACGTCATATCCGACGATCAGGGACTGGCGGTCGAGCAGCACCGACTGCAATCGCCCATACGGGCAGGCCACCAGGCAAGTCTGTTCCCGAAAGTAGGAAAAATCGACCATGATGGCGGCCGTGGTGCCCGCCATCACCAGAAAGGCGGTCGGGTGCTCGGTCGGCGATGACTGAACCCAATGCGCCAACCGCTCGATCCCGACGAAATAGGCCAGGAAGGTGTGGGCCAGGAAGAGTGCCAGGAGCAGGAAGACGGCCCACTTGAGGACCCGTCGAGGCTTGAGGCCTGGTCGACGGTCGAGCGCCAGGGTGCCCGTGCGCCCGCCCTCGATCAACCGTTCGAGCGGTCGAAACAGAAACTCGAGGTACACGGTTTGGGGGCAGCCCCAGCCGCACCAGGCCCGTCCGAAGAGCGCCGTCACCAAGAAGATCGAAATTCCGGCGATCACGAACAGCAGCATGAACAACAACGTGTCTGTCGGGAGGAACGTCGTGCCGAAAATGGTGAACTCCCGCCGCGGTAGGTCGAGCAGGATCAGCGGCTTGTCGTGGAGCCGGAGGTACGGAATGATGAAGAACACGAACATCAATCCGTAGGCCACCACCCGCCGTTTGTGCCAGAACGATCCCTCCGAAAGGTTGGGCCGGAGCCAGCGCCGCGACCCGTCGACGTTGAGCGTCGCGAGAACCCGCTCGGAGGGATGGGTCACTGCGTCGTCGTCGCCGGCGGCTGGGTCGCGGCCGCGGCCGAATCGACATTGATCCCTTGAGGCGGCTTCGCGACCTTCGGGGTGGTTCCCTGCAATGTCATCACGTACCCCGCGACCGCGACCAACTGGGCCGGCTTCAGAATCTTGCCCCACGGAGGCATCCCCTTGGCCGCGATGCCCTCATTCACCACCTTGAAAATATCGAGCGGCCGGTGGCCGTGGAGCCAATACCGGTCGGTCAGATTCGGGCCGATCTGCCCGCCGCCGTCGGCCAGGTGGCAGGAGGCGCACATCGTGCCGAACGTCGCCGAGCCCAGCGCCTTTTGGGCCGGATCGGTCGACGCGGTGACCAACTGCTCGGCCGAAATGTTGGCGAGCGGGTTGTTCTTGGCCGCGAGGACCGCGGCCTGGGCCATGTCGGCCTCGTAGTCGGCGAGCCGGCCGTTGCCGATCCCGATCACCGGCACGTTCAAGACGTAAAGAATGCTGAAGATGATCGTCACCCAGAACGTGGCCAGCCACCACCGGGGCATCGGATTGTCGTATTCCTTGATCCCGTCATACTCGTGGTCGAGCAGCCGGTCTTCCCCGGGTTCGGTGTTCGGATCGGTACTCATGGTCGGTCCCCTTTCTGGGTGGGGCTGGTTGGGGCCGCGTCGTCAAACGGCAGCTGCGCGGCCCGGTCCATTTCCCGTTTCCGCGAAGGGAGGAACGTGGCGATCACGATCCCGATGAACGCGAGGATGAACAGGATCAGCGCCACCTCAGCGTAGCTCGACAACCCCGCGTTGCTCATGATGTCAGTCAGTCTCATGGTTACTGAGCGCCTCCCGCCGCGGCGATCTTGATGTCCTTGCCAAGCCGCTGGAGGTACGCGATCATCGCGACGACTTCGCGCTCCGCCAAGTCGTCGGGACCGCCTTGCGCGGCCAGACCGGCGGCAATTGCCTTGGCCTGCGCCCGGGCCTGTTCGGGGGCGTTGTTGACCGCGTCGCCATACGGCACGCCGAGCATGGCCATCGCGTCGACTTTCTTCTGAATCGACGGGAAATCCAGCAGGTTCTGATGGAGCCAGGGATACGGCGGCATGATCGACCGCGCCGTGATCTGGGCCGGATTGTCGAAGTGCCGGAGATGCCAGAGGTCGGGGTACTTGCCGCCGATTCGGGCCAGATCCGGTCCGATCCGGCGGGAGCCCCAGAGGAACGGATGGTCATACACCGACTCACCGGGCTTCGAGTACTCGCCATACCGCTCGGTCTCGTACCGGAATGGCCGGACCATCTGCGAGTGGCAGTTGAAGCACCCCTCGCGGATATAGAGGTCGCGGCCGGCCAGTTCGAGCGGCGTGTACGGTTTGACCGAAGCGATCGTCGGGATGTTCGACTTGATCAGGAACGTCGGGATGATTTCGAACAACGAGGCGACGATGACCGCGAGCGTGGTCAAGACGGTGAAGGTCACCGGGAGCCCTTCCCAGCGCCGGTGCCACCGGGCGCGGGCGAACGTAGCCCATGCGCCGCCGGTCGTCACCTCCGGCGCTTTGGGGAACTCCCGGGCGAGGGGGGCAGCCCGGATGATGGGTTCCTCGTAATTGGCCGGGCGCATCGCCCACGTCTTGAAGATGTTGTAGCCGAATAGCCCCATGCCGAGGATGTAGAGCGTTCCACCGACCGCCCGGAGCAGGTACATCGGCATCAGCCGCATCGTCGTTTCGACGAAGTCGGGGAACTGAAGCCGGCCAACGTCGTCGAAGGCCCGCCACATCAAACCTTGGGTGAGCCCGGCGCTGTAGATGGCGGCGGCGTACAGAATCATTCCGAACGTGGCCAGCCAGAAATGAAGCTCGGCCAGCTTGACGCTGTGGAGCTTGGCTTGAAAGAGCCGCGGCAAGAGCCAGTAGATCATCCCGAACGTCAAGAACCCGTTCCAGCCCAACGCGCCGGTATGGACGTGAGCGATGATCCAGTCAGTGTAGTGAGTCAGGGCATTGACGCTCTTGATCGAAAGCATCGGGCCTTCGAACGTGGCCATGCCGTACGCCGTCACCGCCACCACGAAGAACTTGAGGATCGGGTCATCCACGACCTTCCGCCACGCGCCGCGAAGGGTCAGCAGGCCGTTGACCATACCCCCCCACGACGGGGCCCAGAGCATTACGGAAAAGAGCATGCCCACGGTGGACGCCCATTCTGGAAGCGCCGTGTAATGGAGGTGGTGCGGTCCGGCCCAGATGTACATGAAGACCAGGGTCCAAAAGTGCAGGATCGACAGCCGGTAGCTGAACACCGGCCGGTCGACCGCCTTCGGCATGAAGTAGTACATCAGGCCCAGGAACGGCGTCGTGAGGAAGAACGCCACCGCGTTGTGCCCGTACCACCACTGCATGAAGGCGTCCTGCGCACCGGCATAGATGCTGTAGCTCTTCAGGAAGCCGGCGGGGATCGCGAGGTTGTTGAAGATGTGCAGCACCGCCACGGTCACGATCGACGCGATGTAGAACCAGATCGCGACGTAGAGGTGCCGCTCCCGCCGCTTGGCGATCGTCCCGAAGAAATTGACCGCGAAGGTCACCCAGACGACCGCGATGGCGATGTCGATCGGCCACTCGAGCTCGGCGTATTCCTTGGCCTGAGTAAACCCCAGGGGCAGGGTC
>JANPEL010000492.1:0-7720 GCA_031431925.1 Gemmatimonadota bacterium | reverse complement strand
CTCGCGGCGGCAACGGTGGCGCGGAGGGCGGCATGAGCTTCGACCTGCCGTGGATCCTCTGGCTCGCGCCGGCGGTCGGCGCCGGCTTCGCTGGCCTGGCCTGGATCGCCCGCCGCCGCCGGATCCAAGCGGCGGCGGCCTGGTCGGCCGGGGCCGCCGGCGCCGCGAGGTGGGGGCCTTTCGGCCCGTTCTGGGTGGCCCTCGGCGTCCTGGCGATTACCGTCGGGATCGCGGGGCCCCGATTCGGAAGCGCCGACGTCGACACCGAAACCCGCGCGCTCAATATCGTATTCGCCATCGACATCAGCCGGTCGATGCTGGCGGAGGACGCGCTCCCGAGCCGTCTCGGCCGCGCGATCGGGGAAAGCCGCCGTTTGCTCCAGGACGCTCGCGGCGACCGGATGGCGCTGCTCGCGTTTGCCGGCCGGAGCTACATCTTGACGCCGCTCACGCTCGATGACGGAGCCGTCGAACTCCAACTCGATGCGCTCGAGCCGGATATCGCGAGCGAGGGCGGGACCGCCCTCGCGGCGGTCCTGAACCAGGGTGGCCAATTGCTCGCGGCCGCGAGTGAGGGCGGGGCCCGGGCCATGGTCCTGATGACCGATGGCGAAGCCCATGATTCGTTGGACCAGATCCGGGAGGCGGCCCGGGGCCTCCAGGAGGCCGGGGTGACGTTGATCGTGATCGGGCAGGGCGGCGTCACGCCGGCCCGGATTCCCGTGCGCGACGAGGCCGGGCGATTGCTCGAGTATAAGAAAGACGATGCCGGCAACGAGGTGCTGACGGCCCGACGTGACGAGATGCTCCGGTTGGTCGCCGACGCGGCCCAGGGCATCCTGATCCCGGCGGATTTTCCGGACCAAGCGGGGGCCGCCTGGAAAACCCTGGCGTCGCTCGACCGGGATCCGGCGACCGGCCGGCGCACCGAGGATCTTCGGCCCCGGGCCTGGATCGCGGCGTTAGGCGCGCTCGTCCTGCTGTTCGGCCAGGGCGCCTGGCGGCGGCGGGCCGCGTTGGTCGGTGTGGTCGGCCTCCTGGCGAGCAGCGAAGCCGCCGCCCAGCGCCCCGCCGGCGGCACCGCCAGGCTCCGCGGCGCGGACACCACCCGCGCGGTGGACGAGTTCCGGCGCGCCGCCACCTCAGGTTCCGGGGCCGACACCAGTTGGTATAACGCGGGTTCCGTCGCCCTGGCCACCGGTAAACTCGATGTGGCGCGCGAAGCCCTCGGCGCGGCCGGGGGGTCGCTCGACCCGGTGGTCCGGTTCCGATCCTTGTACAATCTCGGCCTCGCCAGCCTCCGGGAGGCTCGGAGCGATTCCGCCAAACGGGGGGCGTTGGAACGCGAGGCGGCCGACCGGTTCCGGGAGGCTTTGCTGTTGTCGCCGGCCTCGGCCGCGGCCAAATGGAATTTGGAGTTGGCCTCCCGCCGGCAGCCACCGTCGTCCAGTCAGCCCAAACCACAACCGCAACGTCCCCGGGGCGGGGCGGGCCAACCCGCTCCGCGGTCCGAGGGCATGACCGCCGCAGAAGCCGAGCAGATTCTCCGGTCGGTTGAGCGCTCGGAGCAGGCGGTTCGAACCGATCAACTCCGCCGTCGCCGGGTGGCGCGGGGCGCGCAAGGCAAGGACTGGTGATCGGCCTCGCGGGTCTCCTCCTCCTTGGCCAAGCGGTCGCGGGCCAGAGCCTAACGACATCGGTCGATCGGGACCGGGTCGGCGTCGGCGAAGACGTCACCTATACTCTCCGGGCGGTGGGGCCGAAGGGGAGCCGCATTCGCGTCGAGTTGCCGGTCGTTCCCGGGCTCGAGGCCGGCGACCGGACCGAGCGCCTCGAGGATATCGCGGGCGCGGGGACCGGCGGGCAGGTCTATCAGCTCGATGTCGTGTTCCGGGCCGCGGAGCGCGGCCTCTGGCGAATCAGCCCGGTGATGGTGTTCCGGGGCGATGCCATGGAGGTCGCGCCCGACGTGGTCGTCACGGTCACCGCGGGGGCGGGAGCCGCCATGGGGCAAAACCCCCGACTGTTGGCCCTGATTCGCGGGGCCTTGCCGCCAACCGACGGCGCGCCGGCGGCGGTATCGGTGGTGGTCTCCTCGGTCAGTGTGTTCCAGGGCGAGCAACTCGACATTGTTACCGCGGCCTGGTTTTCCCGGGGACTTCGGGCCCGGCTCCGCCGGCCACCGACCTTGAAGCCACCGGTGCTGAGCGGGGTCTGGTCGGTTCCGCAGCCGGCCGTGCCGGGCGTCGTCGCGTCGAGGGCGGTGGGCGACGACGTCTACGACCTCTTCGTCAGCCACCAGGTGGCCTTTCCACTGACCGCGGGCCGGCTCGTCGTGCCGCCGGCCCGCCTGGAGTACGGCGTCCCGCTGACCCGGCGGGCCTCTGGAGACGAGCGGCCGATGGAAGCCGCCAGCCAGCCGGCGGTCTTGACCGTCCGGCCCCAGCCGCTCGACACTAGGCCCCCGGGCTTTCAGGGCCCGACCGGGCACGACCTTCGGTTGAATTATCGAGTGCGGAACCTGCCGGCCCACACCGGCGAGCCGGTTCCCGTCGACCTGATCGTCAGCGGGGAAGGCAACCTGGCGTTTTGGGGACCGCCAAACGTCACCTGGCCACCGGGGACCCGGGCGTATCTCGATCGCACGGTCGAGTCGAGCCGGGTAGAGGACGGTGCGCTGGGCGGCTCGAAGACCTTTCAGTTCTTGGTGGTGCCGGACAGTGTCGGGAGCGTGGCCCTTCCTGACTTGGCCTATGGGTACTTTGACCCGGCCACCGCTCAGTATCGCGAGGCGTCCACTCTCGGACTTGTCGTGCCGGTCTTGGAGGGACGCGGGCGCTTTACGGAGCGGACACCGCCGCCGCTGGTGGGCCCGGCCCGGGCGCCGGAGTGGATCGACGCGGTCCGCCCGGGCACGACCGGCTGGTGGATCGGGGTTGGCGTCGGGCTCTTCCTCATTGGCATCCGGACCGCTCGCTCCCTTTGGCGTCGGCGACCAGCAGTAGCGGCCGGTGCGACCCCGGCCGATGCCGGTGCGGCGATCGAGCGCGTCATCAGCTCCCTGGTGCCGGAACGGGACCGGGGCAGGCCTCAAGTCATCGAACAGCGGCTCCGCCAGGCGGGACTCGATCGAGAGGCGGCGGCCGATTTGGCGACGGTCAAGTCGGAACTCGATCGGCTGCGCTTCGCACCGGGTGATGCCAGCGGCGTCGCTTCGTTAGGCAAACGGGCCGAGATCCTGGTCAACGGACTCCCGACGCGGTTACGGCGCCAGGCCGGCCTGGTGGTCTGTCTGGTCGCGCTGCCCGTGGCCGGCACGGCCCAATCAGGGGAGTCGGCAGAGTCCTGGTATCGCGACGGGGCGTTTGGGCCCGCCGCCACGGCGTTCGAAGCCCGAGCCAGGGCCGAACCTTCCGAATGGGCGCATTGGTATCACGCCGGGGCTGCGTACTACCTCGCCGGATCCGATGCGGCGTCCGCGGCTCGGTTGGTGCGGGCGTTGTCGGCTGCCCCGCGTGCCGCGCAACCCCGCGCCGTCTGGAACACCCTCGAGCGCCAGTACGAGCCGCTCCGAGAAGCCCGGCCACCGCAGGGTTTATCCCGCGCCGAGGTGGCCGCGCTGGGCTGGGCTGGATGGCTGGTGGTGGCGGTCTGGTTCGGGTTCGGCCGTTCGTCGGGGAGGACCAGGACCGTCGGACTGGTCCTGGCCACGGTTGGCTTCGCCGCGGCCGCGAGGGCGCCGGCCCCGCCCGCGCCGGCCGCGTTCGCCGCCTCGGCCATCCGGCTCAAGCGGTCGCCTCACGGGTTAGCGCCGGATCAGGGCGGCCTCCCGGCGCTGGCCCGGGTCTCGATCGATGCCGACCGGGGCTCCTGGGCCCTCGTCAGCGACCGGAGCGGTAACCGAGGATGGGTGCTGGCCACGTCGCTGGTCCGAATCGACCGGGTCGATTGAACGGGTCGGTTCCGATGAGCCCCCGCCGCGTCGCCATTCTGCCCGACGCCGTCGCGAACCAAATCGCGGCGGGCGAAGTGGTCGACCGGCCGGCGTCCGTGGTCAAGGAACTGGTCGAGAATGCGATCGATGCCGGCGCCTCGTCGGTTCGCATCGAGGTGGCCGAGGGTGGGAAGGGTTCGATCGTCGTCAGTGACGACGGGAGCGGCATGGAGCGGGAGGATGCCATTCTGGCCCTCGACCGCCACGCCACCAGCAAGATCACGGTGTCGAGCGACTTGATCGGCGTTGCCACCTTCGGATTCCGGGGTGAGGCCCTGCCGGCGATCGCCTCGGTGTCCCGGTTTTCCTTGACGACCGCCGACGGATCCGGACCGGGCACGGAGATCGTCGTCACCGGCGGCCGGGTCGATCGAGTCGGCGCCGTGGCCCGGCAGCGGGGCACCACGGTCTCGGTCCGGAACTTGTTCTTCAACACGCCGGCTCGGCGAAAATTCCTTCGATCGGTCTCGAGTGAGACCCGGGTCGTCTGGGACGCCGTCGGGGTCCTGGCCCTCGCCCACCCGGAAGTCGGGTTCGAATTTGTGGCCGACGGGGCCGGCCGGCTCCATGTGCCCGGCGGCGAGGGAGAGGTCGCGCGGATCGGCGCCGTGTGGGGTCGCGATCTCATGGCGACGTTGGTACCGGTGCAGCACGCGGTGGGACCAGTGGCGGTTCGCGGCCTGATTCAGCGCCCGGGGGACGCCCGGCCCACCGGGCGGCGAACCCAATTGTTCGTCAATGGCCGGCCATTTCGGGATCCCTTCCTCATCCGAGCCGCCGAGGCCGGGTATCGCTCCGCCATCGCGCCGGGCGACCGCCCCACGGTGATCCTCCGCCTCACGGTTCCGCCCGAGGACGTGGACGTCAACGTGCACCCCGCCAAACTCGAGGTCCGGTTCCGGGAACGATTCGCGGTCGAGCGGGCCATCGAGGAGGCCGTTCGCCTGGCCCTCGGGGCCCTTGATTCAGCCACCTCGTTGGCCCCCCAGGCCAAGCGAACCACCTGGGGGTTGCCGAGCTCGGCGGCCGGTGAGGTGCCGGCTCCGATGTGGCTTCCCTTGGGCCCGGCCGACTCGGTCCCGCCGGAAAGCTCGCCGGCCCAACCCCGCTCGTTTTCCGGGCCCGTCATCCAATTGCTCAACACCTACCTCGTGTTTGAGACCGCCGACGGCGCGGTCTTCGTGGATCAGCATTCGGCCCACGAGCGGGTTCTCTATGAACAGGTCATGGCGGACTTTGCGAGTGGGGCCGTTGCGAGCCAACGGTTGTTGCTGCCGCTGACGATCGAGTTGACCGACGAGGAAGTCGAGGTCACCGAGCAGTTTGGGGAGGAGCTCCGCCGGGCCGGGTTCGAAGTCGAGCCGTTTGGGGGCCGGAGTGTGGTGGTCCACGCCGTGCCCACGCCCCACCCGCGGTTCGACGCCGCTGCCTGCTTTCGGGAAATGGTAGCCGACCTCGCCCGGGGCCGGTTTGGGGGCTGGGCCAACCGGTTGGAACGGTTCGCCGCCACCTATGCCTGCCGTGCCGCCGTCAAGGCGGGCATGCCCCTCTCCGAGCCCGAGATGCGGCGCCTGCTGCTCCGCCTGTTCGAGACCGAGTTGCCACCCCACGACGTCCACGGCCGGTCGACGATCGTGACGGTACCGGCCGACGAATTGGAGCGGCGGTTTGGCCGACGTTAGGGTTCCCGTCGTGCTCGGTCCGACGGCGGTCGGGAAAACCGCCGTGGCCCTGGCGTTGGCCCAATGGTGGCCCCTCGAGGTCATCTCAGCGGACTCCCGTCAGATCTATCGGCGGCTCGACATCGGCACGGCCAAGCCGACTCGCCGCGAGCGCGACCGGGTACCCCATCACGGAATCGACACCACCGACGTCGGGAGCCGGTACAGTGCGGGCCGGTTTGCCCACGACGCCGAGGGCTGGATCAGGGCCATTCGGCGGCGGGACAAGATGCCAGTGGTGGTCGGCGGAACCGGGCTCTATGTCAGAGCCTTGGTCGAGGGCCTGTTTCTCGAGCCACCACTCGGGCGGGACCGTCTCCGGCTGCTCGAGACCTGGGTCGAGCAGCTTGGCACGACGGACCTGGTGCGATGGGCGTCCCGCCTCGACGCTCGGTTCGCGGGCGGTGGCCGGCAGCGGGCCGCGCGGGTCATTGCCGTGGCGCTCCTGTCCGGCCGCCCGCTGAGCCATTGGCAGGCCGCGGCTCGCGCGCAGGGGGTGATCCACCCTTGGTACGTCGTACTCACCGCGCCGCGGCCGGTCATTCATCGGCGCATTGAGGTGCGGGCCGAGGAAATGGTCCGCCGGGGATTGATCGAGGAGGTGGCATCGGTGCTGGCGGACGGCGGGGTCCGGGGCAGTCCCGGCCTTGACGGCGTGGGGATTCGGGAAGCGGTCGAGTACCTTTGCGGCGAGCGAGACCGGGAGTCGGTGGCCGGCGCAGTCACCATCGCATCGAGGCAGTATGCCAAGCGCCAAGAAACGTGGTTCCGCCACCAGCTCAAGGGGCCGGTGTTGACGTTGGATGCCTCCCGCCCCGCGGAGGCCGTTGCCGCCGAGATTGCCAAGGCCTGGGCGGCCGAGATTGAAAGGAGTCGTTCGGCGTGAAGATTGGGATTACCTGCTATCCGACGTACGGCGGGTCCGGGGCTCTGGCTACGGAGCTGGGCCTCGAGCTCGCGCGCCGCGGCCACGAGATTCACTTCATCACCTACGCGATGCCGTTTCGGCTCCGCGAGTACACCGAACGGGTGTATTTCCACGAGGTCGACACCTCCACGGGCTTCTATCCGCTGTTCGAGCACTACCCCTACTCGTTGGCGCTCGCGAGCAAGCAGCACGAGGTGGCCCTGCGGGAGAAGCTCGACGTGCTCCATGTGCACTACGCCATTCCCCATGCGACGACGGCATTCCTCGCCCGGGAAATGCTGGCCGGCAAGCACCGTCTGCCGGTCATCACCACGCTTCACGGAACCGACATCACGCTGGTCGGACAGGAGTCGAGTTTCTACGCGATCACGAAATTCTCGATCGAGCGCTCCGATCGGGTCACGGCGGTGTCGCAGTATCTCAAAGAGGAAACCATCCGGACCTTCGGCTGCAGTGAGTGCCAGATCCAAGTCATTCCGAACTTCGTGAATTTGCACGAGTACACGCCCGACGAGGCCAGCTGCCGCGATCACTTGGCGCCGGCCGGACACAAGGTGATCACCCACGTGTCGAATTTCCGGGAGGTGAAGCGGGTCCGGGACGTGGTGCGAGTGTTTGCCAGAATCCGGCGCGCGATGCCGGCGACCCTGATCATGATCGGCGACGGCCCCGAGCGCGACGACGCCGAGCGAGAAGCGCGGGAGCTCAAAGTGGATGAGGATGTCCGATTCCTCGGCCGGTTAGGCAACGTGGCGACCTTGCTTCAGGCCACTGATTTGTTCTTGCTGCCGTCGCAATCAGAGTCGTTTGGCCTCGCGGCGCTGGAGGCGATGGCCTGCGGTGCCCCCGTGGTCGGGAGCCGGGCCGGCGGGCTTCCCGAGGTCATCGACGACGGGGTCTCCGGGATTCTCGAGCCGGCCGGGTCGGTCGAGGCGATGGGGCGGAGGGCGGGGGAGCTGCTGCGAGATCCCGTCGCGTTCGCCACCATGCGCCGGGCTGCGTTGGCGCGCGCCGCGGAGTTCTCCGCCGACCGGGTGGTCCCTCAGTATGAGGCCCTCTACACCGATGCCGTCGGAT
>JANPEL010000491.1:0-4117 GCA_031431925.1 Gemmatimonadota bacterium | reverse complement strand
CCTGGCGAACATGTCGCATGAGTTGCGGACCCCCCTCAACGCGATCATTGGGTTTGCCGATCTCCTGGAGACTGAGCCCGTCTTCGATCCGACCCAGCGGGACTATCTCCAGTCGATCAGCCGGAACGGACGCCACCTGCTCGAGATGATCAACGGGGTACTCGACGCAGCCAAGCTCGAGGCCCGACAGATGACCGTTCGGCTGTCCCGGGTCGACATCGGACGGTTGATCGAGGCGGCGGTGAAAGACACCGAGAGCTTGCGCGCGGTCAAAGGGCAGCGATCTGAACTGGCCCTGCCGGATGAGGTCCTCGACCTCGATGCCGATCAACAGAAGGTCCGTCAGGTGCTGCTCAACCTGTTGTCGAATGCCTCGAAGTTTACCGATCACGGCGGCGTGGTGAGCGTCGACGCCAGACGGACGACGCTACCGCTTCCCGGTGCCATGCGGCCCGACGGCAGCCGCACCATTCAGATTGGGGAGGCCGTTCTGGTGTCGGTTCGGGATTCGGGGATGGGGATTGCAGCGGTCGATATCCCGACCCTGTTTCAGCCCTTCCGGCAGGTCGATAGCTCCGCCAGCCGCCAGCAAGCCGGTACCGGGCTGGGCTTGGCGTTGTGCCGGCAGTTCATCGAGTTGCACGGGGGAGCCATCGGGGTCGAGTCCGCGCTCGGGAGCGGGAGTACGTTCTGGTTCGCGCTGCCGGCCGGCCCCGCGCCAAGGGGTAGCTAGGCGCCGGCACCTTTCCGGCTAGCCGCCAGGGTTCGTCCCGTGGTGCTTCGGCGCACCAACTCGAGGTGCGGGGCAATGACGGCGGCAAACTGTTGCGCTACCGCCGCCGCTTCTCGGGGTCCTTCGAAATGGGTGGCCTCGACCACCATCGCCCCGATAACCCGGCCGGCTACCCGAAGCCCAACCGCAATTCCCTCCGACTCGTGACGGTGGGTGAGGGTCCAGGGGCGCTCATTTTCGAGGACAGCCCGGGCCGGGAGATCCTGAATGACCAGGAGCGGAAGATCCGCCAAGGGCCGAATCGTGTCCGGCGAAATCTCGACGCACTCGTCATCGCTCAAGCGGAGCAGGAATCGGATCCGGTGATGGGGCAGTACCTCTTTGACCTCAGCGGCAAATCGGTGCAGTGCTTCGCCAAGGTGGGCCGTTGCGGCCAACGACTCCGCGGCCCGGAGCACCGGGAGCGACGGCGCCTGGAGAACCTCGAGTTGGCCTCGGAGAGCCTGGACCTCGGACTCGAGCCGAAAGGCCGCCACCCGGGCCCCCACTAAACCTGCCAGCCCCTCGAGCGTCAGTTCGTCCTGGGGCCGGTAGAGTCCCTGAACGGCATGGCCCATGACAATGAGGCCGACCAACTCGGGGCCGAGCATCAACCGGGCGCCCAGCACCGACGCCACCCGGTGCGACCCGGCGCCCCCGCCCGGAAGGGTCAGGCCCGGCGCTTCACTCCCCAAATTGGCGATGGCCGTCGTGGTCTGGTCGCCCATCAGCTCGGTCAGCAACTGGGTCACATCGCCCCAGGTGGTGCTTCCCGCTCCCCAGCGACGCCGGCCCGTCAAGCCCGACAAGGGGATCGCCGCGCGGGTGCCGTTGGCAATGGCTAGGATCTCGAGTCGATCGTGCGGCAGATGGGGATGCAGCAGACCGGAGAGCCGCCGCACTAATTCCGGGCCGGTCGGCGCCTCGGACACCGTGCGCGCAACGGCCGCCGGCAAGGTATCCTCGTCAGTGGCCAAGTTGGCCGGCTCGCCGCCGGCGGTCAACAACGTGCCTAACGTCGTAAGGGACGGCGCCAGCCGCTCGGCCAGCTGTCGCAGGGTCCGGGCGGCGGGCGGTCCATAGGTCCCGGGGTCGAACGTGCCGATGACCACGACCCCGACATCCCGGGTCTCGGTGCGAATCGGGACGGCCACCGCCGAAGCGTACTTGGCCCGGCGGAGTGTCTCTTCCAACTCGAAGAGCTGGTCCTGGCCGAGATGGGGATCGGGGATCGCGATGTCGAGGTGGTCTTGGGCCAATGCGTCGGGGCCGAGCAAGATGACGCCGCCTCGCTCCGGGAAGACCCAGAGCGCCAACAGTTGATGTGGCAGTTCGGTCCCGACCAGGTTCGACAGCGCCAGGTGCCAAGTGGCGATCGAGACCGGATCAGGGGCCCCGGCCGTGAGGTCGAGGACCGGGACCAGGAGGTCGCCCATCGGCGGGGTCGGTGCGGTCGTGGCAGTCATCAGCAGTCTGAAATGCAGAACCTGTGCCTCTTTTTCTGTCACCTAAATGATTGTGTTATAATGACTTGCCCCACTGCATGCCACGAGGCCTCGATCCCTGGCGGCGCGGGTTGCCAGAAACGGGGGGATTCCGCTTTCTTGTTGCCATGACCGAAATCAAGCTGGCCATCGAAGGCATGTCGTGCAACCACTGCCTCAATGCCGTGAATCGAGGGCTCGCCAAGCTTCCCGGCGTTCGGATCAAGTCGGTGGCCATTGGCCGGGCCGAGCTCGAGTTCGACCCGGAGCAGGTGAGCCCCACGCTGATCGTGGCGGCCATCGACGACGCCGGTTTCAAAGCAACGCCGATGTAATGGTGCTATCGTATTCGGATGCCAAACATCCGGTACGCTCTCCTCCTCGGACCCGTCGTGCTCGGGTGCGCGACTCAATCCAGCCAATCGATCGACCCCTCCGTCACCTTGGCTCCGCCAGGCGGTGAAACGCGGGTCATTGATTTCACAATTGATGAGGGCACCGGGATGTCGGTCGACGTGGCCCCCGACGCCGGTTGGCTGGCCTTCGATCTGCTGGGCCACGTCTACCGGACGCCGCTCGGCGGCGGCACCGCGGTGGCCCTGACCCAGAACAGCGGCCCAGCCCTCAACTTCCACCCGGCGATTTCGCCGGACGGAAAGCGAATCGCCTTCGCCTCGGACCGGAACGGCCAGCTGGCCATTTGGACCATGGCCGCCGACGGCACCGACCCGAAGCTCGTCTTCGGCGATCCCGACACCCGGTTCATTCAGCCCGCCTGGGCGCCCGACGGCAAGAGTCTGGTTGCGGTCCGGTTGTACCGGACGCCGGGGCGCGGTTGGCACCGTCAGAACCGGACGCTGTTTCGGTTGCCGCTCGATGGCGGCCCGCCGGAACCACTGGTCAACGAACGGCTGACCCAACCGGACTCGCCCCATTTTTCTCCCGACGGCCGGTACCTCTACTATCACGTGTCCTACTCGATCGGCGAAGGGCTCGGCATGCTCACTGCCGGGTACCGGATCATCCGGCGTGAGTTGGCCACCGGCCGGTCGGAAACGGTCCGAGTCCCGGGGCCGGCCGAGCCGTCGCCCGAGTTTCGCGCGGCCCTCAAAGCCGGCGGCTACGCGGCCGACGTCGGGAACGAGCCCTCGGCCACGACGCCCAAAATGTCGCCGGATGGGAAGTGGCTGACCTTTTCCAGGGAAATGCCGGACCAGACGTTCGAGTGGCGGGGCCACACCATGCGGCCGAGCACCGGGCTCTGGATTCGAAACCTCGAGAGCGGGGAAGAACGGGCCCTCCTCCCGGTCGCTACCAAGGACCTGACCGAGATCAACGCGCAGTACGCCTATCGGCCGTTTCCCGGATACGCCTGGATGCCCGACGGCCGATCGATCGTGTTGTCGGTTGGCGGCAAGATCCAGCGACTCGATGTGGCGACCGGAACCCTGACGCCGATTCCGTTCGAGGCTCGGGTGCTCCGGACGGTGGCGGAGCCGGTTCGAGGCCGGATCCAAATCGACGATGACTCGCTCGAGGTTCGGTTCATTCAGTGGCCGGCGTCGTCGCCGGACGGGAAGCGGCTGGCGTTCGTCGCGGCAGGCCGGATCTGGGTCATGGACCTTCCCGGTGGCGCTCCGAAGCCCCTCACCGAGCCGATGCTGCCGGCCTTTCAGTTTGCGCCGGCGTGGTCACCCGACGGGCAGTCGGTGGCGTTCACGACCTGGGATGATTCCACCCGCGGTCACCTGTGGCTGGTCGCCGGGTCGGGCGGACCCGCCCGCCGGATCTCGATCGCCGCAGGGGAGTATCTCGGGCCGGTCTTCAGCCCGGATGGCCGGTGGCTCGCGGTCAGCCGGGG
>JANPEL010000490.1:0-5097 GCA_031431925.1 Gemmatimonadota bacterium | reverse complement strand
AGGTTGTGCTCTGGCGCTCCTGTAGCGAAATTGGTAAGCTGTTGCGGCAACAACGTTTCGACGACGGGAACGCGCTCGCTGGAATGACTGAACCAAACGATCCCCACGACCGCCCTCTTCCCCAACGGCTAAAAGAAGCCTTAGGCGAAGCCTATACGATTGAGGGAGAAATCGGACGGGGCGGAATGGGTGTGGTGTACCGAGCCCGCGACGAACGCCTTCAGCGCCGGGTCGCCATCAAGGTGCTGCCGCCTGAACTCGCCTACCAGAAAGACATCCGCGAGCGGTTTACCCGCGAGGCCCAGACCGCAGCCCGGCTCTCGCATCCCAACATCGTGCCGATTCATGACGTCGGCAACGGCGCGGGGTTGGTGTATTTCGTGATGGGCTACGTCGAGGGAGAATCGCTCGGCGGACGGATCAAGCGGCGCGGCAAGCTCCCACCGGACGAAGCGCGCCGGATCATGAAGGAAACGGCCGACGCGTTATCCGCCGCCCACAGCCTTTCGATCATTCATCGCGACATCAAGCCGGATAACATCCTCCTCGAAGGCACTCGAGGCCGGGTGATGGTGACGGACTTCGGGATCGCGAAAGCCCTGTCCGGCACCTCGGGCGCGACGCTTACCGGCGTTGGCGTCGCGATCGGCACGCCCCAGTTCATGAGCCCCGAACAGGCCGCGGGCGAGCGAGAGATCGACGGACGTTCCGACCTCTACAGCCTTGGGGTGGTGACGTACCAGATGTTGACCGGCGAATTGCCGTTCAACGCGCCGACGGTGGCGGGCATCCTCATGAAGCAGATTACCGAGCCGGCCCCGATACTGCACTTGACCCGCCCCGACATTCCCGAGGATTTGTCGCTGGCCGTAGCCCGGTGTCTCGAGAAAGACCCTGAGAATCGGTGGCCCACGGCCGATGGCCTGCGACGAGGGCTGGAGAGCCGGACGGTTGGATCCTACCGTCCCACTTCCACCGGGGTGCGGGCGGCGCCGGCGCCCCGAAACCCGGCTTCAACCGGGACCCGCCCGCGAACGTCGGCGGCCGACCGGGCGAGATCTCGCGGGCTGGCGGCCCCGCCGGCACCTCGGGCACCCCGAGCTCCGATGGCGCCCCGCCCGGGGGCGCCGTCGCGTTCGGCCTCGTTGGCCGGAGGGCAGTGGGTCCGGAACGACCGCGGTGAGTGGGTCCGACTTGCCGAGGATGAGTCGCCGCCGATGCACGATACCGGCGAGCCGAGGATTGTCCAGAAAGTCCGCGATCAGTTTGCGCGGTGGGCTGCGGTGAGTGGCGGTTGCCTGCTGCTCAATATTGCAACCGGGCTCGACGGACCGTGGTTCCTGTTCGTCGCGGGCGGGATGGGGATCCCGCTCCTCAAGAGCTACGCCCAACTCTGGCAGGCCGGATACAGCTGGCGGGATGTGTTGAACCGCCCGCCGGCGCATGACGCGATCGAGGCCGGAACGACCAAGGGCAAGGCCCGGCGGGCTCTAACCCCTCCTCGCGAAGCCGAGTACGGGACCTATTTCGAACGGATCAAGCAGGTCCACGGCGACCGGGGGGCGATTCTCTCGATGATGCAGCGGCTCTCGCCCACCGACCGCGACCTGCTGCCGGATATCGTCCAAACGACCGAAGATCTGTATACCCGCTCGCTCGACCTGGCCAAAACCCTGAACGACTTCGAACAGGGGATGGGCTTCGAAGAGCCGGATAAGATCAAGACGAGGATGACGGAGTTGGCCGACCAGCCGCAGTCCGAAGAGCGGGATCGGAAGTTCCGGCTCATGGAGCAGCAGTTCCGGTCCGCCTTTGAGCTCTCGAGCCGCCGCAAAGCCATCGCGGAGCGGTTCGAGTCTACGGTCTTGGCCATTCAGAACGTGCGCTACGACCTGATGCGGGTCCGGACCTCCGGCGTCGGCGGGGTGGTCGGGAATCTGACCCAGGCCACCCAGGCCGCCCGGGCCCTTTCTCGCGACGTCGACCACCTGATCGCGGCAGCGAGCGAGATCAAAGAGGCGACGAGTTGAGCGACGGCTTTGCCGCCAAGGATTATTGGGAACGACGCCTTCGAGATCACTTCAGCCTCGAGGGCGTTGGTTATTTACGGCTGGGCCAGCGGTTCAATGAGTGGATGTACCGGGTCCGCGGTGACGTCTTCGACCGGGTCGTGGCCGGTCACGGCCTCGGCACCCCCGGCCAGCAGGTATTGGACGTTGGGCCGGGAACCGGTTTCTACGTCGCTCGGTGGCAGAGCCGCGGCGCGGCGGTAACCGGAGTCGATTTGGCCCCGGTGGTGGCAAGCACCCTGGCTACCCGGTTTCCGACGGCCCGGTTTCTCCAGGCCGATATCGGAATGCCGCTGGTGCCGCCGCTCTCGGATGAGACCGGGCGGTTCGACGTCGTCAGCGCCTTTGATGTGCTGTTCCATATCGTCGACGATGCCCTGTATGCCCGGGCCTTGGCCAACATCGCGAGTTTGCTGAAGCCCGGCGGCGTATTCATCTGGTCGGACAATTTCATCCATCGACCGACCACCCGGATTGCGCACCAGGTCAGCCGTTCACTCGAAGACATCACCTCGGCAGTGGACCGCGCCGGATTCACCATCGAGGCCCGGGTTCCGATGTTCATGCTGATGAATTATCCCGCTGACGCCGGGAGGCTGGCCGGATTGGCCTGGACAGCTTTGATGAGTCCCGCCATGGTGAGCAACGCGTTGGGCGGCCTCTTGGGCCGGCTGCTCTATCCGATCGAACGGCGACTGGTCCGTTCGGCCCAAGAGAGCCCGAGCACGGAGCTGATGATCTGTCGGCGCCGGTAGGTCGCCGTTCGGCGGCTCATCGGCGCCTGGCGGGCGGGGCTTTCGAGAGAAACGGCGCCAGGTTGGAGGGTTCTTTTGCCAAGGCTTCGATTTCAGCGATTTCGATCGGAATCGAGCGCGAGACCCATTCGTGGCCGGTCGGGGTCACGATAATGTCGTCCTCGAAGGCCGCATGGGGTCCGTTAGGGGGAAAGACGCCCTGCTCGATCGTCAGGGCCATGCCTGCCTGGAGCGGTTGGGTGTAGTCGCCTTCGTCGTGGACTTCCATCCCGATGAAGTGCCCGATGCCATACCGGTAGTACCGATCGTACCCCCCGGCCTCCTTGAGCATCCGCTCCGCAAGTCGATGGAGTTCCCACCAGGTGATTCCCGGCCGAATCGAGTCGATGACCGTCTTCTGAACCTTGAGCGCGATCTCATAGATCTCGCGTTGTTTGGGGCTCAGCGTCCCGTCCACGGCCACGTTCCGCTGGATATCGGCGGAGAAAAAGTTGAACTCGGCCCCGGTGTCGGTGTGGACCATGTCTCCTGACCGGAGGGTGTCGCCGGAGGACCGGGTCTGATACATGATGAAGCCCTCGGGTACCTCGGCTCGGGGTTTCGGGCCGCCGGGGGGGTAGCGCATCACTTCGGTTGGAAACCCGAGGTCGGCCCCATGGAAGCGGTAGACGAAATCGATGATCTCCATGATCTCGGTTTCCGTCCGGCCGGCCTTGGCGGCCCGGAAGCCTTCCTTGATTCCCTCCCCGGTAATCCAGACCGCCCGCCGAATGCTGGCGAGGGCCAGGGCGTCGTGATACATCCGGATCGGATCGAGCAGATCCGCTGCGTCCCGGAGATCCATTTCCGGCGAGAACCGCCGGAACCGATCGAAGGTGCTCAGGCGTTCCGGCTCCGGCATGCCAAGGCGGAAGAACCGGGGATAGTTGAGATAGAGGGCTTTTCGGCTGTTGCCCCACCGTTTGGCAAGGGCCGCCGGGAGGGGCCAGCGGCGGATCTGGGTGATCCGCCAATCCCGGTAATCGGTCATCGCGACCGACAACTCTTGCTCGAGCTTGGCGAAGGGTCGGACGTCGGCGATCCCGGTGGAACGACGGACTCCTGCGAGATCCTCGGCGGAGGTATAGAGCACGGCCCAGTCCTCCGCGGGAGTGGCGCCCGGAACCAGCAACAGGGCCGATTCGACACTGGCCAATCCGGCGAGGCCGGTCAGGTACGTGAAGTCGTGATTGTCGCTGGCAGCCACCTGGAATTCCAAGCGCCGAGGCTGGGTCCACTCGACCGAGTAGACCAGCATCGCCCCATCAGGAATGGCCCGGAGAACCCGAGCCCGACGCTTGGCGAAGATCCGGTTGAGTTCTGCCGGGTCGGGCCGGCTGAAGTCGATCCGGCGGGCGAGGGCATCTTCAGTCGCGAAGTCGTAGTCGGCGGGCGGAGCCGACCAGGGCTTGGCGGGGCGATGGGAGGGCACGATGAACGCCAGCGCCGTCGCCAGGCAGATGAAGCGGGTTCGGGTATGCATTAGAACCGCAGCAGTTCCTCCATCTCACGTTTGATGCGGTCGGCCTGCGGGAGGATCACCTCTTCAAGTTCAGGGGCATACGCCACGAACGTATCGGTTGCGGCCACCCGGCGGACCGGGGCATCGAGGTACCCGAACGTCTCATCGGCGATTCGCGCGGCGATTTCAGCCCCGTAACCCCAGGAGAGCGCATCCTCATACACCACCATGACGCGGTTCGTCTTCTTGACGGACGTATAGATGGTGTCCCAATCGACGGGCGAGAGGCTTCGGAGATCGATGACCTCGACGCTGGTCCCGTGCTCCTCCTCCATGGCCTTGGCGGCGACCAGTGACCGCTGGACCGTGGCGCCGTAGGTGACGACCGTCAGATCGGTTCCTTCCCGAACCACCTTCGCTTTGCCGAAGGGGATCATGAAGTTGGGGCCCGGGTTCGGCGCTTTGTTATAGGTCTGGCGATAGAGATGCTTGTGCTCGAGGAAGATGACCGGATCTTCGCACCGAATGGCGGTCCGGAGCAGCCCGTTGGCATCGAGGGCCGTGGCCGGACAGATCACCCGAAGGCCAGGCACCGAGGTGAAGACCGACGCCCCGGTCTGCGAGTGGTAGGGTGCGCCGCCCTTGAGGTATCCGCCGTAGGTCACCCGAATGACGACCGGGGCGGGCCAATCATTGTTCGACCGCCAGCGGAGGATGGCCAGTTCGTCACGCAGCTGCATGTAGGCCGGCCAGATATAGTCGAAGAACTGGA
>JANPEL010000489.1:0-17155 GCA_031431925.1 Gemmatimonadota bacterium | reverse complement strand
ACGTTGGCGTCCCTGGTCGTGGCCATGACTGTGACGCCGGTGCTTTGCTATCTGCTGTTGCCGGCGGCCGCGACGGACGCCCGCGAGAGCCGCTTGCTCCGCTGGCTTAGCGAGCGATATCGCTGGACGTTGGCGCGGGTGCTTGACCGGCCGGGGCGGGTGGTGGCCGGGGCAGTCGTGGCGCTCGGGGTGACGGTCGTCGCATCGTCCTACCTCGGGACCGCGTTCCTCCCGGAGTTCAACGAAGGGGCGCTGACGATTTCCGTGGTCACGGTACCCGGCACGTCGCTGGCCGAGGCCGACGCGATCGGCAACCGAGTCGAACGGATTCTCTTGGCGGAACCCGGGGTCCGGTCAACCGACCGGCGTCAGGGCCGGGCCGAACTGGACGAACACGCTCAGGGCTCCAACGCCGCTGAGATCGACGTCACCCTCCAGCCGGATGTCGACCGAGCCGCGCTGTCGGAAGCGCTCCGCGTGGAGTTCTCGGCGATTCCGGGCACCAACATTACCATCGGGCAGCCGATCGGGCACCGGATCGACCATTTGCTTTCAGGTACCCGGGCCAACATTGCCGTCAAGATCTTCGGGCCCGATCTCCACCGGCTCCGCGAACTCGGCATCGAAGTGCAGGAGGTCCTCAAACCGGTTCGGGGATTGGTCGATCTTCAGCTCGAACAGCAAAGCGACGTGCCGGAGCTTCGAATCGACGCCGACCGAGGGGCGTTGGGCCGTCACGGCCTCGCCGCCGCCGATCTCGCCGAGACGATCGATGTCGCCCTCGGCGGCGAGCAGGTTGGGGAGATCCTCGAGGAGGACCGCCGAACCGCACTGGTGGTGCGCGGCGATGACCTCCTCCGAGCCGACCCAACGGCCATTGGCCAACTCGCGGTCACCACCCCGACCGGCCGCGCCATTCCACTGGCCCAGTTGGCAACGATCCGGATGGATCGGGGGCCGAATACCGTGTCGAGGGAAAACGGCCAACGGAAGATCGTGGTCCAGGCGAATGTGGCGGACCGCGATCTCGGCGGCGCCGTGGCCGACATCCAGCGGATCGTCGGATCCGGCGTCCGGTTGCCCGAGGGCTACCACGTCGAGTACGGCGGCCAGTTCGAATCCCAACGGGAATCGAGCCGGGTGCTCTTGTCGGTCTCCCTGGTGGTGGGCGCGCTGATCTTTCTGTTGCTCTACTCGGAGTTTCGGTCGGCCCGGATCGCGGCCCTCGCGATGGCCAATCTGCCGCTCGCCCTGATTGGGGGAGTGGCCGCGATCTTTCTGACCACTCGGATCGTTTCGGTGGCATCGTTGGTTGGATTCGTGACCCTGTTCGGGATCGCGACCCGGAACGGGATTCTGCTGTTGTCGCATTACCGCCAGCTTCGCCGGTGCGGCGTGTCGCTCCGAGAGGCCGTGGAGCGGGGCTCCGAGGAACGATTGGCCGCGATTCTGATGACGGCGCTCACGGCCGGACTGGCCCTGATTCCGCTCGCCCTTGGCGGCGGCAAGCCGGGCAATGAGATTCAAACCCCGATGGCGATCGTCATTCTCGGCGGCCTGCTCTCGGCCACCGCGCTCAATATGTTGGTTGTCCCAGCGCTGTATCTGATCGCCGAGCGTCGCTCGGCTGAGTTGTCGTCCCCGAACACCTCTCAAGGAGTCGCCCCATGATGACGCAGTCTTCCCGGCGCCGCCGGGCCCTCGCCGCCGGCGCGGCCTCGCTGGCCCTGACCGCGGCGGTTGCCGTCGCCCACGACATGTTCCTGAAACCGGCCCAGTACTTCGTGGCCCCGAACGCCGCCATTCCCTCCGTGCTGCTCAATGGAACCTTCGACCGGAGCATGAACTCCATCACTCGGGTCCGGCTGGCTGACATCAGCATCGCGGGGCCTCAGGGACGGACCCGGATCGACACCGTGGCCTGGAATCCGACCGGTGACACCAGTCACGTGGTCTTCAAAGCCGGGGCCGCCGGCACCTATGTGTTGGGTGTGTCGACCAAGGCGAACGCGATTGAAATGGATGGCAAGGAGTTCAACGAATACCTGAAGGAAGACGGATTGCCGGACGAGCTGGCCCGCCGGGAGAAGAGCGGGGAATTGGCCATGGGCGCAAAGGAACGGTACGAGAAACACGTCAAGTCGATTGTCCAAGTGGGTGACGCCCGGACCGGCGGCTTTGCGACCGTCCTCGGGTACCCTGCGGAGATCGTGCCGCTCGAAAACCCCTACAGCCTCGCGAAGGGTGCGAGCCTCCGGGTCCGGATTCTCGTGGACGGTCAGCCGGTGGCCGGCCAGTACGTGACCTACGGCGCCCGAACCGCGAGCGGCGGGACCATCGCCGAGCGAGGCGGCCGGTCGGGGGCGGATGGCGTCATCGCCATTCCGGTGACGAGTCCGGGCGCCTGGTTCGTGAAGTTCATCAACATGCGGAAGGTCTCGAACCAGGCCGATGAAGTGACGCACCAGTCGAAATGGGCCACGCTCACGTTCGGAGCCCGGTAGTGGCTGACCACCATTCACCCAGCACTCGGGGTGGTACCCTGAGGCGAACGGACCCACGGCTACGTGAAGTCGGCCGAGCGTCCCGAAAACCGCCAAGGCCACGCCCGCGGCACTGTTATCCGGGGCTCCGTCCCCCGAGCTAGGACCAAACTCAGTCGTTCGATCGATTCTGGGTCTCGCCGGAACCGAGTATGATCCCGGTTGGGTCGAGGCATCCCATTCGTGACGGGAATCCCGAAACGTCGGGCCGACCCTACGCGGCTAAGGATCGGGGGAATCATGAGGAATCGGAACGGTTCGAACACGGCCACGGTCGGCGTCTTGGTGCTGCTGCTCTTCGGGGCCGCCACAAACGGCATGGGACAGACACGACCGACCCCGGCTGGGCAGACCTCCCGGCGTCAGACGAACATGGCGCCTCTGGAGAGCCTCCCCGGGGGCTCGCATCATGCGCAGGTCTTGGCCTATCGAGACACCCTGGCGACGTTGGCCCGAACGCTCGAGGGGCAGGTCCGCGGGGCAAAGACTGTGAACCTTGATTTAGTCCGGCCAGAGGTGGCGGAGATGCGGCGCCGTTTGGACCAGATCCTGGAGCACCATCAAGCCCAGATCACGATGATAGGTGACCAGGCAAAGCCACCCCGGATGCAGCACTTAGAGACTCGGCTGGCGGAGTTGGGTGAGGATCTGACCGACCTGGAATCCGAAATGAGCGGGGCTACGCCGGACCCCCGGAAGGTCGCTGCGCGAGCAGCCGAGATTGTCAGGCACTGCGCCGCTCTGTCGGCGATGCCGGTCGACGCCAAACCCCGGGTGGCGAGAAAAACACCATGAACGGCCCGGTGAAGACGTTCAAGAAGCGCCCCGCCGGACAGCCTGGCACGGTGCGTGACACCGCGCGGCCTGGTTCGACGCCCGGCGAGGCCCGGCCTTCGTCGAACCGCCGACCGTGGTGGATCAAGCCGCCGCATGTCCGAATGTGCTCAGGACCGCGCGCGCTCTAGTTCGCCACCGGCACCGCAGCGCCCGGCGAGTTCGGCGCGACATCGGGAACCGCAACTGGTCGGGGCGACCGGACTCCCGGATCGGACCCCCCTTCATGATCGTTTCATGGAGGGCAGACTATTGTAGCTGCGCCATCGCTTTCTGAAACCCGATCCAGGAGACGTACCATGCCCAAGGCTCCAATCAGCCTATTGGCGCTCGCCCTCGTACTCGGATGCGCACCACGCCAGGGAACCCCGCCGAGCCAAGCAGCGGAGACGCCGACCGACCCGGCCAAGATGGAACGGGTCACCCAGGACCTGGTGGCGCCCCCGTTGGTGCCGGTCCACGATCAAGTCGCCGTCGGGCCGCCCAAGATCGTTCAGATTCGCATGGTGGTCGGGGAGAAGCTGGTTGACATCGGCCCCGATGGCGCGAAGGTCTGGGCGATGTCATTCAACGGAACGGTGCCGGGTCCGTTGATCGTGGTCCACCAAGACGATCAGGTCGAGCTTACTCTGGTGAATCCGTCAGGCAACACGCTGGTTCACAACATCGACTTCCACGCCGCGACGGGCGCGTTAGGTGGCGGGGAACTGACCCAGATCGGACCCGGCCAGGAGGTGGTCCTTCGGTTCAAGGCCACTAAGGCAGGGATGTTCGTCTATCACTGCGCCCCGGGCGGCCCGATGATTCCGTTCCACGTGGTCTCGGGAATGAACGGTGCCATCATGGTGTTGCCGAGGGCTGGTCTCAAGGATGCCGACGGCAAGCCCGTGAAATACGATCGGGCCTACTACGTTGGCGAGCAGGACTACTACTTGCCCCGCGATGCCCAAGGCAAGTATCGCCAGTATTCGGCGCCGGGCGCCGGCATGGCCGACATGCTCAACGTCATGAAGACCCTGACCCCAACTCACGTGGTCTTCAACGGATCCGTGGGGGCGCTGACCGGGGCCGCCGCCTTGACGGCAAAGGTCGGGGAGCGGGTCCTGTTCATTCACTCGCAGGCGAACCGGGATACCCGCCCCCACCTGATCGGCGGGCACGCCGACCTCTTTTGGGGCGGATCGTTCACCGATCGCCCGAACACCAATCTCGAGACCTGGTTCATCGAAGGCGGATCGGCCGGCGCCATGATGTATCAGTTCCGGCAACCGGGCCTCTATGTCTATCTGAATCACAACCTGATCGATGCCGTGCTGCTGGGTGCGGCGGCCCATGTGAAGGTGGACGGCGGCGAGTGGAATAAGGAACTCATGGAGCAGGTGGTCAAACCCGGCCCGATCAAGACCCAGTGACCTGGCGTCGGTTTACCGGCGCCGCGGCGGTCGGTCTCGTCGCGGCGTCGGGAGTGTTGGCGGCCCAGCCGGTCACCCCGGTCGCGTCGTTCCGGGTCCGGAGCGAGAACATCGACTGGTTTGGGAGCGCCCCGGGTGGGAGTTACTCGTTCGTGGGCGCCATCGCTCGGCTCGGCCTCGAGCAACAGCGGGCCCGATTCGGCTGGCGGATCGAGCTCGCGGCTCCGGTTCTTCTCGGACTGCCGGCGAACGCCGCGACCCCGGCCCCAAGCGGCCTCCTCGGCCAGGGGGCCAACTACTCCCGGGCGAACGGCAACGGGACCCACTCGGCCTCGGTCTTCCTCAAGCAGGCCTACCTGAGGCTCCGGACCGGCGACCAGCGGTGGCAAGCCCGCGCCGGACGGTTCGAGTTCATGGAAGGGGCGGAGCTGACCCCCGCCAACGCCACGCTCGCGGCCGTCAAGCGAACCCGGATCGCGCAGCGACTGATCGGCCCTTTCGGCTTTACCCACGTGGGCCGGAGTTTCGACGGCGCTGAACTGCAGTTCACCCGAAACAAAACCAACGTCACCCTGATGGCCGGCCTTCCGACGGCCGGCGTCTTCACCACCGATGGCTGGGGCCACGTCGGACCCGGGGAGGGCGAGGTCGGGCTCGGCTACGGCGCTCTCACCGCTCCGGGGCCATGGGGCGGAGACCGCGGCGAGTTTCGCCTCTTCGCGATCTACTACCGGGATAGCCGGGCCACGGTCAAGGCCGACAACCGTCCGTTGGCAGCCCGCCAAGCGGACCTCGCCTCGATTGGCGTTGGCACGGTGGGCGCCCATTACCTCCAGATTCTGCCCACCGCCTCGGGACCAATCGATCTGCTTGGCTGGGGCGCCTATCAGTTCGGCAACTGGGGGCGGCTTGACCACCGGGCCGTTGCGGGGACCGTCGAGCTTGGCTGGCAACCGAAAGTCGCAACTCGGGTCCGCCCCTGGCTCCGGGTGGGATACTTCCGAGGCGGCGGCGACGGCGACCCGTCCGACGGCACTCATGGCACGTTCTTTCAGATCCTGCCGACGCCAAGGCCGTACGCCCGGTTTCCGTTCTTCAACCTGATGAACCTCGAAGACCTTTCCGCGAGCCTCACGTTACGGCCCGGAAGCCGAACGACCGTTCGCACCGACATCCGTCGCCTCCGCCTCGCGAACAGCGCGGACGGTTGGTACCTCGGCGGCGGCGCCTTTGCCAAGGACGACTTTGGGTTCGCGGTCCGCCCCTCCACCCAATTTCAGAACCTCGCCACGCTCGCGGACCTGAGCGTGGACGTCCGGGTCGGATCCCGATGGACGGTGGGCGTGTATGGGGCTCGGGCAACGGCCGGGCGAGTCATCGAGGCGATCTACCCGACTCGGCCGGGAAGCTGGTATGGATATCTCGAGGTGGAGTACCGCCGCTAGGCCCGCCGGCCAAGGATGAACATCCGGACGTAGTTCGCGACCGTCACCACAACGCCCGCCGACCAGATCGCGGCTGCACCCGCGGCGCCGGGGCCGCTGCCCTGGTCGAGCGCCACCGGGAGCGTCAGGGACCCCACGCTGAGCAGGCCCCACGAGGCCAGCATCCAATCGGCCCGAAGCAGCCGGTTCGGATTGCCGACTCGGGCGAAACCTGGCATCGTCCGAAAAAGATGCTGATAACTCAAGTGAGACACGATCTTGGCCATCACGCCGAGCACCAGCAGCACCAGCCATCCGAACAGGGCGGCCGCCACCATCGCCCCCCAGCGGGGCAAGTCGTAAGGATCGGTCACGGCCAGGGCCACTCCCCACGCGAGCGTTGCCGCGAGGCCAACGAACGCCATCGCGACGTGTCGGAGCGACGGATCGAGCACCCGATTCCCGCGTGTGAACCAGCGCCAGCCAAGTTCGAGGATGGCGAGGATCGACGCGCCGAGCAGAGCCGCCCCGGCCCGGGTCACCCCGCTCCATCCGCCCAGAGCCCCAGCCGGAAACACGATCAAGCCGGCGGTCGCGAGAATCAGAATCAGATGAAGCCGGCGCCGGTCATCGCCATGGGCCTGGAGAAAGGTCGGGACCATCCGGCTGCCGACCCCAACCGCCGTGAGGGTGCCGAAGCCGATGACCCCAAGCGCCAAATGCGCGGCGATGGCGCCGAGCCGGTCGAACCGCCACCAGCCTAACGTCTCGCCGATCCGCGCCAGGGCGATGGCCATCCCGGCCCCAAGCGCCGAGTGGGCCACGCTCAGGTAGAGTCCGACCAGTTTGCCGTGAATCGAGCGCCGCCGAGCCGGGAGGACGTTGACGGAGACGGCCCCGACCGCGCCGAAAATCAGGATCCATCCCCCGAATTGCAGCCAGCCCCGCCACCACCAGAATCCGGCAACCAGCGCGACCGTCCCGGCCTGCAGGAGCCAGAAGCCGGCGTGACCGAGGCGGACGCTCTTGAGCGGGACCTCGAGCCCGCCCGGAACAAACTGCAACAGGGCACCGAAGATCGCCGAGGTGAGCACGCCGAGCACTGTGATGTGAACCAACGCGAGCACGGCCGGATCGAGTACTTGGCCCTCGGCGAGGCGGGGCGCGAGCCAGGGAAGGAGGCTCGCGGCCACGACCAGCCAGACCAGCGCGGCCGCGAAGTGCTCAGCGGGCAGCCGAAACGGCGGTGGTGCCGCGAGCGGAACCTGCGGAAGCTCGCGGCGACGGGGGCCGGCGGCGGTCAGTTCGCGCCGTGGTATCGGCGGCCCGCAACCGGCGCCGCCGGCGCTTGCGGTTTCCACCGACCCGACTCCACGTCCATCCAGCGCTGAAACAATCGGTCGCTAAACCCCTTGACCAGCGAATCACCCTGGGCCTGGCCCAGGGCCCCTCGCAGAGTCTCGGGGTAGAGTCTGGAGTACGACTGACTGGCGACCCCGACCAACGCCACGAGTCCGTCATAGACGGCCCCGAAATCCTTGGCGGTAAATTCCACCGTATTGTCGTGGTACGTGACGCCTGGCACTCCGTCCATGAGTTCGAGACTGGCCGGCGGCACCGCCCGGAGCGCTGCGCGAATCGGACCCCGCAACGTCATGGCTTTGGCCCGGCCCCGGTTGTCGACCGCCAGCTTGGCGGCGGCCCGCATCTCGGCGTGAACGTCGGTAACCGGACGGAGGCGGGCCGAGTCGGCGGCGGTGGCGTATTTGGTCACCACGTACTGGAGCCACGGCATCGTCGCGAGGTCCTTCTGAAGCCGATCGTCGCCGGTGACCATGATGACCGGCACGCCCACCCGCCCCCAGCTATACCCGACCAGTTCCGACTCGGTGATCGTCTTCCCGTTGATCTGGAACTCGATCCCGAGGGTATAGGTGTGCGAGGCAAAGCCCCGGCTCCCGGTCTTGGCATGCATGCCGACCGCCACCACCGCATCGTACCGGTTCGGCGCCACCAGGTCGACGTATTGGCGAAATGGTTGGTCCCGAAACACCTGCTTGGCCCGCGGGTCGAGCTTCGAGGTCATCACGTCCGGCTCGGGATTGCCGCTGCCGTGGGCATCGACGACGTCGACTTGGGTGGCCCCGCCGTCGAAGAGCCCCGCGATGACCGCGTTCAGATCGGCCACCAGATATTCGCGGTCTTCGGGATACCGTTCTTGGTGATTGAACCGGAAGGTGGTCGGATTGTCCTGACCCGCCAGTCCTTCCATGTCATGGTAGACCAGCACTCGGACCGGTGCGTTGGCTCGCGGCAATTCGTCGTACGTCAGGGCCCCGAGGGTGAGGACCGCCAACGCTCCGGCCGCCAGAAAGATTCGTGTCGCGATCATCAACAATCCTTGTGAAAGAGGTTACTTCCGGACCCAGCCGCGGGCCCGGTACTCCCACCAACCGAGAAACTCGTAGAGCCATTGGCCAAACGCCCGGGCCCGGTCGGTCCCGGCCGTCATCCGTTCGAGGGCGAAGTCGCGCTCGGGACTGGGCCGGCAGACCACCTCGAACCCGACCGCTTCGAACGCCGCGCACGCCCGCCTGGTGTGCACCGCCGAGGTCACCACCACAATCCGGTGCCACCCGCGAGGTTCCGCCAGTTCCGCCATTCGAACCGCCTCGATCCGGGTATTGCCGACCGGACTCAAGACATGAAGCTCGGGGGTCACCCCGGCGGCCCGAAGGATCGCCCGCTGATCGGGATCCGAATCAACCGGGTGCTCGGCGCTGCCAGCGCTGACTCTGGAGACCACGAGCCGCAGCGCGGCCCCGGCGCGGAACAGGCGGGCCCCCTCGAGGAGCCGCGCGGCGGCGATCGGACTCAGCACACCGTCATTGGTCAGCGACGCCGAGAGGACGACAATGGCGTCCGCCGGCGTCTGAGGCAACGGATCGGTGCGGACCAAGCCGCGGGCGAGGTTCCCGGGCCACGGGGTCCACTGGACCAGCAGGAGGGCCGTGAATGCGACACCGCCGGCGGCGAGGGGCCACCGGAGCCGTCCGAACCAGCCGAAGACCGCACCCAGAACGGCCAGAACCGGCATCGCCTCATCGGGTTCGACTTGGAGCGTGTCGCCAAGGCCCACCTCGACCAGCGCCAGCCAAGCGCCGGCCGCTGCCAGGGCCCCGATGGCGCACCCGACCCCACGAGAAGGCATCGACATTCATCAAATGTATCGACATCTTTACCGGGACGGGCGCCCGTAGCTCAGTTGGATAGAGCAACAGCCTTCTAAGCTGTGGGTCGCAGGTTCGATTCCTGCCGGGCGCGTTCTCCTAACTCCAAGCCCCCCAACGAACACGGCCACCGTCATCGGGTGGCCGTTGGTCGTCTCCGCAATCTACTCGCAGCCCACTGCTTCATCTCCTTGTTATGCGCCCGCGTTGGCGCGCCGAAGCTCTGGAAAGGGTGCCTCAACGCGGAGCCCGGGCACCAGTCGACGGATCCGCTGGAAATCGGCATCCCGGGTCAGCACCGTCAACCCACGCTCGCGACACGACACGCCGATCAAAAGGTCATTCACGAACGACCGACTCGGCAACGCTTTTCCATGCGCGGTCAGGCCGCTGAGCAGGCGGCCAACGGTCAGCAGCGCCCCGGCCGACGGCTCGAAGATCCGGCCGCGGCGCTGGAACGGGCCGAGCAATTCAGACTCCAAGGCGAGCGCGTGGGCGCCCGAGCGGGCGCCCGCGAGGAGCTCCATACCGACAACCGCGCTCACGTAGGTCAGGGCCAGTCCGTGATGGAGAAACCGCTCGTACGCCTGCCGGTCGGCCGCGAAGCGCAAGACGTCGATGAGGACGCTCGTGTCGACTACATACTTAGGCACGGTTACCGGCGGAACACATCCCGAATTGGTCCATACGAGGCCACGGCCTCGATACCGCGTAAGACCTCGGCCTGAAACGCCACCAGGTCGAGCGCTGCGTCAACTGCCTCGGTTTCGGTCTGGACGCCGAGAAACCCCTTGGCGGCGGCGAGCTTCTTCGGGTCCATGGCCATGTTCTTTCGGACCCAGCCGCGCCGGCTAGCCGGCCGGCCCTCGGGACGGGACACCGGCATCAGAATCTCCAGCAACTGTACATCACGCAAGTTAGAACTGTATGCCGGAATCGGCAAGCGCGCCGAGTAGCCGCGACATTACCAACCAAGGGTCGAGCCTAACCCGGTTGCCCCCTGGCATTACCAGCTCGGCCGCCCGATCTTCATCGGACCTGCCATGACCGACCCCAAGCCCGACTCCCGACGGCCCTCATGACGACCTCATCGCCGTTCCAGCATGCCGTCGAGTTCCTCCTCGCCCATCGCATCGATTACGATCGAGCGGTCCGCGACTTTGTCTGGCCCAGGCCCGAGCGCTTCAACTGGGCCCTCGATCATTTCGACCGGATAGCCGAGGGCAACGCCACCCCGGCCCTCGTCTTTGCCCGGCCGGACGGGGTCGGGCCCAGGTCGAGCTTCGCGACCTTGAAGCACCGGTCCAACCAGGTGGCCAATCTGCTCCGGGCCCAGGGCGTCGAGCGGGGCGACCGGATCCTGGTGATGCTCCCTAACGTCACGGCGCTCTGGGAGACGATGCTGGCGGCGTTCAAGCTGGGTGCCGTGGTCATTCCCGCCACCCCGCAGCTGACCCGGGCCGACCTCGAGGACCGGTTTGCCCGCGGACGGGCCAAGCACGTCGTCACCGACGCCGAAGGGGCCGCGAAGGTCGGCGACTTGGGGCAGAGTGGCGGCGTCCGGATCCTGACGGGCGCTTCGGTGGCGGGGTGGCTGTCCTGGGATTTGGCGACCGAACAGTCCGAGACGCTGGCCAACCCGGGTGTGACCAACGCGACCGACCCATTGCTTCTCTACTTCACGTCGGGCACGACGGCCAAGCCGAAGCTGGTCCTCCATAGCCACCAGAGTTACCCGATCGGGCACCTGACCACGGCCTTCTGGATCGGTCTCAAACCCGGCGACCGCCACGTCAACATCAGCTCGCCGGGCTGGGCCAAGCACGCCTACAGCAGTTTCTTCGCCCCCTGGATTATGGGCGCCACGGTCATTGTGTTCGATCACCCGCGAGCCGAACCCAAGGCGGTCCTCGAGACGTTGGTCCGGTCCGGCGCCACCAGCTTCTGCGCGCCGCCGACCCTCTGGCGGATGCTGATCAACGAAGACCTGGCCGCCTATCCGGTGGTCCTCCGCGAACTGTTGAGCGCCGGTGAGCCGCTCAACCCGGAAGTGATCGAACGCGTAGCGGCCGCGTGGGGCCTGACGATCCGCGAAGGCTACGGGCAAACCGAGACCACGTTGTTGGTCGGCAGTTTTCCAGGGCAACCGGTCAAACCGGGATCGATGGGGCGGCCGGCGCCCGGCTTTCGCATTTCGCTCCGCCCCGTCGACGGTCAGGAAGGCCCCGACGGTGGCGACGGCGAGATCTCGGTCTCGCTCGAGGATGCCCCGATCGGCCTGATGGACGACTACCTCGACGATCCGAGCAAGATGGCCCGGGCCCGCCAGGAGGGGTTCTATCGGACCGGCGATGTCGCGGTCAAGGACGAGGACGGCTACCTCACGTACGTCGGGCGCTCGGACGACGTCTTCAAGAGCGCGGGCTACCGGCTGAGTCCGTTCGAATTGGAAAGCGTCCTGATCGAACACCCGGCCGTGGCCGAGGCCGCGGTGGTGGAGAGTCCGGACCCCGTGAGGCTCGTGGTCCCGAAGGCCTTCGTGGCGCTCCGGCCCGGGTTCGCCGAGTCGGCCGAAGTCGCACTCGACATCCTCCGGTTCGTCCGGGCCAAAGTGGCCCCGTACAAGCGGATCCGGCGGATCGAGTTTGCCGAACTGCCGAAGACGATTTCCGGCAAGATCCGCCGGGTCGAGCTTCGCCATCGCGAGCGGCAAACCGCCGCCGCCCCCCGGGGCCCCCGGTGTTTCTGGGAAGAGGATTTGGGACCCGCCTAACCCCATGGGGGCGGTTATCTTGCGCGGCTCATGCGCATCGCACCTGGTTTGTTCTCCGTCGCCCTGGCGGTCGCTTTCGGCGCGTCGGCCGCGGCCCAAACCCGGGAGCTGGCGGTGCCCCGAACGGCAGAGCGGCCGGTCATCGACGGCGTCCTGGACGATGCCGCGTGGACCAGGGCCGCCACCCTCGGTCAATGGGTCCAGACCATCCCGGCCGACAACGGCACCCCGCACGGCCCAACGACCGCCTACCTGACCTACGACCAGGACGCCCTCTACCTCGCGATTCGGGCCCAAGACGAGCCCGGCAAGATCCGCTACCGGCTCCACGAACGCGACCAAGTGCTGACCCAGAGTCAGGACTACATCGGAATCCACATCGACCCGACCGATCTTCGGCAACGGGCTTTCGTGCTGGCGGTCAATCCGATCGGAATCCAGGGCGACGGGATCAACGTCGAGGGGAGCGGATTCGAAGAGTGGGATGCGATCTACGACGCGGCCGGCAAGGCCTCGGCCGACGAGTACGTCATCGAGATCGCGGTGCCGTTCAAGTCACTCCGCTTTCCGAGCGGGAGCAAGCAGAGGTGGGGGTTCAGTCTGTCACGCTCCTACGGCCGGGATGGCGCCAAAGACACCCCGTGGCCGCAGAATCGCGACCTCGGGTGCGAGTTATGCCAGATGATCACGTTGACCGGGATCGAGGACATCGGCGGTTCCACCAGTTTCGAGTTCAATCCGTCGGTGGTGGGCCGGGCCAATTCGTCCCGCCCGGCAATCGGCCTTCCGTTCGAGGCCGGCCGGGCCACCGGCGAAGTCGGCGCCAACCTCAAGTACGGGATCTCGCCCAACCTCACCCTCGACGGGACGCTGAATCCGGATTTTTCCCAGATCGAAGCCGATGCCGGCCAGATCGAGATCAACAACCGGTTCGCGCTGTTCTTTCCCGAAAAGCGGCCCTTCTTCCTCGAGGGCAACGATATCTTCCTGACCCGGTTCCCGATGCCGGGACAGGACGCCGGGTTCTACACGCCGCCTGTCAATATCTTCTACTCGCGGCGGATCGTAGACCCGGACCTCGGCGTCAAGCTGACCGGCAAATCGGGGCGGCTCACGCTCGGACTGCTCGGTTCGCTCGACGCGGCGCGAGACTATACGCTCGACCGGGACATCGGCGGGCTCTCGGCTCGGGCCCTTGATCCATTCCCGAGCGGCGATGCGCGCGCCGGAGTGGCCCGGATCAAACTCGATGTGTTGAAGGATGGCTATGTCGGCGCCGCGGTCACCGCCCGCCGGTTCGGCGATGGCTACGGCCTGGTTGGCGCGATCGACTCCCGGCTTCGCTTCAGCAGCAACACCACGCTCCGGCTGGCGGCGGCTCGAAGCCGCACCGAAGAACCCGACGTGTACGGGAGAATCCGGCGGACCCTGGGCCGCACCTTGACCGACCCGGCCGCGCTCGACCGCGCCCTCGACAGCCTCCCCGACGACGCTCGGAGCCTCAACCACGAGAGCCGGGCCGGAACCTCGGTGCAGGGGTCGTTCGAATTCGACGACCGGCATTGGAATGCCGGCATCGGACTGGTCGACATCACCCCGGAATTCGAAACCCCTCTGGGTTTTACGCCGAGAACGAACTACGCCCTGTTCTCCGGCTATGTCTCGTACCTCCGGCAAGGCGTGGGGTTCATTCGCCAGGTCAGGCCCCAGGTTCGCTTCGAACAGGGCTACGAGCATGACGCCTCCGGCCGGATCGGGTCACTCGGCCGGCGAACCGACCGCCTGGTGTCATCGTATGTGGATTTCACCCTCCCGGCCGCGTCAACGTTCAGCGTCGGAGTGACCCGGGCATTCTATCGCGTGGATGGGATCGATTTCGACCAACTCGATCGGATGTTCATCTACTTCGGCTCCGAAGGGCTCCGCCAACTCGGCTGGACCATCTTCTTCCGGGCCGGCGAGGAACTGATCTACAACAACGTGGTGGACGGCGGTCCGGCGTCACCGAGCTTCTTCATGAGTGGATCACTCAATGCCACGTTCCGGCCGTTTCCCGCCCTTCGGATCAACCTCGACTTGAACGGGGTCCGGGTCTGGCGGCGGACGGCCACCAGAGCCCGCGACAATGTCTACGCCGAGTCGGCCATTCCCCGGGTCAGAGGTCAATTCCAGCTTTCCCAACGGCTCGGACTCCGGCTGATCGGCGAATACCGATTCGAGCGGTTCTACCGGCCGAGCGGGACCCTCGACCAGAAGCGAAACGTCTTCCGCACCGACGCCTTGGTCACCTACCTGATTCATCCGGGCCAGAGCATTCAGATCGGCTGGTCGACTGTGGCCAACGGCGATCTCGACCTGCCGCTTCGAACCGTCGCTCGGGGCGGAGTTGCCAAGGTGACGTATCTCTGGCGGTTCTGAGGCGCGCTGATGCAGCGTCCAACCCGGGCTGACTTCCGCTCGCTCCTCGACCTCGCCGTCCCGCTTGCCGCGGTTCAAGTCGGCCTGATGCTGATGGGCGTCGTGGACGCGGCCATGCTCGGACGGGTCTCGGCCGACGCCCTCGCCGCGGCCTCAGTGGCCGGCGTCTGGTTCTTTGCCGCGAGTACCATCGGCATGGGCTGCCTGACCGTCCTCGACCCCGTCATCTCGCAGGCCTACGGGGCCCGGGACGAGATCGGCATGGCCCGAGGCGTCCAGCGGGGAATCCTGATCGCAATCATCGTCACCGTCCCAACCATGCTGGCGATGCTTCCGATCGAGGCGGTGCTCCGATTCACTGGGCAACCCGCGGCCGTGGTGCCGCTGGCCGGCCAGTACATCCGGACCGTCTTGCCAAGCATTCTGCCGTACTTCGCGTTCATGATGATCCGTGAGGTGCTCCAGTCGTTCGGCAACCTCCGGGCGTTGCTCCTGATCATCGGGCTGGCCAACCTGCTGAACGTCGTCCTCAACTGGGCCTTCATCTTCGGGCACCTCGGCGCCCCGGCCCTCGGGGTCACCGGCGCGGCGTTGGCCACGGCCATCAGTCGGTGGGCCATGCTGGCCGCGGCGTTGGTGGCCAGTTGGCCGGTACTCAAGCCGTACCTGATCCCCTGGCGGCCGGAATCCCTATCCCTGGCTCCGCTCGGCCGGATGTTCGCGCTCGGGCTCCCGATCGGGTTCCAGATCCTGTTCGAGTACGGCGTGTTCGGCGGGGTCGGCCTCCTGATGGGGCAGATCGGCAGCCACGCCGTGGCCGGCCATCAGGTGGCGCTCAACATGGCCGCGATCACCTTCATGGTTCCCTTCGGGATCGGGACGGCGGCGTCGGTGCTGGTGGGACGCGCGGTGGGAGGAGGCCGCCCGGATGAAGCCCGCCGGATTTCGAGCGCAGCCTTGGTGGTCGGGGTCGCGTTTATGACCCTGACCGCCTCGATATTCTTGGGCTTTCCCGGCGTGCTGGCCCGAGCCTACTCGCCGGACCCGGCGGTCCTCGTCGTGGCGGCCGGGCTACTCCCGTTGGCGGGCCTCTTCCAGGTGTTCGACGGCACCCAGGTGGTGGCCATGGGCGTCCTCCGGGGCATCGGCGACACCCGGGTCCCGGTCCTGATCAACTTGGCCGGGTACTACGTGATCGGCCTCCCGATCAGCCTCTGGCTGGGTTTCCACCTCGGCTGGGGGCCCCGGGGGCTCTGGTGGGGCCTGGTGGCCGGGCTGGTCGTCGTGGCCACGGTCTTGGTACTCCGGGTCCGGAGCCAATTCCGCCGCACCCTGGACCGGCTCACTATCGACCGCCCGGCGCCCCCAGGCTAAATTCCGGTGGTCTCAACTGGAGCTCCGAATGGCCACCCAAGTTATGCCCGAAACCACCACCGACGCCTTCCCGATCAACGGAACCGACTACATCGAGTTCTTTGTCGGCAACGCCAAGCAGAGTTCGATCTTCTACCGGGCCGCCTTCGGCTTCAATTTGGTTGGCTACCGGGGTCCGGAAACCGGGGTCCGGGACCGGGCCAGCTATCTGTTGCAGCAGGACAAGCTCCGGTTCGTCCTGACCTCGCCCCTGGGCCCCGAAGGCGACATCGCCGCCCACGTCCTGAAGCACGGCGACGGCGTCCGCGATCTGGCCTTCTGGGTCGACGACGCCCGGCTGGCCTATGCCACCGCCATGGAACGGGGCGCCGAGTCGGTGCACGAACCCCGGGTCATGAAGGACGACCACGGCGAAGTCGTGATCGCGGCCATCAAGACCTATGGCGACACGATCCACTCGCTGGTCGAGCGGAAGAACTACCGCGGCGCCTTCATGCCGGGCTTCGTCGAAGTGTCGTCGCCGATGAAGGGGACGAGCACCGGGATTCAGTATGTCGACCATTGCGTCGGCAATGTCGAACTCGGCCGGATGAACTACTGGGTCGGCTTCTACGAGCGGGTCCTCGGCTTCTTCAACCTCCTCTCCTTCGACGACAAAGACATCAGCACCGAATACTCCTCCTTGATGTCGAAGGTCATGTCGAACGGCAACGGCCGGATCAAGTTCCCCATCAATGAACCCGCCTCGGGCAAGAAGAAATCCCAAATCGAGGAGTATCTCGACTTCTACCGGGGCCCGGGCGTCCAGCACATCGCGCTGGCCACCAAGAACATCATCGAGACGGTGACCCAGCTCAAGAACAACGGCGTCGAGTTCCTCAAAGTCCCCGACAGCTATTACGACACGGTGCTCGACCGGGTCGGCACGATCGATGAAGACCTGCAACCGCTCCGCGAGTTGGGGATCCTGATCGACCGCGACGACGAAGGGTATCTGCTCCAGATCTTCACCAAGCCGGTCCAAGACCGGCCCACCTTGTTCTACGAAATCATCCAGCGGAAGGGCGCCCAGAGCTTCGGGAAGGGCAACTTCAAGGCCCTGATCGAGTCGATCGAACGGGAACAGGCGCTCCGGGGGAATCTCTAA
>JANPEL010000488.1:0-3935 GCA_031431925.1 Gemmatimonadota bacterium | reverse complement strand
GAGACAGACATCGGCGATCCCAGGGATGAGTGGTGTCCGGTAACCTGGCACCGAGCTGCGACCGCCGCAATGCCGCCCTGGCTTCGGCCGTGCTTGCCCGATTCCGCCAGCAGCCATGGCTTGCCGCGCTACTCATTTTGCTGTCGCCCGCTCTGGCGGGGGTGGCGGTACCGGCGTTGCATCGCTGTCCGGTGGATGCCCCCTGGTTGGCCCCGACCGCCGGCCCCCACGATTCCGCGGGCAACCACGGGACGTCCGACGGGGTGACCCAGCCGGAACACCACGGTGGTCGAAGGCCTGGCCCTCGCCTGGCACACCCTGCAACGACTACCCGAAAGCACCGCTCCTCCCCCGGCTGAGGAGCTCGGGCATGACGAGCCCCGGCCGGATGACCTTGAGGGCCACAATTCGGTGAGGCTGGTCCTGCTCGGCCTCGTACCCGGTTCGCATCCCGCCCTCACCGAGGGTGCGGATGATCCGGTACCGGCCAATGGTCGCTGGGTTCATCCTCCGAACTTAAATCGGGGAGGGCCGCCCGGTTGTGACAGGCCATCTTTGCCTGATGACCGCGGTGGATGGCGAGTTTGTCAACGAGTTGACAAACTCGGCCGCGCGGCTCGGATGTGGTAGCCGCTGCGGCTCGCGAGAGGTCACAAATAGTCCGTTCGTTGGTTCCTTGGGAGCAGGCTTCTCAACCTCAACGACGGAGTACATGTGTCCCACGGATTCTCGCCCCTCCTCATCCTGGTCGCCGCCGTCACCCTCGACGGTTGCGGCTCCAACCCGACCGGGCCAGCCTACGACCTAGTCATTCCGACCACGTGGGCCGCGGCAGTCACCAATCAGTATTTCCCGTTGGTTCGCGGGACCACCAAACAATTCAGAAAACAGACCACCGCCGGAGTCGAGACGATCACCACCGAAGTGCTTCCCGCAACGCGCCTGGTTAATGGGGTCTCGGCCACAGTGGTCCGCGACCGGGTTTTTCTCAACGGTGCCTTGATCGAGGACACCTTCGACTGGTACGCGCAGGATGTTGCCGGCAACGTCTGGTATCTCGGTGAGGACACCAAAGAGATCGTCAACGGCGTGCCGGTCAACACCAATGGCGCCTGGGAGTGGGGGGTCAACGGCGCGCTGCCCGGGATCTACATGTGGGCGGATCCGGCGGCCCAAGTTGCCAAGGCCTACCGGCAAGAGTATGCCAAAGGGGTAGCCGAGGATTGGGGCAAGGTCATCGGAGTGGGCCGAAGCGCCGCGGTCCCCTTCGGCAGCTTCACCGGCTGTGTGACGACGGAAGACTGGGTCGGCCTGGAGCCGGCTCAGCCGCACGCTAACAAGACCTATTGTCCCCAAATCGGCCTGGTGCTGGAAGCGCTGACCGTCGGGGGCGGTGAGCGGGTCGAGCTGATCAGCAAGACCCCGTAGGCCGCCCGCTACAGCGTCATCAGAAACGCGAGCGCTCCGCCTCGCCGCCGTGGAACCGGATCGCGGCGTCGACGTCGGTCGTCCCGGCCTCAGCGGACGGTGCTCGGGAATCTCCGGTACACGCTCGCTAGATCTCAGGGCAACCGGATCCGGGCTGTCACAACGCGATTGGTGCCCGGATCGGTCCAGCCCAGGATGGCGTCGCCGGTTGGGGCGGTGAGCGCGAGGTGGGGCATGCCGCCGGCCCGCTTGCCGTCACCGAACTTGGCCACGTCCACCGCCGGCGAACGGGCGCCGTCGGCCCTGATGTGCCGGACCCGGAGCACGGCGTTCCCGTCCCGGCGTTCGATCCAGGACACCAGGGCGCCGCCGGCCGGCGTCATGACGAGCCCGACCTTGCCGTCGGCCCGTCCTTCATTGACATCGATCGGCGGCCCGAAGGTCGTCGCGGTGTCGGTGGAGAAGGCCAGGCGGACCCGGGCGGTGTCCTGGGCCATCGTGAACCAGGCCACCGCCACCCGGGCGCCGACGGCGGCGACGGACGGCCCATTGACCGGGCAGGCCCGGATGTACCACCCATCGTTATGCACCGCCACCGGCTCCCGCCAGGTGCCGTTCGCCCACCGGACCGCGCTGATGTCGCGGATCTCGCCGTCGGTCCGATCCCGATAGACGACCACTGCGCCACCGGGGACCGCGGCCGCCGCGGTGTGGCAACAGTCGCAGATCTTGGCGTCGACGAAGGTCTCCGGCAGCGAGGCGCCGTCGGCGTCGAGCGAAGCATGGGCCAAGCGGGTGGCGTGGTTGGCGGTGTCGGCGTCGGCGTTGCCGCGGCCGTCGACCCAGACTAGCCCGGTGGTGTCGCCTAACTGGAGCCAGGAGACGAATCCGTGTTCGGTGAGCGTGCTGTCCCGATGTGGCGAGCGGGGCGCGCTCCAGGTCCGTCCGCTATCGGCGGAGTGGGCGAGCAGGATGTCGTATCCCCGCGGCGCCTGCCGGCCCCGCCACGCTGCCACGAGCGCGCCGCTCGGCAATTGGGTCACGCTCGGCACATCCCCGGCGCTCGCGAGCATGTTGGGGCCGGTTGCGACGGAGGCAACCGGGGACCAGCCGCCGGCGGCGGGATCGAGCCGGGCGAAGTGAAGCGAGAGGGAAGAGTCCGGGTGGCGGACCTGCCAGGAGAGGATCAGGCCGACGCCTGGACTCACCGTTAGGCCGGGCTGGGCGCTCCCGGCGGGCGCGGGGTTGGCGAGCGATTCGACGACGGGGGCGGGCAGGGCGTTGTCGGATCCGGCTTGGCAGCCGGCGGCGACGGCCAGGGCCAGCGGGAGCGTCCATCGGGCAGGTAGCATAGGACATCTAACCTGTCCCGGACGGTGCGCCCGGTCTAGTCCCCGCGGAGGATTGGCAGGAGCGCGCCTTTGGTGGCCCGATGGGCCGGCATCCAGCAGGCCGCCAATCCAACCAGCAACACCACGCCGGTGACCCCGAGGAACGTGACCGGGTCGCCCGGCGAGACCTCGTAAAGCATGCTCGTCAAGACTCGGCCCAGCGCCAAGGCGCCGGCCAGTCCGGCCACCAGCCCGGCGAGCACCGGCGTCAACGCCTCCCAAGTGATGTGGCGTTGGAGCGAGACCGGGCTCGCGCCGAGCGCCAGCCGGAGCCCGATCTCCTTGCGGCGTTCCGCGAGCGAATGTGCGACGATGCCGTAGATCCCGACGGCCGCGATAACGACGGCACTGATGGCAAAGGCCAGAAAGACCAGGAGTTGGAACCGGCGGCCGGCCGTGGCGATGGCGACGACGCCCGGAAGGGTTCTGATCCGGGTAACCGGCACCGCGGGCGCCACGGATCGGAGCACGGACCGAACCGCTGGAATCAGGGCCTCCGGGCGGCTCCCGGACTTGATCAAGAGCGTGACGTTCTGGGGCGGCCGCGACCAATGGGGCAGATAGACCACGGAAGCCGCCGGCATCTCGAGGCCCCCCATCCGGACATCCGCGGCGATCCCGATCACTTCGGCGAGGGTATCGGTATCGTTGCTGCCCGGCACCATCCGCTTGCCCACGGGGTCGTCGTTAGGCCACAACGCGGCGGCGGCCTGCTCCGACAGCACGACGACCGGCTTGCCACGATCGGTCTCGTCGAACGGCCGGCCCCGCCGGAGCGGGGTTCCGGTCGTCGCGAAGTATCCGCTGCTGGTGTAGAGAATATTGGCGACCGGCAACTCGCCTAGGCGGCGGGTCTCGTGCTCCCGAGCCATGATGTCGATTTGCGACTCGCCCTCGAGGGGCAGGGCCGAAGTCAGGGCCGCGCCCGTCACGCCCGGGATGGCCGCGAGCCGGCCGAGCAGGTCGTCCAACAGCGCGCCTCGTCGCGCCCGGTTCTGATCCCCCTCGGCGAAGGGAAGATCGACAGCCAGGACGGGGCCCGCCACGAATCCCAGGTCGATGTTGGTCAGCCGCACGAAACTCGAGATCAGCAAGCCGGTGGTCGAGAGCAGCAGG
>JANPEL010000487.1:0-6420 GCA_031431925.1 Gemmatimonadota bacterium | reverse complement strand
GATGGGCATAGTCGAGCGCGCCGGCCACTTCGCCGGCGATCCGGACCGCCTCGACGACCGGCAACTGTTTCGTGTGCTCGAGCCGGTCGCGGAGCGAGGCGCCCTCGACGTTCGGCATCACGAAGTAGAGCACCCCGGCGGCCTCACCGGAGTCGTAGAGCGGGAGGATGTGGGGGTGGCTCAACTTGGCGGCGAGCTGGATTTCCCGGAGGAACCGCTCGGCGCCTAACGAATGCGTAAGGTCGGAATGGAGGACCTTGATCGCCACCCCCCGGCCGTGCTTCAGGTCGTGGGCGAGATAGACGGTGGCCATGCCGCCGTGACCGAGTTCCCGGTCAATCCGGTAGCGGTCGGCGAGTGCCGAGGTCAGATGGAGCGGCGGGTAAGTCATCGCGTCAGTCCTTTGATCAGCTGCCCTGCACACATGTAACCGGGGGTCCCCGTGATCGAACCGCAGGGATATGAACCCGCGCCGCAATAAGACAGGTTGGGCCACCGACCGAATTGGTAGAAGCTCGTCCCCGGATCGGCCGCGAACTGGCGGTCGAAGAAGGTCTGCCCCGGCGCGAGTTCGGTGTGATCGATGTTGCCACCGGGAAAGAGAAACAGTTCCTGGAGGTCCTTCGGCGCGAGCAACCGGCTCCAGACGCAATCCTTGGGATTCGCGATGTGGGCCAGCACCTGGGCTTTGACCGCCGCTTCAACCTCCGCCAGCGCCTCGCCCCGCTGATTCAAGGCCAGGTTCTTGAAAAAGAGCGTGAGGCGGTCGAATGGCTCGACTAGGCCGAGCCGCCGCATGGCCGCGCCTTCGCAGTAGATCTGGATGTACCCCGGTTCGTAGTCGACTTCGCCGGTGGTGATCTGGAGCGTGGCCCGTTCGAACTCGGCCAGGGTCTCCATCGAGAAGATGAACCGGAACGCGGCATCGGCGTCGGCCTCGGGCGCATCCTTCCAGCGAACCGGATTTCGAAAAAACAGCGTCAGTTTGCCGGCCGAGCCGAGGAACCGTTTCTCTTCGACTCGCGCGGTGGTGGCGGTGTCGCCGACGAGGCGGGCAGCGGTCAGCGGCTCGGTGGCGAGGATCAGATGATCAAACGACAACCGGTGCGATTGGCCCGCCGCGGTGAAGTGGACCACGCCCCGGTCCGGATCCACTTGGTCGACCGCGGCACCAAGCCGGATCTCGACGCCGATCTCGCGATTGATCTCGGCCAGTGCTTCCAGCAGCCGCCAAAGCCCCGGTTTGACGAACCCGTAGTAGCCGTCGAACACCGACCCTGAGTCCATCAGCGGCAGGGTGAACGCCGAGTACGGCTCGGCCAGCGACACCGGGCCGCTCTCGGTCACGGTCATCCCCATGTAGATCTTGGTGCGGTCGGCGGTGAAGTAGTGGTCGAGGAGGTCGGCGGCGCTCCCGGTAATCCAAAGCCGGGTCAGGGTGTCGCCCAGGGCGTGGCGCGCGGTGTCGACGTTAGGCGGTGTCGCGGTCCGGTAGCCCTTCTGGAGGAAGGCCACGACCCGGGCTTCGTCGGCCCGGAACCCGGCCGCATCGCCCCGTTCGCCCCAGCGGGTCCGGAGTTCCTGGTCGAGCTCGATCGGATCGCGGTGGATCCAGGCGCTGGCGTCCGGGGTCGGGAAGTAGACCCGTTTGGCCGAGGTGGGTACGAAGGTCTCGAGCCGGTCGGCGAGCCCGGTCTCCTGAAAAATGAAATCGGGCATCAGGCCGAGCACCGAGGCGCCGAGGGCGTAGGGCTGGGTCCGGCCGTCGATCGTGGCCTCGGCGGAGATGCAGGCGCCACCGGCCCGGTCGGCGCGTTCGAGGACGGTGACGCTATGCCCAGCCCGCCGAAGGTAGTGGGCGGCCACCAGGCCGTTGATGCCGGCTCCGATGACCACCACCTGCCGGTTCACTCGGGAAGCCGGAGCTCGGCCACGAGCGCCTGGAACCGCGGGTCCGGCCGGATCTCGTCGTACACCGAGAATGTTCGGCACGACATGACAAACATCGGGTCGCCGCCGGTCAGCGCCGCCCGGCCGTACTCGATCGCCCGGTCCATCTTGCCAGCCGCAGCCGCGGCGACGCACAGCATGGACGGTTGCATGTACTCCCGCTCGGCCCGCGCCTCGAGTTCCCGGAACAACGCCCCGGCCTCCGCCGGCCTTCCCCACCGGGCGTGCACCGTGACGGCGGTGGCCAAGGCCCAGATGTGGCGGCCTGACATGTTGAGCGCGGCGTCGCATGCCGTCGCGGCCTCCTCGTAGCGGCGGGCGCAGATCAACGCCATGGCCAAGCCCCAATGCCCGAGGTAGGAGCCCGGGTCGAGTTCGATCCCCCGCCGGGCCAACTGCACGGCCTCCTCGGCCTTCCCGGCCGTGTAGTAGTGGAACGCCTGGATAAAATGCACGTAGCCGGACAGCGGATCGAGTTCCAACACCACGTTGATATGCCGGCCCGCTTCTTCGGCTCGGCCCGCGATCCAGTGCAGGTAGAAGAGGCCGTACCACGCCCGGGCCTGGATGTAGCTTGGATTGAGTTCGAGCGCCCGGATGAATCCTCGCTCGGCAGCGACATAGTCACGTTCGCCCAGCATGGTGGCGCAGGCAAAGGCGCAATGGGCCTCCGCCAAGTCCGGCCCGAACTCGAGGGCCCGGCGCGCCGCCTCGAGCGCTTGGGGCATGACCTGCTCTGGACGTCCGAACCCCGAGTACCCTGATGTGGTGTAGCCGTCGGCCAACCCCGCCCAGGCCTGAGCGTATTTGGGATCGAGCGCCACGGCCTGCTGGAACGCTTCGATTCCCCGCGGGATACTCCGGCCCCGTTGATACAGCAGTGCCCGGCCCTTCAGGTACAACTCGTACGCGGCCAACTGCTCGGTCGGCGGCTTGATGGGGCCGGCCGGATCGGTCGTGAGCGCGACCCGGAGCCGTCCTGCGATGGCCGTGGCGATCTCGTCTTGGACCGCGAAGACGTCCTCGAGGACCCGGTCGTACCGCTCGGACCACAGTTGGTAGCCGTCGGCCGTGCTGATCAACTGGGCCGTGATCCGAAGCCGGTTCCCCGAGCGCCGCATCGTGCCTTCGAGTACGGTGGCGACGTTCAGCTTGGCGCCGACCGATCGCGGGTCCTCGTTCTTGCCCTTGAACGAGAAGACCGAGCTCCGTCCCGCCACCCGAAGATCCGGAATCGCCGCCAGCGCGTTCAGGATCTCTTCGGTGATGCCGTCGGCAAAAAATCCGTCGTCCGGATCCTGGCTCAGGCTCGCGAACGGAAGCACGGCGATCGACTGGTCCGGCGCCGTTTTCTGGGCCGGGGTGTCGACTTCGGCCAGCGCCGCGATCAGCTGGGCTCCCGACTCGTACCGGTCGAAAGACGCCCGGGCCAGGGCCTTGTGAACCGCCCGCGCCACCGGCCGGGGGATGTTCTCCCGGAGCGCCGTCACGTCGGCCGGGGTCTGGACGAATCGCTTGGTAATCACCGCTTGCACGTTGGGCCCCGTAAACGGAGGTTCCCCGACCAGCATTTCGTAGAGGACGCAGCCTAACGAGTAGAGATCGCTCCTTCCGTCGACCTCCTCGCCTGCGGCTTGTTCCGGACTCATGTACGCGGGCGTCCCGACGCTGATCCCGGCCTGGGTGAGCGACTGGTCTTCGCCGGTCGAGAGGGCTTTGCCGATCCCGAAATCGGCCACCATGGCATGCCCGTCGTGGAGCATGATGTTCTCGGGTTTGATGTCCCGGTGCACGACGCCGTGACGATGGGCATAGTCGAGGGCGCCGGCCACTGCGCTCGCAATCCGGACCGCCTCGGTGACCGGCAACTGTTTGGTTTGGTCGAGCCGGTCGCGGAGCGAGGCGCCTTCGACGTTCGGCATCACGAAGTAGAGCACGCCGGCGGCCTCACCGGAGTCGTAAAGGGGCAGAATGTTGGGGTGACTCAACTTGGCGGCGAGCTGGATTTCCAGGAGAAACCGCTTGGCGCCTAACGAATGCGCGAGATCGGACCGGAGGACCTTGATCGCCACCTCCCGGCCGTGCTTCAGATCTTGGGCGAGATAGACGGTGGCCATGCCGCCGTGACCGAGTTCCCGGTCAATCCGGTAGCGGTCGGCGAGGGCCGAGGTCAGGTGAGTAGCGTCGGTCATGGGTACGGAATAATGGACTCCAGCCGGAAATTTCGCACGGGGTTGCGCCGACGCCAGGTCGGGACAGGTTGACCCATCCGAACAATCACCCTGGCCTGGGGCCGCGATTATCGCCGGACCGCTTCAGGAGGACCTCCAGCCAGGAACCCACGCCACGACATGGCGGCGAACCCGGCGGCCGTGGCAATCGAGATGCCGGGCTCATCGCAAAGCACCAGCGGCCGATATCCGGGGAAGCGCCGGACGAATTCAGCGAGACCGGCCAGATCCCGGCCGCCGAACTCGCCCGTCTTCACCTCGATCGCCCACTGGCCCCAAGATCCTTCGATCACACCGTCGACCTCCAACGGTTCCTCGCGCCAGTAGCGCACCTGCTGCCCCGCATTCCAGGCATGACTGAGACAGGCGTTCTCGACCCAGGTTCCGTAGCGGGCCGGATCGGTGGTCCGCTCGGGGAGGCCGTCGGGGGCTCCGACCGCGAGCAACGCGTTGTTCAGGACCACGAGCTTGGGCGGGGCCGCTCGTTGCCGAACCGCGCGGGCACTGTGCTTTTCGAGGGCCGCCACAAGAAAAGCGTCTTCCAGGAGCCCGAGGTAGTGGGCAATGGTCTCGAGGGCGCCTTTGTCCTGCAGTTGGCCCTGCAACTTCTGGATCGAGACGATTTGGGCGGGGGCCCGGGTCGCGAGGGCAAAGACTTGGCGGAGCAGTGCCGGCCGGCGCACCGGATGGATGGCAAGGAGGTCGCGCCCGATGGCGGGCTCGATGATGGCATCGCGGAGGTAGGCGCGGCGCCGGGCCGGATCGGCGGCGAACGCCATCGCGCCCGGATACCCACCCCACCCGATGATCGTGTCGACGGCGTCGTCGAGCGACAGCCCAAACACCCGGGCCAGCGCGGCGGCCGGCCAGTGGGGAATCACCAACCGCTCGAACCGGCCCGCCAAGGTTTCCCGGGAGCCGCGGCCAAGCTGAAGCGCCGAGGAACCGGTCACCACGACATGGATCGGGAGCTTGAGGCGACGGACCCGGTCCCACTGGCCCTTGAGCCGGGTAGCCCAATCTTCGACCCGCTGAATCTCGTCCAGAAGGATCACGGCCCGGCCGCGACCGGCGGCCGCCTCCTCCGCCCGGCGCCAGAGAAGCTCCCACCATCCTGGCAGGTCCGCTTCCGGCCCATCCGCCGCGAGATAGATCGCGGCCGGGTCGTTCCGGGCCAATTCGAGCAGGAGGGTCGTCTTTCCGACTTGCCTTGGTCCCACGACGAGTTGAATCCGACCCGGCCCCGGTTCGGCCAAGCGCGCCGCAATCCGGGCCACTCCGGCGGCCGGATCTCGCAGAACCTCGGATTCGATCATACTCGAATAATTAATCGACTACAATCGAATGTCAAGTTCGGTCGTTCTGGAGCCCCGGAAACAACGAGGCCGGGAGCCTGACGCCCCCGGCCTCGTTCTCGACCAACTTCTGGTCTAGTTCGTCACGTTGATCGACAGGCCCCGCTTGAACGAGGTGGTGGACCCGGGCACGAAGGCCTTCGAGTCAAAGCAGGTCTCGTTCGACCTGTAGGTGGCATTCCTGTACCAGACCTGTGGTTTCCGGGTGCTCGGGGCCGCCACGGTCAGGTTGAACCAAATGACGCTCGACGCACTCTGCTTGGCGACCGAGGTCGGGAACGTGAAGGTGACCGGGACCGCATTGCCGTTGTCCCCGGGCAGACTGACGTTGCCGGTGGTGGTCTTCAGCAACGTGCCCGTCGGGCCGTTCAAGCGGGCCTCGAACGTCGCGCCGTAGTTCGACAGGCCGCCCGAGGTCCCAGTGATCGACATCCAGAGAGTGACCTTCTTGATGGTGCCGTTCGGGGCCTTGATGCTGAGGCCACCCAAATCAGTCTTGGAGCCGCCGGTGCCCGCCGCGCACGCAAACACCGACACGCCGGTTGGCGTCGTGGCGGTGAATTGGGCGTCGAGCAATCCCGCGTGCGACAGGCCCGCGGTGGCCTGGTTCAGGCCATCGCCGATCAGCCACGAAGAGACTTGGGCGGTACCGGCCGCGGTGGTCGGCGTCCCGGCTCCCACGGTCAATACCCCGCCATTGCTGGTGGAGGCGGTCCAGGACACCGGCTGACCGCCAACTGGGTTGCCCCAGGCGTCCTTGACGATGACCTGCGGCGCGGGGCTCACATTCGTGTAGGCGGTGAGCGCGTTCCCATAAGAGTAGGACTGCGCCGCCGCACCGCTGACGAAGGTCATGATACTGGCGGCGGCCCCGGCCGTGATCG
>JANPEL010000486.1:0-10966 GCA_031431925.1 Gemmatimonadota bacterium | reverse complement strand
GGCTTCGATTTCCTGGTAATAGTGCGGCCCGGTCCCGCCCGAGATGTACCCGTTTCGCTTGTCCCAGCTTTCCCCCTTGTCACGGGAACGATAAAAGCCCCGTTCCCCCTCCCCCGCTTCGATGGTGGCATAGACGAGACTCGGATCGGCCGGCGTCACCGCCAGGCCGATCTTCCCAACGTCCCCTTTCGGGAGCCCGGTCGCCAGTCGGCGCCACGTGACCCCGCCATCGGCCGATTTGTAAATCGCCGATTGAGGACCACCGCCCAGGAAGCCCCACACATGGCGACGGCGCTGATAGGCCGCCGCATACACGACATCGGGATTCGAGGGATCGAATTCGAGATCGGTCACCCCGGTATGCTCGTCGATCTGGAGCACCGGCGTCCACGTCGCCCCGCCATCCTTCGAGCGGTAGACTCCCCGTTCACCCCCGGCCGACCAGAGCGGGCCCTCGGCGGCCACCAGCACCACGTTGCCGTCTTTCGGATCAACCAGGATCCGGCCGATGTGTTCCGACTTGGTAAGCCCCATCCGCTGCCAGGTCCGGCCGCCGTCGCGACTCCGGTACACGCCGTCGCCCCAAGCAACGTGGCGGCCGCTCACGTTTTCACCGGTGCCGACCCAGACGATCTCGGGGTTGGACGGATCGAGGGTGATCTCGCCGATGGAGTAGGAGGGCTGCTCGTCGAACACGGGGGTGAAGGTGGTGCCCGCGTTGGTGGTCTTCCACACGCCGCCGGAACCGGCCGCGACGTACCACGTGGACTTGTCGCGCGGGTTGACCTCGAGGTCGGCGATCCGGCCGCTCATCAGGGCCGGCCCAAGACTCCGCACCATCAAGCCGGCCGCTGCCTTCTTGATCGCATTGGTATCAGGTGCTTGGGCGAGGGACGAGCCGGTGAGGCCGGCACTGATCGCAACCACGAGCAACCCGCCGCGTCGGATGGAATGGTGTTTTGTCATTCGGCAAGGCTAGCACGCGCGGCTGGCTCGGCGCAACCGTCGGCCCACGCCTATCCCTTTCGGCGCCTTGGAGTACCTTCGGATACCCTCAACGGAGCCATTATGAACCTTGTCGCCAGGGTCAAAGCAATTCTCCTCTCGCCCAAAACCGAGTGGGCCGTCATCGACGGCGAGCCGGCCACCGTCGCCTCCCTGTACAGCGGTTATGTCGTTCCCCTCGCCGCGATCCCGGCCGTCGCCGGATTCATCGGGATGTCGATCTTCGGACTCGGCGTCTTCGGGGCCACCATCCGGGTCCCGATCCTGACCGGGCTCACCTCGGCGGTGGTCCAGTACGTCGGGGCGCTCGTGGGGGTGTATCTGCTGGGGCTGGTCGCCAACGAACTGGCGCCGAACTTCGGCGGCCAGAAGAACCCGATCCAGGCCCTCAAGGTCGCCGCCTACGCCAGCACCGCTTCCTGGGTCGCCGGGATCTTCACGATGGTGCCGGGGCTCCGGATGCTCGGAATCCTGGGCGTCTACTCGCTCTACCTCCTGTTTCTCGGACTGCCGGTGTTGATGAAAGCGCCGGAGGATAAGGCCGTCAGCTATACCGCCGTCGTCATCATCGCGGCCGTGGTGCTGTTCGTCGTCGTGGGCTCGATCAGCAGCCGTTTGACCGGGTACGGGGCGTTCGGGTATTGAGGCCCACTCCCTTCCCCCCAACCCGATGCCCATAGCCCGACGCATCGGGCCGGTGGTCGAGGCCACTCCGGCGGAGACCGAAACCGCCCAGAACCGCCCGCTGCCCCCCGATCTCTTGCGGGCCGCGGCAGGGCGGTTGGGGAGTATCGCGCTGCTGAGCGCAGTCCTCTGGGTTGTCGGCACCGCCGCGTTCCATCTGGTCATCCGGGCCATGACCGGTGGCGATCCCCGGTGGCGGCAGTTCGGGCTGATGGACGCCACCGCCCTGGTGTCCGCCCTCGTGTCTCTCTTGCTCTATCAATACACCAAGCGGACCACGCGAGATCCCGCCTTCATTCTCAATCTGGGCCTCGGCTACCTCGTCCTCGAAGCCCTCGGCGTCGGCATTGTCTGGCATCTCGAGGTGATGCCGCCTGGCTGGGTCATTCAGCCGACGATCACCTGGATCGGCGTCATGGTGCTTTTGTTCGCCGCCGTGGTGCCCAGTACGCCGGGCAAGACCCTGATCGTGAGCCTCATCGCTGTGTCGATGCAGCCGGTCGGGATGTTGATCGCGAGGGAACGCGGAGCGTGGCAGTTCGATTCGCCTGGTGCGCTCCTCCTGATGCACTATCCCGATTACATGATGGTGGCGATGGCGGTGGTGGTCTCCCTGGTCGTCACCCGGTTGGGACAGCAGGTAGCAAAAGCCCGAGAGCTGGGCAGCTACCAGTTGGGTGACTTGCTCGGCCGGGGCGGCATGGGCGAGGTCTACCGGGCCACCCATCGCATGCTCGCCCGACCCGCCGCCATCAAACTGATCCGCCCCGAGATGATCGGTGTCGGAAGGGGCGATTCCGCGGTCTTGGCCATCCGACGGTTCCGCCGCGAGGCGCTCGTGGCGGCCAATCTCCAGTCACCCCATACCGTGGCGATCTACGACTTCGGCGTCACCGACGACGGGACGCTGTATATCGTCATGGAGCTGCTCGAGGGAATGACGCTGGATGCCCTGGTCCGCGAACACGGGCCGCTGCCGGCCAACCGCGTCATCGCCATCCTCCGGCAGGTCTCGGAATCCCTCGCCGAAGCCCACGCGGCCGGCGTGGTCCACCGGGACATCAAACCGGCGAACATTCATCTCGGCCGGCTTGGCCTGCAGCACGACTTCGTCAAAGTGCTCGATTTCGGCCTGGTAAAGTCGGTGACGGGGGAGCCCGCCGATCAATCGTTGGAGACGGCCGCCGGGCTGATGCCGGGAACCCCCGCCTTCATGGCCCCCGAAATGGCGCTCGGCGAGCCCTACGACGGCCGGGCCGATCTCTATGCGTTAGGCTGCGTCGGCTACTTCCTGCTCACGGGCCAAGCGGTCTTCCAAGCCGACTCCGCGCTCCAAGTCATTGCCCGGCACCTCCATGCGGCGCCGGTGCCGCCCTCGGTCCGGGCCGGTGTGCCGGTGCCCGAAGCCTTGGAACGGTTGGTGATGGCTTGCCTTGCCAAGAAGGCCGAGGAGCGGCCTCGCGACGCCGGCGAGTTGGGCCGAGCCCTGTCGGCGATTGACGAACCCCGCTGGACTGAAGCGAATGCCGCCGCCTGGTGGGAGGCCCGCGCCGCCCTAGCGTGACCGGCTCTGCCGATCAGCCTCCGCCACTCGCTCCGCCGCCAGCCGCCAGTCGATCGTCGGCGCTACGTCCTCATCCGCGAGCCCGAGGGCGGCCCGGGCCCGTTCCACCACCGCCTCGCCACCCGGCACCAACCGGCCGAACTCGATCTCGGCCTCCCGGCACCGTCGCTCTTCATCGGCCGCCGCGGCTTTCGATCCGTCTTTGATCCCGGCCGCACCGTACCGGGCGTGGACCCCCTCATGCACGATCGACGCCCCGACCTGGGCCGCCGAAATGTCGGGATGCACGAGGAAGGTCAGTTCGATCAAGCAGACCCCAAGCTCCGGATAGTACGCCGCCCGGCAGGGATACCGCCGCACCAGAATCGCCGTGAAGTCCTCGCGGAGCCGGGCCATTCGATCCGGCATAAAGCGTTCGATCAGGCCGAGCGCCTGATCTAAACGCTCGAGCGCGGCGGCGGTGCTGATGTCGGGCCGGCTGTTGTGGACCAGCACGGCAAACCCGCGCCTGGAGTGCTCCTCGAGCGCCGGGGTGTCGGGGTCGCGCCGCAAGGCATCGATCACCGCCGCCAGACGGGCGGACCCCGGAGCCGCCATCAGGGCACCATGCGGCGGAACTTCGCAAACCACCCTTCGAGTGTGGTGATCTTCGAGGCCTCGTGGCTTGGCCGGCGGCGAATCCCGTGCGGTTCCTCGGGCACCCGCACCAGCACCGACTCCACCCCAAGCATCTTGAGTGCCTTGTAGTACTGCTCGGATTCGGACATCGGGGTTCGGAAGTCTTCCTCACCGGTCATCACCAACGTCGGCGTCTTGACGTTCTTGACCACCGACAGGAGCGAGCGCTTGGCGTAGTTCTCGGTGTTGTCCCAGGGGAAACCGGGGAACCAGTTGTTGACCGAGGAAGGCGCCATGTCGGCGGTCAGGGAAAAGCTCTCCCAATTGATCACCGGATAGAACGCGAGCGCCGCCTTGAACCGGTTGGTGTGGCTGATCATCCATGCGGTCAAGACCCCACCGCCGCTCCCACCGGTGACGAAGAGATTGTCCGGATCGACGTACCCCTTGGCCACGACGGCATCGACCCCCGAGTTCAGATCGAAGAAGTCATCGCCGGGGTAGGCATGGTGAATCAGGTTCCCGAATTTCTCGCCGTAGCTGGTACTGCCGCGGGGGTTAGTGTAGAGGACCACGTACCCCGCGGCGGCCATCAACTGTTTCTCCTCATCGAATCGATCGCCGTAGTTGGCAAACGGCCCGCCGTGGATTTCGAGGATCATCGGATACTTTCGGCTCGGGTCGAAGCCCGGGGGCTTGATGATCCAGCCCTCGATCGGAAGGCTGTCTTTGGAGGACTTCCACCAGATCTCCTCGACCTGACCGATGGTCCGATCGGCGAGCACGTCGGCATTGATCGCGGTCACGATCTTGGCGGCCGCCGCCGCCGTCGGCGCCGGACGAACCACCGCCACCTCGGACGGCTGACCGGTGGTACTCCACGAGAAGGCAATGCTGCCGTCCTTCGACACACTGAAGCTCCCGCCCGAATAAGCCGAGGTGCCCGAGCCCAGGTCCTTCGCGACGACCCGGACCGTCCCGTCGAGCGCGATCAGGTTCACCTTGGTGTTGCCGCGGTCGTCGACCTGGACGTAGACGCCCTTGCCGTCCGCGGCCCACACCGGACTCCCGACGCTGTTGTCGATCCGAGACGAGAGAACCCGCTTCCCGGAACCATCCCGGTTCATCAAGTAGAGAAGGGTATTCTGGTAGCCCTGCTTCCGGTCGTCGTACCCGGTGTAGGCAATCAGCCTGCCGTCGGGTGAAACGGCCGGACTCTGGTCGGGACCGAACCGATCGGTGAGCCGGCGGAGGGCGCCATCCTTGACCGCCACGGCAAAGAGTTCGGACTCGCGGGAATTCCACTCCGGGTTCTCGCCCCGGCGGGCGGGGATGATGACGTCGGTGCCGTCGGGCGTCCACGCGATGCTGCCGCCGCCATAGGGCATGCCACCGTGGTTGAAATCACCGCTGGTCAACTGCCGGGCCGTGCCGCCCTCGGCCGGGACCACGAACACATGGACGAAACCGGTTGGCACCTCGCCGACACCGTCGAAGCGGAAGACCAGCTTGTCGGTGTATTTCGGCGGGGGCGCCCAGGTGGCCCCCGGCGGCGCCGCGAGCGGCTGGCCGACGACCAACGCCGGCTTTCGAACCAAACTGAGAAACGCGATCCAGTTCCCATCAGGCGACCAAGTCGGGGCCGTGGGAGGGCTCATCGTATTGGTGACCGGCTGGGTCAGCCCACCATCCAGCCAACGGACATAGACCTGGGGGCCCCCATCCTTGTTCGAGAGGTAAGCGATCCGTTTCCCGTCCGGCGCCCAGCGCGGCTGCGACTCCACGAACTTGCCGGTGGTGAGCGGCCGGTGGTCCGAACCGTCGGCTTTGACGAGCCAGAGGTTCGAGTATCGGCGGTCGGTCATCGGATCCTGCCACTGACGGACGTAGACGATCAGCTGTCCGTCCGGAGAAATCTGAGGATCGGCGGCGTACTCGAGTTGGAAAATGTCAGCGGGAGTGAGTTTCTGTTGGGCCGCGGCGGGCATCGCCAGCAACAGCAGCCAAACGAGAAGCCGAGTGAATCGCATCGGACCTCCTGGATAGGAATGCGGGGGGATCGGGAACTGCCAGCATGTTATCGCGCAAAAGGGTCGGAGACAACGGCCTGCAGTTTGAGCCGACCGGCCGGCTGACTCAGGCCAGTCCGCCCTCTTCGATCAGGGCCCCGACCGCGCTCTCGAACGCCGCGACCGTCCGGTCGACATCGGCCTCCGAATGGGCGGCCGAGAAACAAAGCGCCTCGCCCCGCATCGTCGCGATCCCGCGCTCCAGGAGATGGAGATCGAGCCGCTGGTGCCGGGGTGTGGATGCCGGATCCATCAGCTTCGCGGTGGCCGCGGGAGCCGCGGTATCGTCCGCCGGATCCTGGTCGACCGGCCCGAGATAGAGCTGGACGATCGACCGGCCATAGCACCGCGCCGGTGCCCCGATCCGGCGGAACATCGCGTTGACATCCCGCCGGAATCGATCGGCTCGGGCTCGTGCCGTTCGCTGCGGTGTGCCATCGGGATAGAGATCGCATGCCGCGATCCCGGCGGCGCAACTGATCGGGACGGCATTCCAGGTGCCGCCATGAACCACCCGGCGGTCGGCCGCCGCGGAGGGGCTCAACGCCGCCAGCAAATCAGCCCGGCCGAGCAGTGCGCCGGCTGCGAGGCCGCCGCTTGCCGCCTTCCCAATCGTGGTGAGATCCGGCACCATCCCAACGACCGATTGCCAGCCACCGGGCGCTTCCCGAAACCCCGTCACCACCTCGTCGAGCAGCAACACCGTCCCGAATCGCCGACAGAGCTCCGGCAAGGCTTGGAAGAACTCGACGCTGGTCGGGGCCCGGCCCGAGGTCCGCCCGCCGCCGCCCTCGATCAATACCACCGCGACATCCCGGTTCGCCAAGTGCTGTTCCACCAAGCCAAGATCGTTGGCCGGAATGACGGTTACCTGATCGTCGACCGCGCCCGGAGCACCCTTCGGCGCCAGCTCATCGGCCCAGCCGTGGTAGTTGTGCTGGAACTTGAGGAGCTTCCGTCGGCCGGTACTAGCCCGGGCAATCCGAATCCCCATTTGGTTGGCTTCCTGGCCTGACGCGCAGAACTCAATCCGTTCCGCCGCCGGCATCAGGCCTCGGATTCGCTCGGCCCACTCCACTTCGAGCGGGTGGTTGTCGCCATAGTGAAGGCCCAGCGCGGCTTGGCGCTGAATGGCCTCGACCACCGCGGGATGCGAGTGGCCGAGCACCAGCGAGCCGTGCCCCATGACGTAGTCGAGGTATTCGTGTCCGTCGATGTCCCACTTCCGGGCACCGGCCGCCCGCACGATGTAGGGCCGGTATGGGTTGTGAACCCGGGAGAAGTGGGTGGCGCCTTGGGCCGGAAAGAGCGCGGTGGCGCGGGCATGGAGCTCGGCGGACCGAGGATGATGCCGGCGGTAGGCTTCGATTGCTGAATCAGGGGTCGGCACAAGCGCTCCGGAGTCGATGGCACTGGGGTAGTCTGCACCGATCGGGGCTCCTTCACCAGAGCCCCAACTCTTGGAGGGCGCTGTGGGCTACGCCCCGGGCTCGACGGCCTGCTTGCCGGGTTGGTAGGTGGTGTACACGAAGACCGGGATCGGCACATCCCCCAAATGCTGGCGAACCAGCGTCTCGACATCGGCCCAGACCAGCCCCCCAACGCCGGTCGCGAGTTTCGGCATGGCGACACTCTTGAGTTCGCCCCGGTCGATCTCATGCCGGAGGCGGCGGAGGCAGTGATTGACGTTGGCCAGCGTCGCCCGGCCCGGCTTGGCGCCGTGGGTGTGAGCACCCTCCTGGGTCAGCAGGTTGGCAATCCGGATCCCGCCGACTCCGCTCCACTGCCAGAGCTCCCCGGGATGGGGGTGGGTCTGAAAGGCGTAATGCCGGAAGTCTTTGGCCATGGCCGGCCACCGTTCCCGAAGCGCGAGCGCCAAGCCACTGTCGAAAAGAGCCAGTGAGGCCGGTTGTAATCGAGGACCATTCCGGTCCCACGGCCCCGCCCCCTGCCCCGGCCAAGCCCCTTGGGTACGTTTCAAAGCTCTTCGAGACGGGAAACCCGGTGAGTTGGCAGAAAGAAGTGGACGAACTCCGACGCCGGCAGGCCCTGGCGAGAGAAATGGGCGGCGAAGCGAAGGTCCGCCGGCAGCATGAGGCCGGCCGCCTCACGATCCGGGAACGGTTCGCCCGGCTCCTCGACGAGGGCTCATTCCGGGAGATCGGGTCGATTGCCGGCTTCGGCGAATACGACGACGCCGGCGAATTGACCGGGCTCGTCCCCAGCAACCTGCTCTACGGCCGGGGCCGAATCGACGGCCGTCCGGTCGTGGTCACCGGAGACGACTTCACGGTCCGGGGCGGTGCCGCCGACGCCTCGATTCACGAGAAACAGATCGCGGCCGAACAACTGGCCAACGAGTACCGGCTCCCCATCGTCCGATTGATCGAGGGCACCGGCGGCGGCGGGTCAGTCAAGACCATCGAGAGCACCGGATATACCTACCTGCCCAACCTCATCGGCTGGGATCAGGCCGTCCTGAACCTCGCCACCGTCCCGGTCGTAGCGTTAGGCCTCGGGCCAGTCGCCGGACTGGGCGCCGCCCGGCTCGTGACCAGTCACTATTCGCTGCTGGTAAAGGGACAGGCCCAAATGTTCGTGGCCGGCCCCCCGGTAGTGGCCGCGGCCGGCGAAACGCTCACCAAGGAAGAACTCGGCGGCAGTCACATCCACGCCAAGAACGGCGCCATCGACGACGAGGCGGCCACCGAAGACGAAGCCTTCGCGATGGGCCGAAGTTTCCTTTCGTACCTGCCTTCCTCGGTCCATGAACTGCCGCCTCGCCACCAGACCGGCGACGATCCCGACCGCCGCGAAGAATGGCTGATCGGCGCGGTACCCCGCGACCGGCGCCGGGTCTACAAGATGCGGCCGATCCTCGACGCGCTGGCGGACATGGGCTCGGTCTTCGAGATCGGCCGCCAGCACGGACGGTCGGTGATTACGGCCTTGGCGCGGTTCGACGGCTGGCCGGTCGCGGTCATCGCCAGTAACCCGTTCGACCTGGGCGGACTCTGGACCGCGGCCAGTTCACAGAAGCTGGTCCGATTCATCGACCTCGCGGAAACCTTCCACCTCCCGATGGTTCACTTGGTCGACAACCCGGGTTTCCTGATCGGAAGCCGGGCCGAGCAGGAAGCGACGATCCGTCACGGCGCCCGGGCCCTCGCCGCCATCTACCAAGTCAAAGGCCCGTGGTGCACGGTGGTCATCCGGAAGGCCTTCGGCGTGGCCGGAGCGGGACACGGCAATCACACCCGCTACCGGTACCGCTATGCCTGGCCCTCCGCCGACTGGGGTTCGCTCCCGATCGAAGGCGGGATCCAAGCGGCCTACAAGGCCGAACTGGCCGCGGCGGATGACCCGGGAGCTTTGCAGGAGGACATCCTCCGCCGGCTCAATCAAGTCCGGTCCCCGTTTCGGACCGCGGAGAAGTATTTGGTCGAAGAGATCATCGATCCACGGGAAACCCGATCGGTGCTCTGCGAGTTCGCCAACCTGGCGGCCCCGCTCCGCCGCCCGGGCCCGACGGCGTTCGGACTTCGCCCCTGAACGTTAGGCAGCCCGAACGGGCATCGGAACCGGGACCCCGACCAGCACCCGGTCCACCACCCGGAGCAGCGCCGCGCTGTCCACCGGCTTCACCACCACCGCCGAGAAGTGGGACGACTCGAGATCCGCCGGCTGGTCGGCGCCGGTCAGCAGCATGATCCGAAGGCCCGGATTCAACACCCGGGCGCGCTCGGCGACTTCGGGACCCGAGAGACCGGGCATTGCCCGATCGGTCATCAGGAGATCGAACCCGCCGGGTACCGCCTCCAGGGCGGCCAAGGCCTCGACCGGGTCGCCATGCGACGTAACCCGATAGCCGGCCCGGCCAAGAATTCGGCTGAGGATCCCGAGCACCATCGGATCATCGTCGACCAAGAGCACCCGTCGGCCACCCCCCAAACCGGCCTTCGGCGGCTCGGCCTTGGCCGCACTCGCTGGAGCGGGAACCGCGTCGTCGGCCGGCAGGTAGAGTGAGAACGCCGACCCGGTACCGAGCGCCGTCTCGACATCGATCGCCCCGCCGTGCCCTCGGATCACGCCATCGGCGACCGCCAGGCCAAACCCTGATCCCCGCCCCACCGGTTTCGTCGTGAAGAACGGCTCGAAGATCCGGTTCCGGGTCTCGGCACTCATCCCGCCCCCGTCGTCCCGGACCACGATTCTCGCGTAGGAGCCGGGCCGAAGACCCACGCTGGACGGTGCCCCGGAGCCGACTCGCACCCGGTCGAGGGTGAAGGTGATGGTCCCTTTGTCATTCGTCAGCGCATGGCTCGCGTTGACGCCGAGGTTCATCAGAACTTGGGAGAGCTGGGCGGCATCCACGATCGCGAACACCGAGTCTCGGGGAGGGTCCCAGAGAACCCGGACCGAGGCGGGCAGCGTCGACCGCAGCAGTTCGACCGTCTCATCGACGACCGAGCCGAGCGCGGTGGAGGTTCGGGTTTCCGCCTCGGGACGGGCAAAGAGGAGAATCCGCCGGACCAACTCCCGGGCTTTGACGGCGGCACTTCGGATCAGCTCGGCAGATGTGGCCGTACCCGAGCCGGCCGGGGCATCCTCGGCAATCATCTCGGCATGCCCGAGCACCACCGTGAGGAGGTTGTTGAAGTCGTGGGCGACCCCGCCCGCGAAGGTGCCGAGTGCCTCCATTTTCTGGCTCGCGTGAAGACGCTTCTCCATCACCAGGCGATCCTCGGCTGGAAGTCGTCGAGAAGGGCATCCCGAATCGAGAGGTAGAACACCCCAATGCTGAGCGCCGCCGCGATCGCGAGCGCGGTGATAGCGCCGGCCAACTCCGGCTTCCACCGCGAAGGCGACGGATGATCCTCCCCGTCGGGCCGCGTGCTTAGGGTCGACATACCGCCAAGTATCGGCGGGAGCCGCCCCGGGCTTGACCAGGCGAAGGCCTAGCCGTTTTCCCGGCCTGAGCGAGATTGGAGGACCATGTCACTCTTGCTCTCACTGTCGTTCGGGG
>JANPEL010000485.1:0-4087 GCA_031431925.1 Gemmatimonadota bacterium | reverse complement strand
CTCACCGACGTGAGCGGGCGGCTGGCTGGGAACCCCCACGTGGCGGCGCTCGAGGTCCAGTTGCCGGAGGAACCGGTCCGGGCGGCCTTCCTCCGCGGGGTCGTCGGCGACCAGGCCATTGCCGCCTTCTCCGATTACTCGGTCGAGGAACTCGCCCGCCTCTCGGCTGGGATTACCTTGGCCGACGCCGGCGTCTTGCTCCAGACGGCCCGGGAAGGCTCCGGCCGGCTCGACCAGAAGGTATTCCGCGATCTCAAGAAGCGGCTGATCGAGCGGCACTGCCAGGGTCTCTTGGAGTTCATCGAGCCGAAGTGGAATCTCGATATCGTGATCGGACACGAGGCCGCCAAGAAGCGGCTGCTCGAAGATGCCGAGCTGCTGAAGCGGGGCGCCCTCGATACCCTGCCGATGGGGTACCTGCTGTGCGGGCCGGTGGGCACCGGGAAGACGTTCATCGCCCAGTGCACCGCCGGGGCCATCGGCGCGCCGTGCGTGGTCCTCAAGAACTTCCGGTCGAAATACGTCGGCGAAACCGAGGGCAACCTGGAGCGGGTCCTTTCGGTGCTCCGGGCCATGGGCCCGGTGATGGTGGTGGTCGACGAGGCCGACGCCGCGCTCGGCGATCGCGATGCCGAGGGCGACTCGGGCACCTCGAGCCGGGTCTTCGGCATGATCGCCACCCAAATGGGCGACACCCGCTACCGGGGCAAGATTCTCTGGATGCTGCTGACGGCCCGGCCCGATTTGCTCCCCATCGATCTCAAACGGCAGGGCCGGGCGGAGGTCCATATCCCGCTCTTCTATCCCCATACCGAGGACGAACTTCGCGACATGTTCGTCGCGATGGCCAAGAAACTCGGGACCGGGCTTGATCGGGCCGAGGTGCCGCCGATCCCGAACGTCGGCAAGCTGTCCGGCGCCGATGTCGAAGGCATTGTCGGGCGGGCCTGGCGGCAGTCGCTCTTGTCCGGTGAGAAGAAGGTGACCCGGGCCGCCCTCGTTGAGGTCTTGGCCGGCTTCCTACCCTCCACCGAAGGGCTCGAGAAGGAACTCCAGGAGGTCGCCGCAGTGCTCGAGTGTACCGATCGGGCGTTCCTCCTCCCGAGCCAGCAACAGATCGTCGATGCCGAAGGGGGCCGGGCCAAACTGCAGGAACGGCTCGCCCAGCTCAAGATGCTGGTCGAACGCCTCTAGCCCCCGTGTCCGTTTCCGCCTCATTCAAGGCCTACGTCCAGGAGCAATTCGCCGATCCCAAACGGCTGAAGGCTCGTCCGATGTTCGGCGGCGTCGGCCTCTACTGGGAAGCCACGTTCTTTGCCGTGATCGACGACGACACCGTGTTCTTCAAGGTCGACGCCGAGACCCGCCCCGCCTTCGAACAAGCCGGCTCCGGCCCCTTCGACCCCTACAAGAACGGGAAGCCGATGCGCAGCTACTACGAACTCCCCCCCGAAATTCTCGAAGACCGGGACCTTCTCGCCCTCTGGCGCGCCACCGCCGTCGCCGTCTCCCGCCGGGCCCCGCCCCCCAAACGCCGAGCGCCGAGCGCCGAGCGCCGAGTGCCGAAAAAATGACCCCCGAAGAGTTTCGCCGGTACGGCCATCGGGTGGTGGATCTGATCGCCGACTATCGGGCGGGCGTCGCGGGTCAGTCGGTGCAGGCCACGGTGCGTCCCGGTGACATCAAGGCCGGCCTGCCGGTCGAGCCTCCGAGGGAGGCTGAGCCGTTCGACCGAATTCTGTCCGACGTGGAGCAGATGATCGGACCGGGGCTCACGCATTGGGCTCACCCGAGCTTCTTCGGGTTCTTTCCAGCGCCGGTCGAGCTCGCGAGTGTGCTCGGTGATTACTTGAGCACCGGCTTCGGGGTGGTCGGACTGTCCTGGCAATCGAGTCCGGCGCTGACCGAGGTGGAAGAGACGGTGATGGATTGGGTCCGCCAGATGGTGGGCTTGAGTGATGCGTGGAGCGGCGTGATTCAGGACACCGCGTCGACCAGTACCCTGGTGGCCCTGCTCTCGGCCCGGGAGCGCACCACCGGGTACAGCGCCACCCGGGGCGGGTTCCAGGCGGAGCCGAAGCCGCTCGTCGTCTACTGCAGTGCCGAGGCCCACAGCTCGGTGCCGAAGGCGGCGTTGTTGGCGGGGTTCGGGCGGGAGAACATTCGGTTGATCGAGGTAGACGAGGCGTACGCGATGCGGCCCGAGGCGCTCGCCGCCGCGATCGCCGCCGATCTCGCGGCCGGGACCCGGCCGTGCGCGATCGTGGCGACGATCGGGACGACGACCTCCACCGCGTTTGATCCCCTGGAGCCGATCGCCGCGCTGGCCCGGGCCCATGGCGTCTGGCTCCACGTCGACGCGGCGATGGCGGGCACGGCGATGATACTGCCGGAGTGCCGGGGGCTCTGGGCCGGGATCGAGTCGGCCGACTCGATCGTCATCAACGCGCACAAATGGTTAGGCGTGGCGTTCGACTGCTCGCTCTACTACATCCGGGATTCCGAACACCTGATCCGGGTCATGTCGACCAATCCGAGTTATCTCCAGTCGGCGGCGGACGGCCAGGTCAAGAATTACCGCGACTGGGGGATTCCGCTGGGCCGCCGGTTCCGGGCCCTCAAGCTCTGGTTGATGATCCGGGAACAGGGCGTCGAGCGGATCGCGGCCCGGCTCCGGCGGGATCTCGCGAATGCGGCATGGCTCGCGGCGGAGGTCCGAGCGACGCCGCATTGGCGAGTGCTCAACCCGGTCGCGATTCAGACGCTCTGTGTCCGCTACGAACCGCCCGGCCTGTCGGGCGAAGCCCTGGACCGGCACACCCTGGCCTGGGCCGACCGGATCAATCGCTCGGGGCTCGCGTATCTGACGCCGGCGGTGCTTGGGGGCCGGTGGGTGGTCCGGGTGTCGATCAGTGGTCTCCTGACCGAAAAGAGCCACGTCGAGGCACTCTGGGCCTTGATGCGGCGGGAGGCGGAGGCGATTGAAGCACGTTAGGCTGACGGTCCTCGCGCTCGGCCTCGCGGGGTTCGAGACCGCGCAGGGACAACCGCCGGCTTCGCGGCGTCTGGCCGAGCGGGCGGATGCCGTGATCCAGGACCTGGTCGGCCGCCAACTGTTCCAGGGGGCCGTCGTTATCGGCCGAGGGGGCGTGGTGCAGTACTCAGCGGGATTCGGATTTGCGGACCGGGAGCGGCAGGTGCCGTTCACGCCCGAGACCCCGACCGACGGCGCTTCGATGGCCAAGACGTTTACCGCGGCCGCGCTGCTCCTCCTGGCCGCCGAGGGGCGAGTTGACCTCGACGCCCAGGTCCACGACATCCTCCCGTCGTTCCCGCACACCGCCACCCGGGTTCGTCACCTCCTGGCCCACTCGGCCGGCCTCCCGGGCTTCGACTGGCTGGACTCCCGCGTGACGCCGGGAGAGGTCCGGACCAATGCGAGTCACTTGGCGCTGGTGGCCCGGGACGCGCCGGCGCCGGTGTTTCGGCCGGGCACCGGCTTCGCGTACGACAACGTGGCCTACGATGTGGCCGCGATGCTGGTCGAGCGGATCGAGAGGAGGCCGTTCGCCGCGGTATTGGCCGACCGGTTTGCCGCCCCGCTCGGCCTCAAGGCGTTCCTCCGTCCGGCGCGGTTCGCGGACTGGACCGGAGTTCGGACCCGCGGGTACCAGCGGTCCGACTCGGGGTGGACTGCGCACGACGCGTCCGACCTGGAAGGCTTCTACGGCGCCTCGAACGTCTACCTGTCGGCGCGGGATCTCCACCGCTGGGTGGCGGGGTACCGTCGGGTCGTTGGATCGGCCGTCAGCCGCAGGGCAGTTACCCCGGCCCGGCTCGACGACGGACGGACCACGGCTATCGGGCTCGGCAGTTGGTACGTCTCGGCGGACCGGAAGCGGCGCTACTACACCGGCGACCTGAACGGATTCTACAGTTTCGCGTACGCCGACGACGCCCGGGGGCTTGCGGTGGTTTGGGTGGCGAATGATGGGCCGCCCCCGTGGTTGCAGGCGGGGCTGGCTCGGGCCCTGATCGCCGTGGCCGAGGGACGCCGGCCGGAGCGGTTGGCGCCGCCCCCCGCGGC
>JANPEL010000484.1:0-20034 GCA_031431925.1 Gemmatimonadota bacterium | reverse complement strand
GCAAGATCATGATCGATGTGCCGGAGGTCGAGGTCAAACGGCTGGAGGATGCCGCCGAACTCCTCGGCCCCGCCGAGACCATCGTCGCCGCCGTGCTGATGCACATGATGGGAGACCTCACCGGCCGGACTCTGCTGGTCCTGCCGGAAGCCTCGGCCCGAACCCTTTGCAATATTCTGCTCCGCAAGCCCGAGCCGCCCACCGGGTTTTCCGAGATGCAGCGGTCGACCATCATGGAGACCGGCAACATCTTGTGTAGCGCTTATCTGAACGCCCTGTCCGATTTCATGGGCATGATGCTGGTGCCCTCAGTGCCGGCGCTCGTGGTCGATCAGGCCGGTGCGGTGCTGACCACCGCCTATCTCAACTTCGGGCACGCCCGGGACTTCGTCATTTGCGTCGAGACGGCCTTTCGGATCGCCGGCTCGGAAGAGATGGTGCAGGGGCAGTTCATTCTGATGCCCGATGTGGCGTCGCTTACCGCCATTTTTGACGCCATCCACCTCGCCAACTAGCCGATGACCGGTCCGGCGCCCGTGGAGCGTGAACTTGGCGTGTTGCGTTCGCTGGCCCGGCGAATTGACCCGTCGGATCCCGGCGCGCACAACAATCTCGGGGTTCTCTACTACGAGCGCGAGATGATTCCCGAGGCCATCGCGGCCTTGACGCAGGCGCTTGAGCTTGATCCGAACATGAAGGTCGCCCAGGACAACCTGGAGATCATTCAGCGGGAGACCGGGTACTACGATCGCCGAATCGGGGAGCTCCGCGAACAGATCGCCCGCTTTCCGGGCGAGCGACAGCACCGGCTCGAGCTGGGCCGGGCCTACTTGACCCTGAATCAGCACGACCGGGCGGCGGAGCAGTTCGAGGAACTCCTCCGCGGCCATCCGAACGACGGGACCGCGCTCGTCCAACTTGGCTTGGTGGAACAGGCGCGGGCCCGGCATGATGTTGCCACCGAGTGGTTCCGCCGGGCGGCCGAGGTCGACCCGCGGAGTTCGGTGGCCCGCCTTTACCTGGGACAGGCCCTCTACAACCGGGGTTTGGTTGACGCGGCGCTCTCCACGCTGATCGAGGCGGCTCAGATCAGCCCCGACCACGCCGACGTGCAGTATCTGCTTGGGTTCGTCTACGGCGACCTCGGATACCACGATGCGGCCCGGGTCGCGGCCCGGAAAGCGGTCACCCTGAACCCGGCCCTTGGCAGCGCCCAAACCAATCTCCGGATCACCTCGAAGAAACCAGCCGACCCATCGCGTGGTCAGGTGCCGGCCGCTCCGGTCGCGGAGCCGGTGCCGCCATACGAAGCGCATCTCAATCTGGCGGTGGCGTTCCGTCGGCGCGGCTATTTTGTCGAGGCCCAACGCGAGTACCGGTTCGCCCTCGAGACCGGGGAAGATGAGCAACCGGCGCTGGAGGGTCTGGCCGAGCTTCATCTCCTTCGGCGGGAGACCCAGTCCGCCCTCGACCTCTATGCGCGACTGATTGCCAACGCCCCGGCCGAACCGAAATTCTGGAACGAAAAGGGCGTGGTCCTCCACCAAGCCGGGCGCCGGGTGGAGGCCGCCGCGGCCTATCGCGAGGCCATCCGGTTGGACGAGGGATACGCCCTCGCTTGGAACAACCTCGGAGTCCTCGAGGCCGCCGGGCCCGATCCTCTGGCGGCCGGGCCGGCCTTCGAAACGTCGCTTGCCGGCCGGCCGGAATTTGTGGCGGCCCGGCTCAACCTGGCCCTCTTCCATTTTCAGCGCCACCGGATGCAGGCGGCCTTGGACGGCTACCGCGCCGTCCTGAGCACCGATCCGGACCATGCCATCGCGTGGAACGGGGTCGGCTTGGTGCTCATGGAGCTCAAGCGGTACGGCGATGCGAAGAATGCCTTCGGCCGGGCGGTTGAGGCCGATCCGGAAAGCGCGCCGGCTCATTACAACTTGGGTTTCGCCCTGAGTCAGCTCGGCGCCTTCGACGAGGCCCTCCGCGAAACCCGGCGGGCCCTCGAGCTCGATCCGTTCTATCTCCCCCAGAAGTATGCCCTGTCGATTGAGCTCCAGTTCAAGGAATCCCTGGTCCCGATCGCGCCGTCGTTGATGGCCGACGTGACCGTGGGTTCGGTTGGCGAGGATTTCTCGTTCGATCCGGCCTCGCTCGATGACTTGTTTGCCGGGCTGGCACCATCGGAAGCTCCCGGGCCGATCGCTGCCGATCCGTTCTCGGTGGCCCGCGACCTCGTCGCCAAGGGCCTCCTGGAGCAGGCCACCGCCGAGGTCCATCGAACCATGCGCCGGGGCGGCGGCGCGGGTCCGGGCATCGGATTGCTCGGGGAGATTTTCAGCCGCCGGGGGCTGTTCGGCGAGGCCCTGGAACGGTTCCGGCAGGCCAAGCAGGAGGGCGCCGACGATCCCTCGGTGGCCATCGGCGAAGCCACCGCGCTCCTCGCCCTCGGACGAGCCGAAGAGGCTCGGGCGGCGGCCGACCTGCTCGTGATGGCCCGGCCAACCGACCCCGCTCCGCTCGAGATCCGGGCCCGAGCCCGACTCGCCCAAGACGATTTGGCCGGCGCGCAAGACGACGCGCTCGGCGCCATCATGCTGGCCCCGGGCCGCGCTGACCTCCTCGTTTTGCGTGGGGTCATTGGTCGCCGACTTGGGGATACCGATGAGGCCCTCGACGCGCTGCAGGCCGCCGTGGCCATCGACCCGGGCCACGTCCAAGCCTGGTACGAAGCCGGCCTCGTGCACGAGGAACGGCGCGAGTTGGCGGAGGCCAAGTCCGCCTACGAACGGGCATTGGCGATCCTGCCCACCTACCTCGAGGCCGGTCTCGCGTTAGGCGAGCTCCTCCGCCGGCAGGGCCGTCCGGTTGAAACGACCCGGCTGCTGGTCGAGTTGCTGCTGGTTGAACCGTACGCCACCGACGCCCTGGTGCTGTTGGGCCGGTCCTTGGCCGACGAACGCCGTCATCGCGACGCCGTCGTCGCCTTCACCCGGGTCCTCAAGTTTGTGCCTGACCACGGGGTCGCCCGGTTTCACCGCGGGGTGTCGCTGAACGCCATCGGCCGATTCGACGACGCCATGGCCGATTGGGACCTGGTGGTGCAGCAGGCCCCGACTGGGCCGCTCGCCGCCGCCGCCCGCGCCGAGGCGCGTTCCACCCGGGATCTGGTGCACATCCTGCAGCCGGCGGAGGTCTGATGGCGATTCGAGGCCCGCTCCGCGAAATGGGCGTCCACGATGTCTTCCAACTGCTCGATCTGGGCAAGAAGACCGGCATCCTCCGCGTGGTGTCCGAACTCCGCCAGAACGAGGGCACCATTTGGTTCCACGACGCGGCGGTTGTCGCCGCGACGATCAAAGCCAACCCCCATCCGTTGGGACAACACCTGATCAAGGCCGGCCGGATTGCCCCGGAGGAAGTCACCCGGGCGCAGGCGATCCAGACCGCCGGCGACGGCCGCCGGATCGGGGAGATTCTCGTCAGCCTCGGCGTGCTCGGTGCGAAGGAATTGGCCGCGCAGGTTCGGGCCCAGATCGAGGACGTCGTCTTCACCATGCTCGGCTGGTCCGAGGGGCATTTCGTCTTTGAAGAGGCGCCGGCGGAGGCGATGCCGAAGGAGGCTGACGTTCGGATTTCGGTCGAAGCCCTGCTGCTCGAAGCGGCCCGCCGAATTGATGAATGGTCCCGGATCCGCGCTGGGGTGCCCCATCTCGGGGTGATCCCGCGGCTCGCGCCCGCGTCCGGGGCTGAGCCGGGGAGCCTGACACTGACCCCGGCGGAATGGCGAATTCTGGCTGCCTCGGACGGGATCCGGGATGTCCAGGCCATCGCAACCACCCTGGGCGAGGCCGAGTTCGATGTCGCTCGCTCGGTGTTCGGCCTCAATTCGGTCGGGGTGATCCTGCTCCGCGATCCCGCCAAGGAATCGGCCGCCGCCGCTCCCGGCGACGACGCCCGCAGTCTGATTGCCGGGGCGGAACGGCTCCTGTCCGCCCGCAACTACGAGGCGGCCAAGGCCACGGCGGAAACGGCGCTGGGCCGGTTTCCGGACTCGGCGGAGGCCCACCTGCTCGTGGGGCGAATCCACCTCGCGGAACAGCGCTTTGCCGAGGCTGAGGCCTCCCTCCGGGAGGCGGTGCGACTGGATCCGGCCGCGCCTCGCGGGCTCCGGCTTTTGTCGTGGGCTCTGCTTGGGGCCGGTCGGCTCGAGGAGGCGGTCCATGGGTTTGAGGCATGGCTGGCCTTGCCCTCGTTAGGTTCCGAGGAAGAACGAAAGGTCACCACGGTCGGCGCCGCGATTCCGGCGGCCCGGCAATTGGCGGTATTGCTCCGAGGCCACCATGACTGATGACATTGCCGCGTTGACGTTGAAGCTCGCCCAGGATCCTACCAGCCTGGCGTTCCTGCCCCTCGCCGAAGCGCTCCGGCGCCGGGGGCAACTCGATGCCGCGCTGACCGTGGTGACCCGGGGCGCCGGACGCTACCCCGAGCTCGCCGATGCCCACGATCTCCTGGCCCGGATCCATGCCGATCGGGGTGACGGGGATGCCGCGTTCGACGCCTGGGCCACGGTCATTCGTTTGGTGCCCGATCACCTCGGGGCCCACAAGGGCTTGGCCTTCTTGGCCTACCGGGCCGGCGACCTGGGTCGGAGCGTCAAGCATCTCGCCACCGCCTTGGAACTGGCCCCGGGCGATACCACGCTGGCCTCCGCGATCGAGCGGATTCGGACCGTCATGGCCTCGCGTTCGCGGGCGGAGGCCCCCGAGCCGGTCGCCCCAGCCGACCCGCCGCCCCGGTCTGGGGTGGAGAGCACCCCGACGCTGTTGTTCGATCAGCAGGGGCGGGTGCTCCGGGGCCGCCTGGAGCGAGTCGACGGCGCCGATGCCAGTGACTCGGTGGCCGCCGCGCTGGCGGGCGTCTCCCGCGAGGCGGAGCGAGCCGCCCGGCTCCTCGAGATCGGTGAATGGAAGGCCCTTGCCATCGAAAGCGGGGCGGTGAATTTCGAGCTCCGAAGTCCCTCGGCCGAGACGCTCCTGCTGGTGATGCGGGGCCGCGAGGTTCCGGCCGGCCGGTTGGCGCGGATCGCCGACAAGGCGGTCGAACAGGCCCGGACGTGGCTCGAGGAGTTCGCATGACCCAACGGGAGCAGAGCATCCTCGACGAAGTCACCCGAATTCCAGGGGTTCGAAGTGCCTTGCTGGTTTCGACCGACGACGGCCTCGTGGTGGCGGAGTCGACCCTCGACGATCAGGCCACCGAGGCGGCCGCAGCGTTCGCTGCCCGCCTCGTCCAGCGGCTCGGCGTCTTGACCCGGACCCTGCACACGCCCCCGATGAGCGTGCTGCTGCTCCAGGCCACCGCCGGCCAGCTGTTCGCGGCCACCGGTGCGGAGGGCCTGCTGTTGGTGGCCATCACGACCAATGACGTCAATATCGGCGAGGTCCGCCTGGCCCTGCTGGACGCGGCCGGTCGGCTGAACTGATGCGCACGGTCGAGATCTGGGTCGAGGCGCCGCTCCGGACGTTTGTATCGGAGTCCCAGGCTCGGGTCGCCCTGTTGATGACGTCGTCCGGCCAGGTCGTGGCCCAGCACGGGTTCACCCGCTCGCTCGACGTGATGACCGCGGCGGCGTTAGGTGCCGGTATCATTGCCTCGACCCGCGAACTGGCCAAAGAAACCGGAGCCGGGTCATTCGGCGCCGTCGTCCATCAAGGCCCCCGGCTCGGCGTCTACCTGATGCCGTTCGACATGCCCTCCGCGCAGTGGATCGGCCTGGTGGTGTTCGGTGCCGATACCTCGCTCGGCATGGTCCAGCTTTTTTTTGCGCAGATGATCGACGATCTGATCAAGGGCGCGCCCCGCGAGGTCGCGACGCGCGAGATCCTCCCTGAGACGTTCGAGAACGATCTCAACGCCAGCCTTCGCGCTCTGTTCGGACGGTAACCATGCCGCTCGTCAATTTCACGGCCCGGGAAATCACCTGCAAGTTGGTCTACTACGGCCCCGGCCGATGTGGCAAGACCACCAACTTGCAATACATTCACGGGCGGGTGCCTGAGGCCCGCCGTGGGCGGATGGTCTCCCTAGCCACCCAATCCGATCGGACCCTGTTTTTCGATTTCCTGCCCATTGAGCTCGGGGTCATCTCCGGCTTCACGACTCGGTTCCAGCTCTATACGGTCCCCGGCCAAGTCTACTACAACGCCACCCGCCGGCTGGTCCTCCAGGGCGCCGATGGCGTCGTCTTTGTCGTCGACAGCCAAGCGCGCCGGTTCGACGAAAATCTCGAGAGCTTCCAGAATCTCCAGGAGAATCTCCTCGAGCAAGGGGTCGACGTTCGCCACCTTCCGATCGTGTTGCAGTACAACAAGCAAGACTTGCCTCCCGACCTGATTCTCACGCCGCCCGAACTCGATGAGGCGTTCAACTTTCGGTCGGTGCCGAGCCTGCCGGCCGATGCTCTCCACGGCACGGGGGTATTTGAAACCCTCAAGGCCTTGTCGACCGTCGTCCTCCAACGGCTGGCGACCCGGGCGCCGACGTTGTGAAGGACTCGTTCGCCTCGTTCGTCGCCGACCCGGCGACCCAGGCGGCGCTGTCCGCCGTCCGGCTGGTGGCGGACGGGCCGAAGCTGCCCGCCGTGCTGGTCGTGGTCGGACAGCGAGGCGCCGGTAAGAGCCATTTGCTGCGGGCGCTTCGGGACCGACTGGCCGCCGCCGTTCCCGTGCGCTCCGCCGAGTTGGTGGCGTTGGGACGGCTCACGGAGTTGGTCCACAGCCGGGGCCTCACCGATGCCGGCGCGGCCCTCCGGGACCGGCTCCTGCGGGCCGACGTGGTCATGTTCGACGACCTCGAAGCCGCCGAGCGCCAGATTCCGGTTCAAGCCCTCCTCCACGATGTCATTGAGAGCCGGCTCGGCGCGGGCCTTCCCACGGTGGTGGCGGCCGGCAAGCCGTTAGGCGCGATGCCGAACCTCGATGCTCGCCTGGCCCGCCGGCTCAAGGAGGGCGCGGTCGTCGAGCTCGGCCGTCCGTCCGCCGCGTCGATCGCGACCATTCTCGCCCAGAAAATCGCGGCCGTGGGCGGCGTGGTTCATCCGGCTCTCGCCACGTCCTTGGCGGCCGTGGATCTCCGCTCGGTCAAAGAATATCTCGGCGCGCTCCAGCGGATCTTCGCGGTTCAGCAGACCAGTCCAACCCCGATCGCCCCGGAGGACGCCCTGGCGCTCCTTGGGCTCGGATCGCCTCACCCGCCGTCCGAGGCTCCGGCCCGAGCCGTCGCCGGTGCCCCGGGTCCGGCCCCGGCCGGTGCCGAATTTGATGCGTTCCTCACCGAGGTGACCGCGAACGTATCGGAACAGTTCGACCGTTGGCGGGGCCGGATTCGGGAGGCGATTGCCCATTGGCAGGCCCAAGGCGTGCGAACCCGCCGGCTTGAGCAGGCCCTCCTGTCCGACTCCGGTGGCGATCCTGAGCCGCTGGTGGCGGCCTTCGGTCACGATGCCGGTGAACTCCAGAGACTGGTGGCCGAGGCCCGGATCATCGCGCCCGATTTGGCCGGCGCCGAGGTGCTTCGCGATCCCGATCAGTTGGCCGGCGCCCGCCAGCTGGTCCTCGAGGCCCGAGCCCGCCGGGCCCCCCTGTCGGCACCGTTGCCGGACCTGACGCTCGCGCGGTTCGGCGCCGGTCCGTCGAATCGCGTCGCGCTCGAGACGTTGGCGGGAATTCTGGCCGAGCCGGGAACCCGATCAAACCCGCTCGTGATCGTCGGACCGAGCGGGGTCGGGAAGACCCATTTGCTGCACGCCCTGGGCAACGCGCTCGTCGGGAAGGGCATCGGGCCGGTGGCGTGCCTGTCGGCTCACAGCCTCCTCGGCGAGTTGGCCAATTTGAAGAGTGCCGAGGAAGTGGCCCAATGGCGGGCCCGGTACCAGTGGGTCGCCGCATTGTTGATTGACGATGTTCACCTGTTGGCCCACGAGCCTCGGTGCCAGACGGAATTGCTGCACGTGTACGAGGCACTGTTCGATGGCACCCGCCCGCTGGCGTTTACGACCGCTCGGCCGCTCAGCGAATTGAGCGGGTTTGATCCGAGGCTCCTGACCCGGCTCGAGGGCGGGAGCGTCGTCGATGTGGGCCCCCCCGATCGCGAAGTGCGGTTGGCCATCGTCAAAGGGCTCCTGGCCGACACTCCGTCGGCGGGCGATATCGGCCTGCTGGACTATCTGGCCGGTCGGCCTGCCGACTCGGTTCGCTCCGTGCAGGGCCTGGTGCAGCGGGTCCTCGCCGAGGCCCAAGCGGAACGCGCGGTCCCCTCGACGGCGTTTGCCCGGGAAATCCTCGAGGTGGTCGAGACCAAATCGTCGCGGCGAGACCGGGGTCCGACCGGCCCGACCAGCGGGATTCAGTCGGCGGGCATGGGGATCGTCCGGAGCCCCGAAAAGATGGTCCTCTCCTGGCCGACGGCGGACGATCGACTGCTGACGGAGTTCCACTGATGGCCATCAAGGGAAGCCTCAAAGAGGCGAGCCTGCCGGATGTGGTCCAGCTGCTGTTTTTCGGCCGCCGAACCGGGTGCTTGGCGCTGTCGGACCGGCAACGGTTCGGCTCGATCTACTTCGAAGACGGGTGGATCATCTTCGCCAACATCGTCAATCGGCGCGACCGGATCGGCGATCTGTTGCTGCGGCCGGGCATCATTACCCGGGAGCAGCTCGACCAGGCCCTGGCGATGCAAACGGTGTCCCGGGGCCGGCGGCTCGGTGAGATCCTGGTCAGTATTGGGGCGATCACCCCCGAAGAACTCAAGCGAGTGGTTCGGGTCCAGATCGAGGAAGCCGTGTACACGCTGTTCGCCTGGACCCAGGGCAGCTTCACGTTTGACGCCGGCGTGAAGCCCGAGTGGGAGGGCGAGCTCGATCGCATCAGCCCCGAAAATCTCCTGCTTGAAGGGGCCCGGCGGATCGACGAATGGACGTTGATCGAAAAGAAGATCCCGAGTTTCGACCTGGTGTTTGCCCTCGATCGCAACGCCTTGGCCAATGAATCGCTGGCGTTTACCGAAGCGCAACGGCGGGTGCTCCCGCTGATTGATGGGGTCCGCGATACCCGAGAGGTCATCGAGGCCTCCGCGTTGGCCGATTTCGACGCCGCCCAGGCCCTGTTCGGGCTGATTACCGCCGGCTTGGCCCAACGCGTCGGAACGTCATCGAAGACGACGCCGGCCCGGCTCCTCGAGGCCCAGATCGAAGAGCACCGCAACCTGGGCATTGCGTTCCTCCGCACCGACATGCTCGATGAGGCGGCCCGAGAATTTCGTCGCGTTGTCGAACTTCGGCCCTCCGAAGGCTCGGCCCCGTTCCTCCTCGGCGTCATTGCCGGCCGTCAAGGGCGGTGGCCCGAGGCCGTCGATTTGTTCCGCCAGTCGCTCGATCGGGCCGGCCCGCGGGGCCAGGTCATTCACAACCTGGCCGTCGCGCTCGAAGAGGTGGGTCGCCTCGATCAGGCCGAAAGCATGTTCGCCGAAGCGGCGGGTCGCCTTCCCGACCATCCCCAGGTCTATGTCAGCTGGGGCCTGTTGGGTCTTCGTCGGAATGATCCGGCGGTCGCCTGGGCCCGGATCGAGCGGGCCCGGGATCTGTTTGGGCGGACACCGCCCCCGCTCTGGTTCTTCGCCGCGACGTTGGCGCTGGCCCAACAGGAGCAGTCGGAGCGAGCTCTGGCCATCGCCCATGAGGGGGTAGCCGCCTATCCGGCGCACCCGGTGCTCCGGAACAACCTCGGCGTGCTCCTCGAAGCCACCGGCGACATCCTCGCCGCGGAGACCGTGCTGCGGGAGACGGTCTCGGATGACCGGGGCCTGCCCCAACTCCACAAGAATTTGGGCGACATCTTGTACCGCTCGGGACGGTACGACGAAGCGACCCAAGAATACACCCGCGCCACCGACCTCGACCCGTCGTTAGGCGACGATGTGTTCTTCAAGCTCGGGAACCTGGCCTTTCGGCGCCGCGATAGCGCCGAAGCCCGGACGTTTTGGGAGCAGGCCGTGCGTCTCAATCCGGGCCATCAGTTGGCCCGGGCCAACCTCGAACTGCTGCCGGTCGGCATATGACGGCCACCGACCCCGGCCTCGATCGGGTCCGGCGTCACCTCGCCGCCACCGGCGCCGCGTCGCTCTGCCGCTTCAAGGCCCGGTATCTCGAGCGCCGGTTGCAGAGCCGCTGCCGCCACCGCGGCGTCGCCGACCTCGCGGCCTACGCCGACCTCCTGGATCATGATCCGGAGGAGGTCGGCCGTCTGGTGTCGGCGGTGGCCCTCGGCGTCACCAGCTTTTTCAGGAACCCATCGGCGTGGCGTCGTTTGGCCAGTCTGCTGCCGACCGCCGTGTCGGCCGGTCAGCCGTGCCACGCCTGGAGTGCCGCCTGCGCCACCGGCGAAGAAGCCTGGTCGTTGGCCCTGCTTCTGCAGGATCAGGTCCGGGCCGCCCGGCTCCCGGGATGGGAGGTTGACGCGACCGACCTCGATCCGAGAAATCTGGTGGTGGCGCGGCATGGCGAGTACCCTCTGCGCGGTCGGGCCGATATCGACGCGGTGCTGGCGTTCGCCCCTGGCATCGGACCTCCGGGGCGGTTCATCGTTCCCGAGGCCCTCCGGGCGTCGGTACGATTTGCGGTGACGGATCTGACCGTTCCGGGGCCCCGGGGGCCCTATGACGTGGTGCTCTGCCGCAACGTGCTGATGTATTTTGACGCCGAGACCCAACGGGAGGTCATGGACGTCGTGCTGTCGGCCGTTAGGCCCGGAGGCCTCGTGATGCTCGGCAAGGCCGAACTCGCCGGGTTCGATCTCTTTCCGCGCCTCGAATCGGTCGACCGGCCCGAGCGGATCTATCGGAGGGCGGCATGAGCGCACCCCGCCTGGTCGTGAAGGTCAGCGAGCTGATCGTGACGGAAGCCCCGGCCAGCTTGGTGGCGGTTGCCCTGGGGAGCTGCGTTGCGATCATCCTCCACGATCCCCACAGCCGGATCGGTGCGATGGCCCACGTCCTGATGCCGAACCAGTCGATGGGACGGCTGAGCGGAGAGCCCGGTCGGTATGCCCCGACCGCGGTCGCCGCGATGGTCGAGCGGATGATTGCCCGCGGGGCCCGGTCGCCGTCGATTGTTGCCCGCCTGGTCGGCGGCGCCAGTATGTTCATCTCCCTGACCCCACCCGGCACCATTCAAATGGGCGACCGGAATGTCGTGGCCGCCCGGGAAGCGCTCCACCGGCACCGGATCCGCCTGATCGGTGAAGCCGTGGGTGGCGATTTCGGCCGCACCGCGGAGTTTGACCTCGAGACCGGTCGGATCGTGGTGACCAGTTATCAACGCGGAAGCCAGGTCCTGTGACCGAGTCGGCCGATTCGCTGCGCCGGGAAGTGGCGCTCCTCGAAACCAGCCTCGAGTTGGCAACGGCGGTGGCCAACCAAGAGGAATTGAAGCGTCGAATCATTGCCGTCTTCAAGGCAACCGACGCCGCGATCGCCGAGCTCCAGACCACCCGCGACCGGATCAAGGGTTTGGTCGACCGGTATAAGCAGATTGGCGCCGAGGACGTCGCCGGGCCGAAGTTGGCGGCAATCCGCCCGGAGACCCGAGCCGACCACCTGGGTGCGTCGACCTATATCGAGAAGGGCTGGTCGTTCATTGCTCTGGGCGATCACGCGGCCGCCACGCAGGCACTGACCCGGGCGTTGGAACTCGCCCCCGGAGACCTCCATGCCCAGTCGTTGTTGGGGTGGGCCCAGATGCTCGATCTCAAATACGACGAAGCGCTGGTCACCTTCTCCCGGGTGTTGGCCGAGGAGCCGGGCAACGCCCTCGCGCGCGTCAACGTGGGGTACATCTGCCTCCGAAAGCGGATCTTCGGCGAAGCGATCGAGCACCTCAGCCGGGTCGTCCGCCTCGACAACGACCGGAAGGCCATCCTGTACGCCAATTACTACCTGGGGCTCGTGTACCTCGAGCGCGAGATGTATCTCGACGCGGAGGCGTTCTTGAGCAAAGCGGTCTCGCTCGGCCCCAGTCTTGTCGAGGCGTATTACGACCTCGGGCGGGCTCAGTGGTTCGGCGGCAATCAATCCGGGGCCAAGGCCACTTGGGGCAAGGGCGCCACCGCGAATCGATTTGCACCTTGGTCAGTCCGTTGCCGCGAACTTCTGGAATCGGTCGAGCGTGGCGGCACCGTGCCGCGCGCTTCGGCCTCGGCCTGATCCTCGGGGGGGCCCGCCTCGGGGCGGCCCAGGCTGCCGGCACCGACAGCCTGAAAACGGTTGAGGTTGGACAAATCCGGGCGGCCGCGCTGCCGCGGGATCTCGATCTCGCGGTCGCGTTGGCCGAACAGGCCGATCGGCCCGCCACCTGGTATCGTCTGGGCCAGCGGTCACTCGGGCCGCTGGTGTTGGTCGTCGTCCGCGGCCAGGAACGGTTCAACGCCATTTCGCGAGGCCGAGTCCCGGGCTGGGGTGCCGGACTCGCCCTGCCGGCGGCCCGGTTCGTCCTCATCCGAGCCGACGGTGACGATCCCTTTCGGGTCCTCCGACACGAACTCGCCCACGTCGCGTTGCATCAGGCCATTCGAGGCCGAGTGCCGCTCTGGTTCGACGAAGGGTACGCGGTCATCGCCGCTGCCGAGTTTGGCCGGTTCGACCGGCTGGCCTTGAATCTCACGGTGGCCCGCGGAAAGGTCCCGAGTCTCGATGCCCTCGCGGCCGGATTGCGCGGCAACCAATCGACGGCGGAAGCCGCCTACGCGCTCGCCGGCACCGCGGTGACCTTTCTGGAACGACGAATTCCCACCCGGTCGCTCGAACCGTTGATTGCCCGGCTGGCCGCCGGGGTGCCGTTCGACAGCGCCGTGATCCTCACGACCGGTCTTTCGACGGATCGGTTCGAGGAGGCCTGGCGGAAGGATGTCAAACGCCGCTACGGCCTGGGCCTCTGGTTCTTGGGTGGCGGCGTCTGGGTCGTCGTCGCCCTGCTCCTCGGGGCGGGGTACTGGCTCCGTCGGGGCCGCGATCGGGCGCGCCGGGCCGCGCTGGACCTTGGGTGGGATGTTCCAAACGGTGACGCCATGGAGCGACGGCCAGCCGATCAGCCCAAAACTGAAGACAAAGCTTGACCAACTGACCCTCCTGTCATATCCTCAAGCCCTTATGCCCCAAACGGATGCGCCCCCCAATACTCGTCGAGGCCTGCTCGGCCCTCGGAACCTCATCGTTTTGGCGATGGCGGTCGGGTGTCTGGTCGTCGGTTATATGGTATTGTCGGCAGGTAAGCCGAGCCTCGCGGCCGTCTTGCTTGTCATCGGGTATTGCGTACTGTTCCCGTTGGCTATCGCGTTGTAGCGGTCGGTGCGGGCCGCTCTCCCGTGCATGGATGGCGTGAAAACGCGTCTCCATGAGTGCGCAGTCAAAGTGGATCTCTCGTGCCCGCTCGGGCGAATAGCTCAGCTGGTTCAGAGCGCCTGCCTTACACGCAGGATGTCGGGGGTTCGAATCCCTCTTCGCCCATGTTCCGTCGCCAACTCCGGCGGCGGATCCGCCACCCGGACCCGGGTGACCTCGTAGGGAGGTTGTCAAGAATGCGTTTCCGTGTTGCTCCCCTCGTGCTTGGTCTTCTGACGGCCGCTGCCGTCGCGCCGTCGCACGCCCAATTGCGGGCGAGCCGCCCGCCGACGGCGCCGAAAAACTTGCCGCGTCTGTTGATTGCGAATCCGCATTCCTTTCAGGCCGCGGACTCCGCCGCCGCGGTCCGGGTCGGCACCGGGATGCGGGAGAAGATCGAAGGCGTCGCGGACAAGTGGTACAACACGATTCAACGCACTCAGATGAACGATGCGTTGATTCAATACGGCTACCCGCCGGATGCCGTGCTCCCGCCGTTGGTCGCCCGTCAGCTCGGCACTCAGCTCCAGGCTCGGGCCATTGTGGTCGGCACGTTGAGTCGCGGTGAGGGGGGGCGGGTCAGCATTGAGGCGCGGCTGCTGGCCGGCAACGACCAGACGGGGCACATGGTCTCGATGACGCAGGCCACGGGCCAGAGCTTCGAGGATTTGGGCGGCAAGCTCGGCGAGTCGCTTCGGGGCGCTTTCAATGCGCTCCAAGAATCCAAAAATTGCGACAACTTGGCGGCCACCCAAGGGGACAAGGCAATCGAAGCGGCCAACAAGGCCCTCAAGGTCCAGCCGAATCACGGCCCCGCCGAACTCTGTCTCGCGCAGATTGGAATCGCCAAAAAGGCGCCCGCCGATCAGATCATCGGCCACCTCAAGAATGCCTCGATCGGCGACCGGTTGAGCGTCGAGGTCCTCGGCGGTTTGCTCGGCCAGTATCAGGCCAAGGGCGATACCGTCAACGTCGTTGACTCGTACCGCCAGCTGATCTTGGTGGCCCCGAACAACCAGAAGGTCGTCGAAGAGGCCATCCGGTACTTCATTGCCGCCGGCAAATCAGATCTCGGCGAACAAATCGCGCAGGACGCCATCGGGCGCGACCCGTCCAACCCCGACATGCACAACCTGCTGGCTACCGCCTGCCTGGTGCAGGACAAGGCGGAAAAGAACCTTTGCGCCATCAAGGCCATGGAAATGGTCTTCACGCTCGATACCGCCAAGGCCGACACCTTCAATCTGGCGAAGGTGCTGTACGTCGCCTCGCGCGACTCGGCGAACGGAGCGATCTACGTCAAGTGGGGCGAGTTCGCGGCGAAGAAGTTCCCGACCAATGCGTCGCTCCTCAATGAGCTCGTCAAGGGCTACGAACTGACTGGCCCGGTCGACAGCGCCGTGGCCGTGACTCGGCGGCTGATCGTGGTCGACAAGGTCGACATGAGCCCGGTTATTCGGTCGGTCCGGGCCTTGCTCAAGGAGAAGCGGTTCCGAGAGGCCGTTGAGCTCGGGGCGCTGGTCGAACAAAACGGCCAGGACAATGACAAGGCCAATCTCGGGAGCGTGCTGGCCCAAGAGGCCGGCCTTCCGATCCTCCAGACCCAGCCGATCGATTTCCCGCTGGCGGCCGAGATCGGGAAAAAGGCAGCCGGCCTGCTCCGGCCGGGTGGTCGGGCCCACCAACTGGCCAGCTACGTCCTGGGCTTCGGCCTGCTCGGCCAGGTGCCGACCAAAGACACTGATGTCGTCAACGCCAAGAGTTGCGATGCTGTGAATATTCTCGATGCCTGGATTGTCGAGACGAAGGCTGCGTTGACAGCCGGACAGCCGATTCAGCCCGAGGTGGTCGGGCAGCGGATCCAGGCCCTCGATGCCGGATACGGGCCGCGGATTGCGCAAATGAAGAAGGCCTATTGTAAGGGCAACTAAGCGGTTCTATATTGCGCGGCTCGTAAGGACTTTGGGGCTGTAGCTCAGCTTGGTTAGAGCGCCGCACTGTCACTGCGGAGGTCGCGGGTTCGAGCCCCGTCAGCCCCGTTTCCCGGGTTCCAATCACCCCGTCTCTTCCGAGGCGGGGTGATTGCTTTGAGGCCACCGTGACCATTCCTTCGTTCCACGAGCCCGTCTTGGGCGCCGAATTGCTGGCCATGGTTGGCGGGGCCACGCGGGTCGTCGACGGCACCTTGGGCGATGGCGGGCACGCCGAATTGTTTCGGGCCCGGGGCGCCACCATCCTGGGGATTGACCGCGATCCCGTGGCCTTGACCAGGGCCCGGCAGCGCCTGGGAGACGAGCGAGTTACCTACCTGCTCGGGAGCGCGTTCGACCCCGAGACCTTGACGGAGATTGGCCGCTTCGGCCCCGACCTGATTCTGCTCGATCTGGGCGTGTCGTCCCGACAACTCGACGATGATAGCCTCGGATTTACGTTCCGGCCCGGCGCCCCCCTCGACATGCGGATGGCCCACGCCGGAACCACCGCCGCCGATCTGTTGGCCGAAGCGAGCCAAGCCGAGTTGACAACATGGTTGGCCGACTACGGAGACGAACCCCGGGCCCGTCGGCTGGCTTCCGAGTTGGTTCGGCGGCGGGGCACCCGTCCGTTCCTCGTCAGCGATGACTTGGTCAACGCCATCCGGGCGGCGTTAGGTCCCCGGAGCGGCCCGGCCGACTTCGCCCGAATTTTCCAGGCGTTTCGGATTGCCGTCAATGACGAGCTCTCCGGCCTCGCCGCCGCGCTGCCTCGGCTGCGAGACCTCGTGATCGCCGGTGGGGCGGTGGCCGTGATTAGTTATCATTCCGGCGAAGATCGCCTGGTCAAGAACGCCTTTCGTGACTGGAGTCAGGCCTGCGTTTGCCCACCAACCCAACCGCGCTGTGTCTGCCGGGGTCGGCCCCTTGGCCGCTTGGTCACCAGGCGTCCGGTCGGCGCCGGCGAGGACGAGATTCGGCTCAATCCGCGGGCCCGGAGCGCCAAGCTTCGGGTCTTCGAGCGGACTGATGGCGCGCCGAGGTAAGGCCCGAGGGCGCTACTGGCTGGCCTTTTGGTTGGTCGGGTTCTTCGCCGTCGCGGCCACCGTTCTGCTCCGCCAGACGGCCTCCTATGATGTTGCCGCGCGGCTCCGCGAACTCAAGAAGACCCGGGGCGGGCTCGAAGCCCTCCAGGCGCAGACCGAACGGCGGATTCAAGTGGCCTCGACCGCGCAGGTCTTGCTCCCCAAGGTCGCCCGCCTCGGACTGGCCGTACCGCCCGATACCGCGACGACGATTCTGATGATAGGCGATTCGACCGTTGGCGGACGGGACCGGTAGCATGGCCAAGACGGAAACCCGAATTCAGGCGATTCAGATCGGGCTCCTGATCGGAGCGTTGGCGCTGGCCGGGCGGGCTGGTTATCTCCAGCTGGTCCGGGGCGAGGACTACGCGAAACGGGCGGCGCGCCAGCGCACGGAACACAAATATCTCGAGGCGCCCCGCGGGGTTATCTACGATCGGGGTGAGACCCCGCTGGCGACCTCGCTCGAACGGTATCGGGTCACCATTGCGGCCGAACAAGTCAAAGACAAGCCCGCGCTCCTCAGAGTATTCCGGTCGGACATCGGCGGAAAGTCCGAACGATTGGCGGCGGCGTTGCGCTCGGAAGAGCCGTTCTATGCTCACGGGCCGTACACCGCCGGCCAAGTCCGCCGGTTGCGAGAGATCCGGGGCGTGCATCTGGCGCCGATCTACCGCCGGGAATACCCCTCGGGTCCTCTGGCCCGGCCCCTGATTGGCTCGCTCACGGCCGACAGCTCCTCAGGCGCAACGGGCCTCGAGCGCTTTCTTGATTCACTCCTCCAAGGCATCCCTGGCGAAACCGTGCTGCTGAAGGACGGCCGCGGCCGAACCTACGAATCGCCGGAGCGAGTCGTTCGGCTCCCGACGCGGGGTCACGACGTGATTCTAACCATCGACAAAGAGTTGCAGGAAATCGCCGAGGGGGGCTTGGCCGCTGCGTTCGAGGCGTTTCATCCCAAACGTGGGGACGTCATCTTTCTCGACCCCCGGACCGGTGAGATCCTGGCCGCCGCTTCGCGGGAGGTCACGGACGACGGGCAGCCGATGGCGAGCGCATCGTACTTTACCAGTGCCTTCGAGCCGGGCTCGACAGCCAAGCCCCTGACCGCCGCGGCGCTGCTCGAGTTGGGTTTGGTGGATGGCGACGATACGGTCTCCCCGGAGAATGGCCGATGGTCCATGCCGGGGCGCAGCAAGCCGATCGTGGATGACCATCCCCAGAAGATTCCGGTGACGTTGGCCCGGGCGATTCAGGTTTCCAGCAATGTGGCCATGGCGAAATTTTCGACCCGGCTCACACCGGCCCAACACTATGACGCGCTCCGCCGCTTCGGTCTGGGGTCGCCGACGGGGGTGGAGTTTCCGTTTGAAGAGCCCGGCGTCCTGCCGGGTGCCCATACCTGGCGGGCCGGCGGGACCGGCCCGAGCACGGCGATGGGGTACGCGCTCATGGTCACCCCGGTTCAGTTGGCGGCCGCCTACGCCGCGCTGGCCAACCAAGGGCACCTCTTGGTGCCCGCGATCGTCAAGGCGATCCGCCGCCCGGACGGGGAAATCATCTACCAGCACCGGCCGACGGTGGTGCGGAATGCCGTGTCGGCGGAGGTGGCCGCCAAACTGCGGCAATTCCTCGCCCTGTCCGCCGCCGATTCGGGGACCGGAGGACGGGCCCAGGTCAAGGGATCGGTGTTAGGCAAGACCGGGACGGCCAAGCTGGTCGAAAACCGTCAGTACACCAACAAACACGCCGCCTCGTTTGCCGGTATGTATCCGGCCCGGGACCCTCAACTGGTGTTCGTCGTTCGGATCGAAGACCCGCAGGGAGCCTATTCCGGCGGCTCGGTGGCGGCCCCGCTGGTCGGCGATATGCTGCGCCAGGCCCTCGCGGCCCGGCGAACGACCCTGGACCGAGCCATGCTGGCGGAGTCACGGATTGAACGTCCTCGGGCGGCCGAACCCCGGTCGGAGGTCGTCAACCGCGGTGACGTCAGATGGGTGGGACTCCCGCTCCCTCCCGCCGGGCCGACGCCGGGCCGGATCGCGGAGATTCCCGATGTGGTCGGGCAATCGGTTCGGGCGGCGGCGGTGGCGCTGCACCGCCGCGGGTTTCGAGTCCGCCTTGAGGGCCGGGGCACCGTGGTCCGGATGTCTCCAGAGCCCGGTGACTCCTTGAGCACGGGCATGGTGGTCACGGTCACCGCCGCCCCGGAACGTCCCTCATGACCCCGATGCCGCCCGATCCCGCCGAATTGCTCGCGGCGCTTCGAGCCGAGTCGTTGCTGGTCGCCGCCCCTCCGCGGCTTCCGGCCCTGGTGAGTATCACGACTGACAGCCGTTCGGTCGAGCCGGGATCGATCTTTGTGGCGGTCCGGGGGTCAGAGGCCGACGGGCATCGTTTTCTCGCCGCGGCCGTGGCTGCCGGCGCTGGGGTCGTGGTCGTGGAGCGGCCATCCGGTCTGGCCGTAGCCGAGATCGTCGTGACGGATGGCCGCCGTGCGGCGATCGCCCTGGCCCGCGCCTGGTATGGCGATCCGGGCCGCCGGCTCTCGCTGGTCGGGGTGACGGGTACCAGCGGGAAGACGACGACCACGCTGCTGGTGCGGCACCTGTTGAACGAGCGGGGCACCGCCGGCAGCATCGGAACCCTCGGGGCCTTCGACGGATCGGACCAGCCGATCCGTTCAACAGCCGGCTCGCTGACCACGCCGGGTCCCGTCGATCTGCAGGCCACGCTCGCCGGCCTCGTCAGCGCCGGCGTCGACCGGGTCGCGATGGAAACGTCCTCGCACAGTCTGGACCAGGGGCGGCTCGACGGCCTCCGGTTCGATGGGGCGGTGTTCACCAACTTGTCCCGGGAACACCTCGATTATCACCGGACCATGGACGAGTACCGCCTCGCCAAGCTCAAGTTGTTCGACTATCTCGCGCCCGGCGGCATCGCGGCGGTGAACGGCGACGATCCGGCGTGGGCGGGCCTCGAGGCCAGACCGAAGGTCCTGACGTTCGGGCTCCGGCCAGGAGCATCGGTGCGCGCCGAGGCGGTTCACCTCGGGCCGGTCTCGAGCCGGTTTACCCTGAACGGTCGGTTTGGCACCGCTGAGCTCGAATTGCCGCTACCCGGTGAATTCAATGTGTCGAACGCGCTCGGAGCGGCCGCGGTCGTCCTCGGCCTTGGGATGGACATTCGATCGGTGGCCCGGCGGTTGGCCGTCGCGCCGCAGATTCCCGGGCGGATGGAGCGGTTGGTCGAACGGCCGTGCGTGGTGCTCCGCGACTACGCCCACAAACCCGACGCGCTCGAGCGGGTCCTCCGCACGCTCCGTCCGCTGACAACGGGCCGGCTGATCGTGCTGTTCGGCTGCGGCGGCGCCCGGGACACCGGGAAGCGCCCCATCATGGGACGGATCGCCGCCGACCTCGGCGATCTGATCGTGGTTACGTCGGACAACCCGCGGACCGAGGATCCCGAACGCATCATCGACGACATCTTGGCAGGTATTCCGGCTGGAACCACGGTGCGACGGATCCCGGACCGGCGGGCGGCGA
>JANPEL010000483.1:0-7064 GCA_031431925.1 Gemmatimonadota bacterium | reverse complement strand
ACGATTCGGGCGATCGGTCACGTCACCTTGATCGACATCTACGGTGCCCAGCTAGATGACCTGACGAGAGGCCAGGACCCTGACACCGCGCTGCTCGCGTGGCTGGCGCCGACTCTCGGGTCGGCTCCAGCGGGGTCGGCGGATCCTGAGCTCGGCGGGAAGGTCTACCAACGCCTCCTCGATCATGCCCTCCAGATCATCGAGCCGAACCAGTAATCGCGATTGTGGGATTTCCGGTCCCATGAACGGAGCAAGCCCGGCCACGGGCCGCCGGCAGCCGCCGGGGTAAGCAATTCTCCGACAACGAGTTAGATTTTCTTCGCCCGGCGGCACGAACCGGGCGTTGAAATCTGGAATCCGGTGGAGTGCGTCACCCCCGCTTCCAGGCCTCACCATGCCAAATAAGAATATGCCTGAGACTGAGTTATGTCCTGTTCGTCGCAACTTGAAACCATCGCGTGAAACGATGCGTACTACCCCCTGTTCCAGTCCCAATTTGAGCAAAGGAAAGACCGCGATGAGGTTTTGGGCTCCCGCCATCCTGTTTGGCATCTGCACCGCGACCGCCTCGGCGCAGCAAGTGGCCCCCCGGCTGTCACTGGCCCAGGCCCTCGAGCAAGCCCAGCGCTCGAGTCCCGCCTATCGGCAAATCCTCAATGATGCCGGCGCGGCGCGGTGGGGCGTTCGAAACGCCTATGCGAGCGCGCTGGTGCCGCAGCTGTCCGTTGGGAGCAGTCTGTCGTACACCGGCTCAGGGTCGGCCACGTTCGGCGGCTCGCTCTTCAATCAGTCGTCCCCGACCCTCTCGTCCGGGTATGGCGTCCAGCTCGACTGGCAGGTCTCCGGGACCACGCTGGCGGCCCCGGGTCAACAACGGGCCAATCAGACTGCGGTCGGCGAGGATATCAACAACGCCCTCGTCGGTCTCCGGTACGATGTCACATTCCAGTACCTCGCCGCGCTCCAGGGCGCGGCGCAATCCGGAGTGGCGCGCCAACAGGTGACGCGGAACACCGAGTTCCTCGGACTGGCCCAGGCCCGGTACCAGGTGGGCCAGGCCACGATTCTCGACGTCAAGCAGGCCGAAGTCCAGAAGGGCCAAGCCGACGTTGCGCTCCTCCGGGCCGAGCAAACGGAGAGTGACGCGAAGCTGGAATTGCTGCGCCGGATCGGCGTCAACGCCCCGGCGGCCATTACCGAGTTGGCCCTGACCGACTCGTTTCCGGTGACCCAGCCCGCCTGGGAGCTGGGCCAGTTGATGAGCGTGGCCATCGAGCAGAACCCGACGCTCCGGGCCTCCCGCGCCCGCGAGTCCGCCGCCGACTACTCGGTGCGAGCCCAGAAGTCCCGGTACCTCCCCACCCTCAATTTTTCGGCGGGCTGGAACGGGTTTACCCAGCAGTTCACGAACAGCGGCGTACTCGTCGGTCAGTCACTGGAACGAGCCCAAGGGAACCTGGCCAACTGTACCTTCCAGAACAACCTGATCGGGAGCCTTCCCGGCGGGGGCATCGGCGGCCAGGCCGGCAACGGGATCATTCCCGACTGCAAGGCTCGTTTCAACTTGGACGCGACCGGCAATCAGCTGACCCCGGAGACCGTCGCCGCCATCAAGAAGGCCAACAACGTCTTCCCGTTCAGCTTTACCAGTCAGCCCTTCCGGGCCCAAGTTCAGATCTCGCTCCCGATTTTCGACGGGTTCCAGCGGGACCTGTCGGTGTCGCAGGCCCGGGCCCAGCGCGACGACCTGCGCGAGGCCGTCCGGGCCCGCGAGCTGCAACTCCGGACCGATGTCCAGTCGCGATATCTCGGCTTGCAGACCTCGTTCCGCGCCATTGCGGTCCAGGCGGCCAACCGCGACGCCTCCCGCGACCAGCTTCGGTTGGCCCAGGATCGGTACCGGTTAGGCGCCGGCAGCGCGCTCGATGTCACCGATGCCCAGAACAACGTCCAGCGGGCTGAAGGCGATTACGTCAACTCGGTTTACGAGTACCACAAGGCCATCGCCGCGCTCGAGTTCGCGGTGGGCCGTTCACTCCGCCAGTAGGCGGGGACACCAACCATGTCGAAACGCACCAAGTTCACCCTCGCGTTCGTCGCCCTTGTCGGCGCGGGCTTCGCCATCTTCTCGCTGACGGCCGCTCGGTCGGACCGCAATACCACCGAGGTCCGGATGGAGGCGGTCGGGCAGCGTTCGCTGGTCGCGGCGGTGACCGCGAGCGGCAAGATCGAAGCCGACGCCCAGGTCGACATCTCCGCCGACATCACCGGCCGGATCGTTCAGCTGGGCGTCAAGGAAGGTGACCTGGTCAAGAAGGGCCAGTTCCTGATCCAGATCGACCCGGCGCAATACCAGTCGGCCGTCAAGCGCCTCGAAGGATTGTTGGCGTCGAACCAGGCCAATTTGGTGCAGGCGCAGACCAACCGCGATCAGTTGAAGCGGCAACTCGACCGCTGGAACGAGATGCGGAAGATCAACGCGGCGTTGGTCTCGCAAGAACAAGTCGAGCAGGCCCAGCAGCAGTACGACGTCGCCGTGGCCTCCTACAACGCGGGCCTCGCCAACGTCGAGCAGGCCCGCGGCTCCCTGTCGGAGTCCCGCGATCAGCTGAGCAAGACCCGGATTCTCTCCCCGATCAACGGCCGGGTCGTCCGGCTCCCCGTTGAAGTCGGAGAAGTGGCCGTCCCGGGCACCTTTTCGCGCGAGACCGGGCGGCTGATGACCATTGCTGACTTGGGCACCATCTTGGCAAAAGTCAAAGTCGATGAGACCGACGTCGTCCGGGTTCACCTGGGCGATTCCGTCGAAGTCAGCATCGATGCGTTCCAGGACAGCGCCTTCGCGGGCCGGGTCACCAAGATTTCGAATAGTGCGTCGGCCGCAACGGCTGCCGCGGGCGGCTCAACCGATCGAGCCGTCGATTTCGACGTCGAGATCACCCTGGACAACCCCCCGGCCGGGGTCCGCCCTGATCTCTCGGCCACCAGCCGGATCATCACCGACACCCGGACCCAAGCCACCGCCATTCCGATCATCGCGTTGACGGTCCGCCAACACGAGGAACTCCCGAACGAGTTGAAGCCGGAGCCGTCCGGCGGCACGGCGGCCACGAAGGAAAAGGACCGGGAGGGCGTGTTCGTGGTCCAAAACGGCGTCGCCACCTTCCGAGCCGTCAAAGTCGGCATCGCTGGCGACGAGTATTTCGAAGTCCTCGAGGGTCTCAAGGTCGGTGACTCGATCGTGGCGGGGCCCTACCAAGCCGTCCGCGATCTCAAAGACTCGACCAAGGTTCGCACCGCGAAGGTCGAGAAGGGCGCCAAGAAGCCGTGAGCGACCTCGTGATCCAGATTACCGACCTGACCCGGGAGTATCTCATGGGCATGGAGCGAGTCCAGGCCCTCCGCGGCGTCTCGCTCGAGATCCGCCGCAATGAGTACGTGGCGATCATGGGGCCGTCGGGGTCGGGCAAGTCGACGATGATGAACATGATCGGGTGTCTCGATACCCCGTCGTCCGGCGAGTATTGGCTCAACGGCCAGGAAGTCTCCCGGATGCCCGACGACGCGCTCGCCCGGGTTCGGAACCAAGAAATCGGGTTCGTGTTCCAGACCTTCAACCTGCTGCCCCGCGCCACCGCGCTCCAGAATGTCGAGCTCCCGTTGGTCTATGCCGGCGTGTCCGGCAAGGAACGACGCGACCGAGCCCGCCGGGCCCTCGACCGCGTCAACTTGAGCAACCGAATGGACCACCGGCCCAATGAATTGTCGGGCGGCCAGCGCCAGCGGGTGGCGATTGCCCGGGCGCTGGTCAACGAGCCGTCGATCCTTCTGGCGGACGAGCCGACCGGCAATCTCGACAGCGCCACCAGCACCGACGTGATGCGGGTGTTCGATCTCCTCCACGGCCAGGGCCAGACCATCATCGTCGTCACCCACGAGGCCGACATCGCCGCCCACGCCGAGCGGGTGGTGACCCTCCGGGACGGCCGGGTGGCCAATGATGTCCGCCAAGAGCGGGTCCAGGCCGCCTGAGATGCCGTTTACCGAAGCGATCCGGATGGCGCTGGCCACGCTGTGGAGCCAGAAGCTCAAGAGCTTCTTCAGCCTGATCGGCGTGTTGATCGGGGTGACGTTCTTGATCGCCGTCGTGTCAATCGTGCAGGGCATGAACGTGTACATGGAAGACCAGTTCGCCAACCGGCTGATCGGCCTCAACACCTTCCAGCTCCGCCGGAACCCCAGCATGAACATGGGGAATATCAGCGACGACACCTGGAAGGAGTGGATGCGCCGGCCCCGGATCAGCTACGGCGATGCCGCGTGGGTCGAGGCCAAGCTCGAGACCCCGGTCCGGATGGCCCGGTACTGCGATGACCGGGCCCAGATTGTCGCCAACGGCAAATCGGCCAAAGGCGTTCAGATCGTCGCCACGGACGCCGACTATGTCCCCATCAAGAACTACGACATCGGGGCGGGTCGTCCGTTTACGGTTCAGGAAACCCGGGTCGGTGCGCCGGTGACCGTGGTCGGTTTCGACGTGGCCGACAAGATGTTTCCGGGCCTCGACCCGATCGGCAAGACCGTCGCGGTCGGCGGCATCCCGTACCGGATCGTCGGCGTGGTGGCCAAGCAGGGCACGCTGTTTGGGATGTCGCTCGACAATTTCGTGATCGCGCCGTTCACGTCTCCGATGCAGCGGCTGGCCTGCCGATATGGGTACATGGACGAGTTGCACGTCCAGGCGGCCAACGTGAATGCGATGACCGAGGCGGTGAGCCAGACCGAGGGATTGATGCGGGTGCGCCGCCAACTCCGCCCCAGCCAAAAAAGCAACTTCGCGATCCAAACCGCGGAGGGCGCCCTGTCTGGCTGGCGGAAAATCTCCGCGGTCCTCTTCGCGGCCCTTCCCGGGTTGGTGGCGATTTCCCTCGTGGTCGGCGGCATCGTGATCATGAACATCATGCTGATGGCGGTCAGCGAACGCACCCGGGAAATCGGGGTCCGGAAAGCCCTCGGGGCCAAACGGCGCGACATTCTGGCCCAGTTCATCATCGAATCCGCCACGATTTCCACGGTCGGCGCCATCATCGGCATCGTACTCGGCATCGGCCTCGCCTATCTGATCAAGGCCACGACCCCGCTGCCCGCCTCGGTGGCGCCCTGGTCGATCGGCGTCGCGGTCTTCCTCGGGATCTTCGTCGGCATGGTCGCGGGCGTCTATCCGGCCAGCCGGGCCTCCAAGCTCGACCCGATCACGGCCCTCCGGTCGGAATGAGCGACGCGACGGTAGGCGCCCCCTGGCGCCCCGCCCCGCAGCCGAGCCGCCGGTTGGCCCGGATCAGCCTCCTCGACCCGGCCCGGATCTTTGAGGGCATCGGCATTGCCTTCGAGTCGATCCGGGTCAGCAAGGTCCGGGCGGCCCTGACCATCCTGGGCGTCGCCATCGGCGTCATGGTCGTCATCGCGATGGCCGCGATGATCACCGGGATCAACCGTTCGGTCAGCAGTATGTTGGACCAGGCGGGCCCCCGGACCTTCATGGTAATGCGATTCTTCCGGGAAGGCCTCCAAATAAACGACGGGTCCGACGATGCCGAGGACCGCAACCCGTACCTGACGATCGGCGAAGCCCAGATGCTCCGGCGCCTCCCGGGAATTGCCCAAGTGGCCTGGAAGGATGAAGCCGCCGGTCCGGTGACCGCCGGGTCGGTGACGATGAACTCAGTCTGGGTGATCGGTGCCACGCCCAACATGCTGGCGGCGGGGGGCGGCGTCATTTCCTCGGGGCGGCTTTTTACCGATATCGAGGCCGCCACGGCTGGGTATGTGGCGGTCATCAACGATGTCACGGCCAAACGACTGTTCCCCAATCTCGAACCCATCGGCCGAACGGCCAAGATCTTCGGCATCCCGTTCAAGATCATCGGGATCTATACCGAACCGGCCAGCCTGTTCAGCGGTGCCGCCTCGAACCCGATCGCCATCATTCCCCACGCCACGTTCGTCAAGACCGGCGAGTACGACCGCGGCTGGATGACCATCATGGTGAAGCCCGACGACACCACCAACGTCGCCGTGGCCCAGGACCGGGTCATCACGGCCCTCCGGATCAAACGGGGGCTCAAGCCGGCTCAAGAGAACAATTTTGGAATCGTGACCCAGGAAAAGATCCTCGAGGTGTATAACCAGGTGACCAGCGGCTTCTTCCTCGTCATGCTCGCCCTTTCGAGCATTGGCCTGCTGGTCGGCGGCGTGGGCGTGGTGGCCATCATGATGATCTCCGTCACCGAACGGACCCGGGAAATCGGGGTCCGCAAGGCGCTCGGCGCCACCAAGCGCGAGATCATGTTCCAGTTCCTGGTTGAGGCCACCACCCTGACCGTGCTTGGGGGCGCCATCGGCATGCTGATGGGCGGCGCCATCGCCTGGACCATCCGACACTTCACGCCGATTCCCGCGGCCGTCCCCCTCTGGTCGGTCGTCGCCGCCCTGGTGGCCAGCGCCGTCACCGGGATCTTCTTCGGCCTCTACCCCGCCAGCAAGGCCGCCAAACTCGACCCCGTCGAGGCCCTCCGCTACGAATGAAGGCTCGGAGTGCCGAGTGCCGAGTGCCGAGTGCCGAGTGCCGAGTGCCGAGTGCCGAGTGCCGACTATCTTCCAGCATGCCCCTGTCCGAAGCCATCCGGCTGGCCCTTGAGACCATCCGAACCTCGAAACTCCGGTCGTTCTTCACCCTGCTCGGGATTATCGTCTCGGTCGGCTTCTTGGTCACCGTGGTGGCGATCATCCAGGGCATGAATGCCTACGTCAAAGACAATCTCACCGGCGCCATCATCGGGACCAATTCGTTCCAGGTGCGCCGGACCCCGATCGCCACGACCCTGCTGTCCGACGACGCCATCCGCCAGATCAACAAACGGCCGCTGATTTCCCGAGCCGATGCGGAGGCCGTTCGGGCGGCCCTCCCGGACGCCGAAGCCGTCTCCCTCCAGTCAGGCTGGCCGACGCCCTCGGTCGACGTCACCTTCCGGAACCGGGAAGTGTCCGGCGCCTTGGTCTTCGGC
>JANPEL010000482.1:0-7503 GCA_031431925.1 Gemmatimonadota bacterium | reverse complement strand
GGAGGCTCGCGAGGTCCAGTTGATCGCGGCCAATGTCGATACCGTGTTTCTCGTGACCTCGGCCAACGAGGAGTTCAACCCGGCGCGTTTGGAACGGTACCTCGCGATTGCCCGGGAGGCGGAGGTCACCCCGGTCGTGGTAATCACCAAGGCCGACCTCGCGTCCGACCCCCGGCCGTACCTCGAATCCGCCCGAGGTTTGACGCCGGGGCTGGTCGTCGAGGCGATCGACGCTCGAAGTCAGCGCGACGGTGCGGTCCTTCACCTGTGGTTGGAGCCGGGTCAAACCGTCGCGTTGCTGGGATCGTCCGGGGTGGGGAAGTCGACTCTGGTCAACACGCTCCTCGGCGCTGATCAACAGGCCACCTCCGCCATTCGCGAAGCCGACGCCCGGGGCCGCCACACCACAACCGGCCGATCGCTTCACCGGCTGGCCGGAGGGGCTTGGCTGCTCGATAGCCCGGGAATGCGGGAGCTCCAGCTGGTCGATGCGGCCGACGGCATCGGGGAGGTCTTCGACGACATCACGGCGCTGGCCGCCGGCTGCCGGTTCACCGATTGTCGCCACGAATCCGAACCCGGGTGCGCGATTCAGGAGGCGATCGCGGCCGGCGATCTCGACCCTGATCGACTGGGGCGATATCAGAAGTTGGTCCGGGAGGAACGGCACAACACTCAGTCCATGGCGGAGGCCCGGGCCTCGTCCCGGACGTTCGGCAAGATGGCGAAGCGAATTGTGGAAGCCAAAGCCCGGCGGCGGGGCGATCGATAGCCTGGAATCCGTCCTTCCGGTTGCCAAGTTGCGGCCGGCATCCTATATCAAGGTGGTCTCCTCCGAGGGTCCCCATCTGATGCTGACTTGCGCCAGGTTCCTTGTCGCCGTGCTCTTCGCCAGCGGTTTTCGGGTGGCGCCCGGGCTCGCCCAGGCAGCCCGCGAGGACGGCCAGTGGACCATGCCGGGCAAGGACTACGCGGCCACTCGCTACAGCGGCCTCGCCAAGATCACCGCGGCCAACGCCTCCCAATTGAAACCGGTGTGGACCTTTTCCACCGGAGTCCTCAAGGGTCACGAAGGCCAGCCGTTGGTGGTCGGCACCACGATGTATGTGGTGACCCCGTTCCCGAATGTGCTCTACGCCTTCGACCTGAGCCAGCCCGGGTACCCGCTCAAATGGAAGTACCGCCCGGATGTCGATGAGGCCGCGTTAGGCATGGCGTGCTGCGACGCCATCAACCGGGGCGCCTTCTACGCCGACGGCAAGATCGTCTACAACACCCTCGACGGGCATACCATCGCGGTCGATGCCAAGACCGGCCGGGAGGTCTGGAACACCAAAGTGGGCGACTTGGCCGGGGGCGAGACGATGCCGATGGCGCCGATGGTGGTGGGCAACCGGGTCATCGTGGGGCCGTCCGGGGGCGAGTTCGGGATCCGCGGTTGGACCAAGGCGCTCGATTTGGCCACCGGTGCCCTCGCGTGGACCGGCTCCAACGTCGGCCCCGACGCCGAGATGCTGGTCCGGCCCGGCACCTTCAAGGCGTTCTACGACCAGGGCACTGACCTGGGCCGGACGACCTGGCCGAAGGATGTCTGGAAGAAGGCCGGCGCCCCGGTCTGGGGTTGGCTTTCGTACGACCCCGCACTCGACCTGGCGTATTTTGGCGTCGGCAACCCTGGGCCGTACAACGCCGAACAGCGGGCCGGCGACAACAAGTGGACCAACAGCGTCCTGGCCCGCCGGCCCGGCGACGGGTCGTTGATCTGGGCCTACCAATTCACTCCAAACGACAATTGGGACTACGACTCGAACGCCGAAATGATCCTGGCCGACTTGACGATCAAGGGCGTCCGCCGGAAAGCCTTGGTCCATTTCGACAAGAACGGATTTGCCTACACGATGGACCGGACCACCGGCGAAGTGTTGCTGGCCGAACCCTATGTGTTCACCAACTGGGCCAAGAAGATCGATCTCAAGACCGGGCGCCCGGTGCTCGACAGCACCAAACTCACCGGCGCGTCCCGGGGCGAGGCCAAGTACATCTGTCCGAGTCTCGAAGGGGGCAAGAGCCCGGCGTCGCCGGCGGCCTATTCGCCGCGGACCGGGCTTTTCTACCTCTCGACCGTCAATCTCTGCATGAACTACGCGACGGAAGTGACCACCCGGTTTCGGGGCACGCCGTACATCGGCGCCACGACGCCGTACCAGGCGGGGCCGGGTGGCTATCTCGGGGCCTTTGTGGCGTGGGATGCCACCACCGGGCGGCGAGTGTGGGAAATCAAAGAGAAATTTCCGGTCTGGAGCGGCGTCGTGGCGACCGGGGGTGATGTGGTGTTCTATGGAACGCTCGATGGCTGGTTTCGGGCGGCCAACGCCCGAACCGGCAAGGTGCTCTGGAGCTTCAAGGTCGGCTCCGGCGTGGTGGCGGCGCCGATCACGTTCACGGGGCCCGATGGGAAACAATATGTGGCGGTATACTCCGGCATCGGCGGCGATTGGGCCCTGCTGGCCGGCGATCTCCGGTCCGACGATCCCAAGGACGTTCGCGATCCGGCCGACTACGTTCGCGAACTCGGCCGTCACACCAGTCAAGGCGGGATGGTCTGGGTGTTTGGTCTATGAGGCGCCTCTGTGTCGTGCCGGCCTGGTTGGCGATCGCCGCCTGCGGCGGTACGTCGGCCGTCCCACCGGCCATTCGCTATCCCCAGCACATTGCGGTGGAAGGCATTCAGCCCGCGGGTGCCGATCTCACCAATCCCTTCGCGGGTGATGCCCAGTCCGCCGAGGAGGGCCGCAAGCTATTCACCTCGATGAACTGCGACGGTTGCCACGGGGGTGGCGCCACCGGGTTCATCGCGCCGAGTTTAAGTGACGGCCGGTGGCGCTACGGCGCGACTGACGGGGCCCTCTATCAGTCGATCTATTACGGGCGGCCCCAGGGCATGCCGGCGTTTGGCGGTGTCATCCAAGAGCCGGTTGTCTGGAAGCTCGTGGCCTATCTCAAATCGTTGCCGGTGCCGGCGGCGGTTCCGACCCAGAGTTGGTGAGCATGGACACGCCCGTGGAGGGGACCAAGTCTTCCGTCCTCGATCGATGGACGGCCCACCTCGGGACCGGTCTGACCGTCGGCTATTTGGCGTTGATTGCCGTCGGGATGTTTCACAACTATGCCTTCTTCCGGCCATCGCGCCGGTTCTTTTCATCTGGGCGTACTTCGCCGCGGTGGGACGGGCCGGCGAGCGGAGCAGGATCCGGCGCCGCGCCGCCGGGATTCCGATTGCCTGGTGGGAAACGAAGGAAGCGAACCTCGCTAAGGTCCGCCGCGCGGCGCCCTGGATCCGGGCCGCAACGGCGCTGATCTGGGTGGGTGCGAGCGCGCTCTGGTACCAACTCCTCGTGTCCAACCGGATCATGATGGGGCAGGGGTTCCGGGTTTCGGTCGAAACCACGGCCAACACCACCGAAGCCGGAACCGCCCGGCGGCCGTTGATGCTGATCGGCACCACCTCGCGGTACGTCTTCTTGTTTCGGACCGAAGACTGGCGACCGGTCATTCTTCCAGCGGAGAATATTCTTCGGATCACGCCGGTTGACTTAGCCCGAGGGGCGGCGAAAGTCCGCCCTCGGTTGATCAAGGCGATGGATTCGTTGCCACCCCCGTGAGGCGATCGGTGCCGCGCTCAGCGAGCACCAACCACCACGCCACCAGTCCGATCCCCGCCAGGCGGATCAGGGTGCCGAGCCACGGGGCGGCGCCGAGCTCCGTGGCGGTGGCGGGGCCGGCATACCAGTAATAGATCCCCCCCGCTGCCGCGGCGACCACCGGCAGGGCCCGGCCTGATCCGACCCGAAGCCCCAATACCAGCATCGCGATGACGAGATAGCTCGCGACCGACCATCCTAACGTCGTGGCGTAGACGGTGGCGGCCGTGCCGAGCGGGCCGTCCGTCAGGCGGTTGTAGCCGAGGATGAATCCCGGGAGGGCCGCGAAGAACACCCCGTACGGTGTGGCTAACCAGCCCGCCGTCCGTCGCGTCGCACCGAGCAACTGCGGAATGGCCTTGGCCTCCGCCAGGTCGAGGCAGCCCCGAGGAGTGCAGGTGGTACAGCTCGAGCACCGAGCCCGTTCCATCCGGGCGAGCGGGGCCTGACCGTACAGTAACTCGACCGGGAGGACTGGGCAGAGCGCATTACAGAAGCCCGATCGAACTTGAAAGAGGGCGCCGAGCGCGACGGCAAGGCCGCCGACCGCCACCACGGTGATGGCCAGCACCAAGCCATCCTGGTTGAAGACGAACCGTCGCGCCGGGACCATCACATGAAAGAGGACCAGTCCGGCGCCCGCGAGCCACCCGCCGACGGCCGGATCCAGCGGTCGCGGCTTCCCGATTCGATTCCCAAGTTCGTTCAGCGTTGCCAGGGGACAGATCCCCCGCCACAGCTTAGTTGAGATGAAGAACGTGGCCGGCAGAATGGGAATGGTGATGTACCAGAGGAGTTTCAGGCCGCTCGCCGGTTCGAGTACGAGCCAAGCCAGGACCAGGGGGACGGCCGCGAGAGCGGACCACCGGGTTCCGGTCCACAGGGCGGCCACCCTGGGCTCTCGAACCAAGAGGCGCGGGCTAGCCATGAGGGGTTCCGATGAGGGGGGCCAAGACCAACGGGACCGTTCATGGTAGAGCGCGGAGCCTGAAGCAACCCTGAAAGGACCATGAAACGCCGTCTTGCCCTTGACGTGACCTCCTTCAGGGTGGAACATGGAACCACAAACCCTCGACCCGGAGATCGACCATGGGCAGCAACCCGCTAGTGAAAGCGATCGGCGTTGGGACCGGCCTGCAAGTTCTGATGGTGGTCATTGGCCACTTCATTCCGAGCCTCCAGGCCGCCAATCTGTTCCCGATCGGTGGGACCCTGATCGGGTTGGTCACCGGTTGGCTGGCCGGGCAGGGATCGGCGGGCGCCGGGCTCGGCAAGCTCGCCACCAATGGCGGCATTGCGGGTGGGTTGGCGGGGGTGCTCGGAAGCTTCGTGTCCACCGGCCTCGGTGACGTCCCGCTCGGCAACGCGGGCATTGCCGGTGCCAGCACTTTGGTGGCCGGAGCAATCGGCGGCATCTTGAATCAATTCCTTGGCAAGAAGGCGGCGGTATGATCCGGCCAACGGTAGTCGTCGCGGTCGCCTTGGTGGTGGCTGGATGCGGAAAGAAGGCCGACGAGGCCCAGGACGCGATGAGCGCCGTGGCGGCGGCGGCCGGCGCCGCGCCCAAGCTCGAGGCGGGGATGAAGGAAGCGGAGCAATTCCAGAAAGACCGGGTAGCCAAGGGCGACACGGTCGCGATGCCCTATACCGAGATCCAGAAATTCCTGCCCGCCTCGATCGACGGCTTTACCGCCCGGGGAGAGCCGGAGGGGAGCCAGCAGGCCATGGGCGGGTTCTCAATGTCCCAAGCCGAGCAGACCTGGGTCAAGGATCCCACCGCCCAAGGGTCAACGCCCGAGATCCATGTCACCGTGATTGATTTCGGTGGGACCCAACAAGGCTACGCGATGATGGCGGCCCCGATGATGATGGGCTTCAGTCAGGAAGATGCCCGCCGCCGGGTCGGGTCGGTCAAGATGGGCGTGCCCTATACCGGAGGATGGGAGGAGTTCGACAAGGAGTCCAAGGACGCCAAGATCACCGCCATCACCCGGTATCGCTATGTCATCACGGTCGAGTCCCGGAACGGCGCCGAGGATCCAGCGGCCCTGGTCAAGCGGGTGGCGGAAGCCATCGCCACCAAATTCGAGGGCAAGTAGCCGAGTGATGATCCGCGGTGCGGTCGGGTGGCTGGTCGTGGCGCTGGCCGGCGGATCGGTCAGCGCCCAACAAGTTCCCGACACCGCGTTCCGGCCGCCGGTCCGGCGGCCCGCCTATCCGATCGGGGCGGGCCCGACGCTCTGCCTTGACGAGGCCCACCACAACTTTCACACCCTCGACAACCGGTTCCGGGCCTTTGGTGAGTTGGCTCGGCGGGACGGGTTCCGAGTCTCGGCCAATCGAGCGGGGTTCGATTTCGACGGGTTGTCCCGGTGCCGGGTTGTGGTCATCTCGAACGCCCAGCCGAACGACAGCAGTTGGGACACCTATCCAACCCCGACGCCGTCGGCGTTTACCAAAGATGAAATCAAGGCGGTCTATCTGTGGGTGGAGCAGGGCGGGTCGCTGCTCCTGATTGCCGATCATATGCCGCTGGCGGGCGCCGCGGCCCAACTGGCGGCGGCATTCGGAATCTCGTTCACGGACGGGTTTGCCGTGGCGGGCTTCGAGGGGGGCGATGCGGAGCGTCAGGCCGCCTTCGCGGAGCCGACGCTCTTCACCCTGCGTGACGGAACCCTCCGGCCGCATCCGATCGTGAGCGGCCGCGATACCACCGAACGGATCACCCAAGTGCGGAGCTTCACGGGGCAGGCGTTCCGGGTGGCGGTGGGCCGGGCCGCCCCGGTGCTGATCCTGCCGCCGTCGTTCGTGTCGCTCGAACCCCGGATTGCGTGGCAGTTTGGTCCCGACACCAAGAAGCGGCCGGTCGGCAGCTGGTTACAGGGCGCGACGATCCGGGTCCGCGGCGGCCGGGTGGCCTTCTTCGGCGAAGCCGCCATGTTCAGCGCCCAAGTGGCCGGACCTGAGCAGCGGCCAATGGGTATGAACGCCCCGATGGCGGAACAAAATCCTCAATTTGTCCTCAACGTACTCCACTGGCTGGCGCGGATCCTCGAGCCGTAGGCAGGTACCGCGCCGGGATCTTCTGTCCGTGGCGGTCGTCGTCGAACACCCAGCCTAACACCCACCACCGAGCGCCGTCCCAGTAGAGTTGAATGCTGTTGATGCCCCGGTGGGTCTTCCCGCCAACCGGCCGGTCCGACGCCTCGTAGGTACTCCAGACGTGGACCAGGGACCCGATCCGTTCCGTGGTCCGATGGATTTCCCGCTCGAAGAACCCCTCCTTCCGGGGCCCGGTGCCGGTCCGCTGGTAGTACTCGGCCAAGGTGACCATGTCGGCCGAGGTGGTGCCGTCGGCCTTCCGGTTGAGGAGCGTGATCCTGGCGCTCGGGTGATGAAGGGTCTGGTCTCGGGCTTGATCTGGCAGCGATCCGGCCGGTCCGCTCACCACGTCGTAGTAGGCGGCCACGATCCCGTCGAGGGTGCCGACATCCTCGGGCCAGGGGGCGCCTGGCGTCAGCCGGGCCTGCAGGTCGGCCGCGGAGTACCACCGGCCTTGGGCCATGACGCCTCGTCGGTCTCGGAGGTTGCCTAACGACTCGAGGGGATTGCCGCCCACCAACTGCAGGTTGGCCACCTGGCCCGCCGCGACGGCTCCTTCGGTCCGGGCGGTGCCCAGGAACTCGGGTCCGGCCCGGGTGGCCAGCCGAAGGACCTCCGCCGGCGAGAACCCGGCGCGCTCGAAGAGCAGGAGCTCGTCGTGGTAGGCGTACCCCTGGAGCCACGAGTCGGTCCCGATCAT
>JANPEL010000481.1:0-12264 GCA_031431925.1 Gemmatimonadota bacterium | reverse complement strand
GGGTTCGATCAGCGGCGCCCACCTCAATCCGGCCGTGACCGTCGCGCTCGCCACGATCGGCCGGTTTCCGTGGGATCAGGTCCCCCTCTACGTCGGCGCCCAGATCGTCGGGGCGTTCGTCGGCGCGGTGCTGATGTGGCTTGCCTACCTGCCCCATTGGGCCGCCACCGAGAGTGCCGCCGACAAGCTGGCGGTGTTCAGCACCGGACCGGCCATTCGGCACCCCGGCGCCAACTTCACGGCGGAGGTGATCGCCACCTTCGTGCTGATGCTCGGACTCCTCGCCATCATGCGACCCGAGAACCTGGTGCCGAACACCGGGTTCGACAAAGGCTTCTCGCCGTTCTTGGTGGGGCTCCTGGTGGCGTCCGTCGGGATGTCGCTGGGCGGCGCCACCGGCTACGCCATCAACCCGGCCCGCGACCTGGGCCCCCGGATCGCCCACGCCCTGCTCCCGATTCCCGGCAAGGGCTCGAGCGACTGGGGCTACGCCTGGATCCCAATCGCGGGCCCGATCGTCGGCGCGGTGCTCGGTGCCGTGTTCTTCAACCTCCACTGGTGAACGGGACCATCCTCAATGAAATACGTACTCGCCCTCGACCAGGGCACCACCAGCTCGCGGGCCATCATCTTCGACCACCACGGCGCCATCGTGGCCGATGCCCAGCGGGAGTTCCGGCAGATTTTCCCGACGCCAGGCTGGGTCGAACATGACGCCACCGAGATCTGGGCCACCCAGTCCGCGGTGGCCGGGGACGCCCTCGCGAAGGCGGGACTCAAGAGCACCGACATCGCGGCGGTGGGCATCACCAACCAGCGCGAAACGACGGTGGTGTGGGATCGCGCCACCGGCCGGCCGATCTCCAACGCCATCGTCTGGCAGGACCGCCGGACGGCCGGCGCGTGCGACCGGCTCCGGAAGGCCGGCAAAGCCGCGATGATCCGCCGGAAGACGGGACTCGTACTGGACGCCTACTTCTCCGCCACCAAACTCCAGTGGATTCTTGCCAACGTGCCGGGAGCTAAGGCCCGGGCCCGCGCCGGCGAGCTCGCGTTCGGCACCATCGACTCCTGGCTGGTCTGGAACTTGACGAGCGGCCGGGCCCATGTGACCGACGTGAGCAATGCCTCGCGCACCATGCTCTGCAATCTCAAGACCTGCGACTGGGACGACGAATTGCTCAAGTTGTTCGGGATTCCGCGGGCCATTCTACCCGAAATCCGCGCCTCAAGCGAAGTCTACGGGGAAACCACCCTGTGGGGTGGCGCGATGCCGATCGCCGGCATCGCGGGCGACCAGCAGGCGGCGCTCTTCGGCCAGGTGTGCCGCCAACCCGGCATGGTGAAGAACACCTACGGCACCGGCTGCTTCATGCTGATGAACACCGGCACCAAGCCGATCAGGTCCCGGAACAATCTCCTCACCACGGTGGCCTGGCGGGTCGGAGGCCGGACCGAGTACGCCCTCGAGGGCAGCATCTTCATCGCGGGCGCCGTGGTCCAGTGGCTCCGCGATGGATTGGGCTTGATCAAGACCTCCTCTGAAGTCGAGACCCTCGCGGCCCAGGTCGAGGATAACGGCGGGGTCTACTTCGTTCCCGCCTTTGCGGGGCTCGGCGCACCGCACTGGGACCAGTATGCCCGCGGATTGGTGGCCGGGCTCACCCGGGGCACCACGGCGGCGCACCTCGCCCGGGCCGCACTCGAGGGCATCGCCTACCAAGTCCACGACGTACTGCACGCCATGCAGTCCGACTCGGGCATCAAGCTCCGCGAACTCCGGGTCGACGGCGGTGCCTCCGCCGACAATCTCCTGATGCAGTTCCAGGCGGATGTGCTGGGGGTGCCGGTGGTGCGGCCGCGGGTGTCGGAAACCACCGCGCTCGGCGCCGCCTACCTCGCCGGGCTGGCCGTGGGCTACTGGAAGGACACCACCGAGATCGCCACGCAATGGCAGGCCGACCGGCGGTTCACGCCGGCGATGAAGCCGGCCAAGCGAAAGGCGCTGCTCAGAGGGTGGGAAAAGGCCCTCGCCCGGGCCCGCCGGTGGGAAGATCCGGCGTGAGGCTGCGCCGGCACTTCGCGGGACTCGGTGCCCTGTGCCTCTTGCTCGGCGCAGCGCCGTTGGCGGCCCAGGAGAAATCCGGAATTTTGCTCGGCCGGGTCACCGATTCACTGGGCACGCCGGTTCCCAATGCCGCCATCGCCCTGCTCGGCACCGGCCTCCAAACCCTGGCGGACCAGAACGGCCGATTTCGGTTTCCAGTAGTTCCGGTGGGATCGCACGCGGTGGTGGCCCGGGCCATCGGCTGGAAGCCGCAGTTGTTCATGATCCGGATGGAGGAGGGTCAGGAGCAGAGCTTCCAGATCGGGCTCGAACGGGCGCCCCAGTTTCTGCCCGACCTCATTGCCAAGGGATCTGTGATCGAGAAGCCGCCGGAGTATGCCTTTACCTCACGCTACGACGGATTTTTCCACCGGCAACGAATCCGGGCCGGCACCTTCCGGGCCCGCCACCAGGGCCCCTGGTTCCAGTCGGCCTCGCGCACCGCCGATCTGCTCCAAGGGATCCCGAGCGTCCGGGTTTCAAGCTCCGGAGGGACCTCGACGGTGAACTTTCAGGGCTGCCGGGGTGGGGCGTCCAACAAAGTTGCGGTCTGGATTGACGGAAGCCGGGTCATGACCGATGATCACAACTACGCGCTGGATTACGTCTCACCCGCTGAGATCGAAATGATCGAGGTGTACCGCCGCGGCGGCCAGATCCCGGCGGAGTTCCTCTCAGACGCCTGCGCGGCCATCGTCATCTGGACCCGTTAGCGGGAGTCCAGCGCCGCCGGCATACTCCACTGAGAGCCGCGCTACTCGCCGACCGGAGCGTCCTCCACCCCGAAAGCCCGGGCCACTTGCGGCACCCGGTCGGCTCTCAGGGGTTGAGAACACCCACCGCCGTCAGTTGGTCCGTGTTTCCGCCGTCCCCAAGCTGCCCATAGAGATTCCATCCCCAGCATTTGGCGACCCCAGTGTTGGTCAGACCGCAGGTGTGCCACCATCCGACCGAGATCCGAACGAGACCAATGCTGCCGGCCGCGGCAGCCGTGGGAACGAACCGGTGGGTGGTCACTGGTGGGAGCCCGAGCGAGCTATACGTGTTTCGACCCCAGCACCAGACCCCATTCGACTCGACCACTCCGCAGGTGTGCTCCGTGCCCGCCCGGATCTGGGCGAAGACTTGACCACCGGCGACCGCCACCGGGGTCGTTCGGGTCACCTGGGTCCCGTCACCGAGCCGTCCGAAGACATTGGCTCCCCAGCACCACGCGGCGCCCGCGGCCGTAAGTCCGCAGCTATGGGATCCCTCAACCGAGACGCTCGCAAACGCGGTTCCGCCGGCCACTGGGGTTGGCGCGGACCGATTCTGGACGGTGCCGTCGCCGAGCTGGCCGCTACTGTTCCGTCCCCAACACAGCCCGGTCCCGATCAGGGTGATTCCGCAGGTTTGATACTCGCCGGCCGCAATCGACTGGAAGGTGTGCCCGCCAACCACGGGCGTCGGCGTTAGGCTTTGGGTCAAGGTCCCGTTGCCGAGCGTGCCGAAACCATTGCCGCCCCAGCACCATGCCGTGCCGTCGGCCTTGAGGCCACAGGCGTGCAGGAAACCACCGCTCAGCGCAACAAAACTATGCCCACCGCTCACGGCGACGGGTACCAGGCGGTTCGTGGTGGTTCCGTCTCCGATCGCCCCGGTCACGTTCTCGCCCCAGCACCAAGCCGCTCCGCCGGACTTCAGCCCGCAGGTGAAATTGCCGCCTGGCGCCACGATGGTGAAGAGGTGCCCGCCCTGGACGGCCACCGGTCTCGAACTGCTGACCAAGGTTCCGTCGCCCAGGGCGCCGGCCGCGTTCCAACCCCAACACCAGAGGTGGCCGACGGCCGTTAGGCCACAAGTATGGTTACCGCCGGCCTCAAGCGAGGTAAAGGCCGCAAACACCGGCGGCGGCGGGGCCCCAACCACCGTAACGACCACCTCCGCCGCTCTGCCGCCACTACTGCCAGCCATGACGGCCGTCCCCGGCGCGACCGCCGTAACCACTCCGGTATTCAGTCCGATCGTGGCGACCCCTGGTGAAAGAGAAGTCCAGGTCGCTGGCGCGATCGGCATGGGAAGGCCGTGGAAATCCCTGCCCTCGAGACTCAACTGGATGGTGTTCCCGACCGACACGGTGGGCGCGGCCTGAGGAATGCTGACGCCGGCGAGCACCCGAGTGACAACGCCCCAACTGCCGAAGTCGCTGCCGGCCCCAACCGCGGAGAGCCCAGCCAGGTCCACGGTGCTGCCCGCCAGATCCCTCCACTCCCCACTGGTGATCCTGCCGACCCGAAGTTCGCTCGCCGGGATACCCGCTGGGATCGAACTTGCCGCATAGCGAAGCCGAACCGAGACCGGGAGGGCCAAGGTTAGGACCGACCCCAGATCAAAGCCGGTACCTGGAATCAGATTGGTGGTGGGATTTGGCACCGCGATTGGGTCGACGGTAATGGCTGTGGGCGCCACAACCGCACCAGCGGGAAAAGTCATCACGACGTGGCCGGCAGCGGCCGTGATGGTACCTCCGGCCGGGGTGATCCATCCGCCATCTCGAACCCTCAACGCCGCCGTGGCGCTCTTCCCCTCACTGGTTGCGGTCACCGTGGCAATCCCGACCGCGACCCCGGTCACTACGCCGGTCTGGCTCACCGTGGCCGCAGCTTCGGTGGAACTGCCCCACGTTATCGCTCGGCCTTGGAGCGCCAACCCTTGGGCATCCCTTGCCGTGGCAACGAGGGTCATCGATTGGCCGGGAACCAAGGTTCCGGTTTCGGGCGAGAGGGTCACCGAGGCCACCGGCACGGGCGCGACATTTACGGTAACCTCCCCGGTCCGCCCCTCGCTGGCGGCCCGAATCTGCGCACTCCCGACTCCAACGGCCGTAACCGCTCCACTTGTGGAGACCGTTGCGACCGCTTCGGCGGATGAGCTCCACGCGATCGCGCGCCCCGTCAGCGGCGTCCCGGCCGCATCCTGCGGCGTGGCCGTGAGCTGAGCCGTCGCCCCGACAATCAGAGCCAGCGGTCCCGGAGGGGTAATGACCACCGATGCAACCGGAGCGGGAGGCGGGGGTGGCGGCGGCGGGCTCGAACCGACTGGATCCCCGCCACCACAGGCAGCAACGGACAAAAGCAGGCAGGCGAGCAGCGAACGGGTGGGGCGGCGCATGGCGTCTCCGTGGAAGGTTCTCCTCTCCCACGCGCAGGAACGCCCGCAAGTGGCTCACTCCGCTGACGGCAGGCTAACGGGACCCCCGCCCCTTTCCCCGGCCCCGACTGCGGCGGGCCCTGTTACGGCACCCGTGACAAAGTCAGTGAGCCGCCCGGAGTGGTAACCGCCATGGCCTCCGCCTTCGGGCCCGCGCCGGTAAACCGCAACCGCACATCGGGACTCGACTCGAGCCGGAACTCGTTGTCACCCTGGTAGAGCACCCGGGTCGGCTTTCCCAGACCGTAGGCCATGAGGCGGCCGCCCTCCGCCCGGACCTCGAGCTTAGTTTCCCCCTGGGCGTAGTGGCCCGCCACCCGGGCGAGCTCGGCCTCCGGCACCGCCAAGTCCTTGATGACTTCGTCCGGAATACCTAACGCCCACTGACTCACTTTCCGGCCGATCCGGTCGGCCTCGCCCGACTCGACGTTGACCACGACCGCGACGATCAGCGAGTCGTCCGGATAGCTCGCCAAGTACGCGTTGAATCCGTTGATGCCGCCGTTGTGGGAGACCGACCGGTGGCCGGACCGGTTCCCGATCCCGAGCCCAAACCCATAGGTCTGGTCTTTCCCGCCCGGCAGCGGCAGCGGCGTCGTCATCATCCGGTAGGACTCCGGCCTGATCACTCGGCCGCCTTCGAGGGCCTGGGTCCAGGCGAGCAGATCGGCCGGTGTCGAGCAGAGCGCCCCGGCCGCATACGCTTGGTCTACGTTGATCGGGGCGGCGTTCGTGAAGCCGTCGGGCCCCGCGCTGTAGCCCGGCGTCCGGCCGGGCACCACTGACCGGCTGGCGCAGTAGCGGGTGGCCTTGAGGCCCGCGGGCTCGAACAATCGGCGGGCAACATACTCGGCGTACGTCCGGCCGCTCGCCTTCTCGATGATGACGCCGAGGAGGTAGTACCCGGAGTTGTCGTAGCGCCACTCGGTGCCGGGCGCGAAGTCCATCGGCTCATCGCGAAAGAGCGCCAGCATCGAGTCGTGCGGAAGCGGCAGCGCCATCACCCGAAGCCACCGGGGCACGGCGGTGTAGTCTTTGATGCCGGAGGTGTGGTTGAGCAGTTGCCGGACCGTCACCCCGCGGCCCCCAGCCGGCCAATCAGGGAAGAACTTGCCCAGTTGGTCGTCGAGGCTGAGTTTACCGTCCTCCACCAGGGCCAAGACAGCGGCCGCGGTAAACTGCTTGGTGACGGAGCCGATCAGATACACCGTGTTGGCGGTGGCCAGGACCCGTTGCTCGAGGTCGGCGGTGCCGAACGCCTTCGAATAGATGGTGCGTCCCTTCCGGGAGATCGCAATCGAGACACTCGGCGTGGCCTTGGACGAAAGAGCGGCTTTGGCGGCGGAGTCAATCCGGGCGGTGAGCCGGTCGGAGCGCGACGACTGGGAGGCCAGCGGTGGGACGAGCGCCGCCGCGGTGAACAGGACGGCGAGCAGGTATCGATTGGTCGGGCGCATTGCGACTCGGTTCCGTGAGAGCAGCGTCGCAATTTACCCGGCGGAACGCCGTTTCGCGACTTCGCCCCTCCGGCCCAAGCCATCGGACCGGCGGTCTTGCCGAAGTCGAGATCCGGCCGCAACTTGGCCCAACCCCAACGAGGCGTTCCCATGGGATTTCGGGTCGAAGTGATACTGGCGTCCACGACGTTCGCGCTGGCCGGCTGCGCCACCTCCACCACCCTGGCCCCGGCCGATCGGGCGGCGCTGGCCGATTCGGTCCGGGCCTTCGGCGCGGCCATGGTCGCGACGATTGACCGCCACGACGTCGACGGTTTCATCGCCTTTCACCATGACGGCCCCGACTTCGCCTGGGCCACGTTCGGCGGCATGACACCGCTCGATTCCCACTTCGTCTCGATGAAGAAGTACTTCCCGAGCGAGCAGGGTAAGAACGTGCATTTCAAGCTCGGCGAGTCCCGGGTCCATGTGATCGACCGGAACGCCGCCGTGCTTACCGGGATCATCCACTCCACCAACGTCGATGCGGCCGGCCGCCCCACCACCGGCCATGAGGCCTGGAGCATCGTCGTTCAACGCATCGCCGGCGAATGGAAGGTGGTCCAGGCGCACGAATCATATCCCCGGGCGCCGGCAGCCCCTTCCGCGGACTCAACGAAGCAGCCGGACTAGACCCGCTACTATGCACCCTTTCCCCGACCGGTGACCACCCGATGCATCCAGTTATCGCGGAAGCAGTGGGCACGATGATCCTCGTGCTCCTTGGCAACGGCGTCGTGGCCAACGTGGTACTCCAGGGCCCAGAGGCACCCCACCAGAGGCCGAGTCGATGGCCTACGTCACCCCTCGTTGAGCGCCTTCACCGGATCGATCCGCGCGGCCCGACGGGCCGGCAGATAGGTCGACAGTAGCGCCGCGAGGCCCAGCCCGACGGCTACCGCCGCAAAGATCCCGACGTCCCCAGCCCGGCTGCCGACCAGGAGGCCGCCGAGCATCCGGCTGACCAGGACAGCCAGGACGACGCCGATCGCGATCCCGGCCAACGCCAGCTTGCCCCCATCGGCCAAAATCGACCGCACCACGGTGCCCGACGTCGCGCCGAGAGCCATCCGGAGCCCGATCTCTCGCGTCCGCTGAGCCACCGAAAAGACGATGACACCGTAGAGCCCCGCCAAGGTCAGGGCAAGCGCCACGAGACCGATCGCCCCGGCGAACCCGGCGCCCAACTTGAACAGCATGATCCCGTTCGGGCTGGTCTCGAGGACCTGGTCCATCGAGGTCACCGCGAACGGCGTCAGGTCTTGGTCGATGGACCCGACCACCGACCGCACCGGAACGATCAGCGCGGCCGGGTCGACCGCCGTTCTGATATGGAGAAATACCGTCCGGGCGTAGTTCTGCGCCAGCGGAAGATAGATGAAGGCGCGTGGGGCCTCGGCGATCAACAGGTACTTGCTGTCTTTGACGACCCCGATGACCTCGAGCGGCGGCCCGGTCCGGTCGAGCCGGATGATCCGGCCGATCGCCGACTTGCCCGGCCACAGACTCTCGGCCGCTCGCCGGTTGACGACGACGACACCGGCTCGGGTCGAATCATCGGTCAACTCGAACCCCCGCCCCTCGAGCACCGGCATCTCGAGGACCTCGAAGTAGCGCGGGCCAACGGACGCCGTCATCAGACCGACCGCCGCGTCGCCATCCCCTTTGGCCTCGCTGATGCCGGAGGCGCCCCGTTTGATCGGGACGGTGTTGGCCCAAGCCACCGAACGGACGCCCGGGACCCCCGCAACGGCCTGCTCGATCCGGTCGAACGCGGCCCGGGCCGCCGGTTCGTCGTAGTGCGCCAGGCCCGCATCGACACCGAAGGTCAAGAGATGGTCCGACCGGAACCCCAAATCCACCTTCCCCGCCTGCTTGGCGCTCGCGAGGAACAGGCCGGCGCACACCAGCACGACCAGCGACGCGGCGACCTGCGCCACCACCAGCGCGCTCCGGGCCCGCCGCCCCCGGCGGCTCAAGCCCGCTCGGCCACCCTCGCGGAGTCGCTGCTGGAGGGCGAACCGCGACGCCGACAGCGCCGGGCCGGCCCCGGCGATCAGGCCGATCAACAGGGTGACCACCACCGTCATCCCGAAGACTCGATGATCGAGCTCCAGTCCCATGGTCAGGGGGAGGTCGTCCGCGTCGAGCGGGATCCCGGTGAGCGCGTCAACCGCCAGCCGGGCCAAGGCCCACCCGCCGGCGAGCGCCAGCAGGGCCAGCAGCAACGTCTCGGTGAGCAGCTGGCTGACGAGCCGGCCCCGCGAGGCGCCGAGCGCTTGGCGCACGGCCAACTCCGTCGCCCGGGTGCTGCCCCGGGCGAGAATCAGGTTGGTCGCGTTGACGGCCGCGGTCACCAGGACCAACAACGCCAGCGTGGCGGCGGCGACCGAAGCCGCGAACATGCCCCCCGCCGACGCCAGATTGGGGCGAGCCCGAGACTCGAGCACCGCCGGCAACCGAAACTCCTCGCCGACTTCCGGATAGGCCGTCTCGATTTCCTTGGCGAGGACACCGAGCGCTGAGCCGATCTCGCCGACCGTCCGGTTCGGTTGCCGGCGCCCGATCAGGGTAAAACCACCCCGGCGCGCCTCGATATTCCCCGCCACCGGGTCGAGGACGCTCACGACCGCGCTTGGCACATAGCCGACGGGGTCGAAGAGGTGCTCGGTCCCGTGGAATTCCGGGGGGGCCACTCCAATGACGACAAACTCAAGGGTGTTGAGGCGTATGGTCCTGCCAACCACGGCCGGGTCGCTCCCGAATCGGGCCCGCCACGCGCGATCGCTCAGCACGATGACCCGCTCGCGCCGCGTGTCGTCGTCCACCGTCAGCATCCGCCCGAGCGACGGCGAGACTCCGAGGAGAGCGAAGTAGTTGCCGGTCACGCCAAGAAACAGACCCCGCTCGGCCGGTTCGCCCTCGGCCGGCCGCGCGGCCGCCAAGACGATCGCCGTCGCGGCGGCCCCTTGGAAGAGATCGGTGCGGGCGGCAATGTCACGCACAGTGGGAAGCCCGAGAAAGCCCCCGACCAGCGAACCGGTGGCCCGGTTCGACGAGCCGACCACGACCAACTCCCCCGGATTCCGGACCGGCAGCGGCCGGAGGAGGTACGCGTCGATCATGCTGAGCACCACCGTCGTGGCGGCAATGCCGAGCGCGAGCGAGCTCGCCGTCATCAGCGCGAAGCCGGGACGCTTGAGGAGCCCGCGAACCCCGTACCGAACGTCCTGGAACAGTTCGTCGAAGAGGAATGACAGTTTCATGCGTTGACCCCGGTTCTTTTCGATCCGGTGCAGGGTCGCCCGGATTCTGGTTCGATCGCCGAAGCGCCGGTGAGCCTCGAGCTTGGCCGCCTCGGCCGAGAGCCCGTGTGCTTGGAGCTCAGCGGCCCGCATGTCGAGGTGGAAGGCCAGCTCGTCATCGACGTCACGGTGGAAGCGAGTGGTGAGATACCGCCAGTAGCGCTGCCACCCGACGTCCTCCTTCACCGAGTGCTCAACTCACCGACCGGGACTTCGAGGGCCCGGAACATGGCCCGGGCAAATCGAAGGAACTCGCTGGTTTCGTTCTTGAGTTGGGTCCGGCCCTTCGGCGTGAGCCGGTAGAAGCGGGCCCGGCGGTTGTTTTCCGAAAGGCCCCACTCGGAAACCACCCAGCCGCGGTCCTCGAGCCGATAGAGGGAGGGATAGAGCGACCCCTCGTCGACCTGGAGGGTGGCGCCGGTGGCCGCTTCGATCCACCGCATCACGCCGTAGCCGTGAGTGGCCCGCGACGCGAGTGCCTGCATGATCAACAAATCAACGGTGCCCTTGAGCATCGGAACCGAATCACCCGCCATGGCCTCTCCCTCTGAAGTACTAGGGGAAGCTATGATCACTCCCCCCGTAGTGCAAGGGGTCGGCCGGTTTAGCGACGTTTGCCGTCGACCGACCGGAGGAAATCCCGCACCGCCCCGAGCAGGAACTCGGGGTTGTCGTTCTGGGACACATGCCCGCTCCCGGGGATCACCTGGAACAGAGCGCCCGGGACCAGTTTCGAAAACCGTTCGGTCGACGCCGGGGTCGCTTCGTCGAATTCACCGGCCAGGAAGAGCGCCGGGACCCTGATGCCCTTGAGCCACTCCGTGCCATCGAAGTGCTTGAGCGTTCCAGTCGACGTGAACTCGCTCGGCCCCCACATATAGGAATAGACGAGGTCGCCGTGGCTACTGGTATCGGCCCCCGGAATATCGAGAGGCTTCCGGTACAGGAACTGCCGGTAGTATGCGAGCACGGCCGCCTGGTAGGCCGGCGAATCGGTGGTGTGATTGGTTTCGTGGGTCGCGATGGCCTGTTGCGTCGAATCCGGAAGCGTCTTGATCAGCGAATCGGCGTCCTGTTCCCATTGGGCGGTGGTGACCAGCGGGCTCAGGAAGGTCACACTCTTGACCCCCGATGGGTTCGTGCCCATGTAGGCCTGGAGCAGCATCGCGCCCCAGGACTGCCCCAGGAGGTGGACTTCCGCGAGGCCAAGGGAATCACGAAGGGCTTGAAGCTCCTGGACCGCGCGATCGACCGTGAAAAGCGTCGTATCGGTGGGATGATCCGCCTTGCCGGCGCCGAGTTGGTCGTACCGAATCACCGGCCGCTCGTCCCCCAACGCCCCGAACGGCTTATCGCCGTAGCTCCCCGAGCCGGGACCGCCGTGGATCACGACCAGGGGGATGCCGGGACCGTTGCCCATCCGAGCATAGTAGATCTTGCCGCCCGGAACGGACACGAACCCCTCGATGGGCGGTAGGGGTTTCGCGCAGCTCGATACCAGACCGAACAGCGCGAACGTCAGGACGTACCGGTGAATCATCAGGGCTCCAGCGCGAGGTCCACCAAAGGTAGCTAGTTGCGTAACCACCTTGGCCTGACGTAGCCTAGGAGCATGCCTGACGCTGTTTTGCCCGCGGTCATTACCGTCTCCCACCTCGGGAAGCGATACGGCGCCACGGTGGCGGTGGACGACGTGTCGCTGACGGTGCTCCAGGGCGAAATCTTCGGACTGATCGGTCCGAATGGCGCCGGCAAGACCACCACGATGGAATGTGTCCAAGGACTCCGGAAACCGGACCGCGGCACCATCTCGGTGCTGGGCCTCGACCCGCAACGCGACGCCACGACCCTTCGGCAACGAATCGGCGTCCAGCATCAGGAAGCCCATCTCCAGAAACGGATCAAGGTCTGGGAGGCCGTCGACCTCTGGTCGAGCCTCTACCGGCGGGCAGTCGATCCCGAGGCGCTTCTGATCCGACTCGGCCTCGAGTCGAAACGGAACGCCTGGTTTATGACGCTCTCGGGTGGTCAAAAGCAGCGCCTTTTTATTGCCCTGGCCCTGATCCACGAACCCGAGGTCGTCTTCCTCGACGAGCTGACGACTGGCCTTGACCCGCAGGCCCGCCGCGCGATCTGGGGCTTGATCACGAACATCAGGGAGCGTGGC
>JANPEL010000480.1:0-1576 GCA_031431925.1 Gemmatimonadota bacterium | reverse complement strand
CGGGTGGGTCGGGGAGCCGACGCCATCGTTCGCGCTACTGGAGCAGCTATTGGTCCGTCGTGACCACCTGCTTCCGTATATCCTCGAGAGTGACCTTTTCGTTCCGATCCGCACCGATCCGCGCTACGACGACCTGGTCAGGCGGGTCCACGAGGTGGCCGGGCTCCCGCCCCCGAAGCGCTGAGTGATGAAGAACCGACGCAACTACTATCGGCTCCTGCACGTCCAGCCCGAAGCGCCGCTCGAAGTCATCAAGGCGAGCTATCGGAGCCTGATGACCAAGCTCAAGGGCCATCCCGATCTCGGTGGGGACCATGACGCGGCGGTGCTGCTCAACGAGGCCTATGCGGTGCTCACCAACGCGACCAAACGCCGGGAGTACGACGCAACCCTGAAGAAACGCCGGCCGGCCCCACCGGCGGAACCTGCTTCGGCCGCGGCGTCCGCCGCCCGAGCGCGTTCAGCGGTACTTACCCATTGTCCGTTCTGTCAGAGTCCCGTGGCGGCCGTGCGGCGCTGCCGGCAATGCTCGAGTCCTTTGGCGCCGCCCACCGGCATTGGGGCGAGGCTTCGCGAGCTCATGGAACGGCGGGCGATGCCCAGGATTTCGAAGGCCGCCGCGCTTCACCTCTATCCGAGTTGGCCTCACGCCGGCCACGCCGCGCACCTCCGCGATCTCTCGCCTGCGGGCATCAGCATGGTGACGATCTATGCCGCTCGTCCGGACCAGGTTCTCAAGATCGATTCCAGTATTCTGCTCGGGATCGTCCGCGTGGTGTCGGTTCGCGATCACGCGGCCGCATGGTCCGTGCACGCCTCGTTTCTGACGATTGAATTCGTCACTCCGACGGGAGGGCTCGTCTCCGAGAGGGCCTAGGCGAGCGCGCCTTCGAGTCGCTTGAGAACTCCCTGCATCGACTTCGAGTGGAGGCGCCCGAGGTGAATGACGCGGCCGATCCACGCCACGCGGCGACCAGCTGCCCTGACGTCGTGGTCGTAACGGATTCTGGTGCCGGACACAGATAGCCCGGCCGAACACGCCGCCCATATTGACGGATCTGCCGCCGGAGATCGCCAAGGCGCCTCCCGGTGGAGTAGAGCCAGAAGGCCCGCTCGCGGAACAGCTGATCGACCCGCGCGGCTGGCGACCCATCGCCGGTGAGCGGGGCGAGCCCGGACACCGCGGCGCGGAGGGTGTTGGGCAATGTGTCGTTCAGACTCTCATGATTCGACGCTCCCCTTCGGGACCGGCGCCAGGGCCCGGTGCCTCATGGCCCCTGGCAGAACCGCGCCGCTGCCCCGATCTTTCGCCCAGTCACGACCGGTGGAGCCGGGGGCTCTCGTTTCGTCGGCAGTCAAGGAGCTTTGGTCATGGTTACGACCGATCGAACCCGGGCACGGTGGAGCCGGCCGTGGGGGACCGCGCTTCTGGTCCTGACGTTGGCAGCGTGCGGGCGTAGCGGGGAGGATCCGGGGGGGATCGCGTGGCCGGTCCCGCCCGGGTGGGACCCCGAGACGATTCCGTTCCCGCTCGAATTCGCGCCGGACCTGCCATACCGCGGCGTGGAGGAGTTGC
>JANPEL010000479.1:0-14005 GCA_031431925.1 Gemmatimonadota bacterium | reverse complement strand
CCTCCGGCTGCCATCGCTCCTGGCTGGTCTTGCGCTTCCGGGGTGTACCATGTTGCTCGCGCGGCGCCTGGGCCTTGGTTCGGTGGGTGTTGTGTTCGCCGTCGCAACGGTCACCCTCGCACCGCAGTTTATTCACTACTCCGCAGCGGTGAAGCCATACGGCCTCGACGCCCTCGTAGCCCTCCTGGTGGTCTTTGTTGCTGTGCCTGCGGTGGTCACCGGGACTGGTCTCCGGCAACTCGCCGTGGGCGGGTCGATCGCTCTGCTGTTCAGTACTCCGAGTGCTTTCGTGCTCGCTAACGTCGGCGTAGCCGGGGTCTGCAACGCCCTCGCCCGCCGGGATCGCCGCGAGTGCCTTCGGTGGGGCGGTGTCGGCGCACTGTGGGCCGCAATCTTTGGCTTCCTCTACTTGGCCCTCTTCAGGGACGTAGCCACGAGTGGATTCATGCGGCGGTTTTGGTCGGCGACTTTCCTTGGCCTGGACACGCGGTCCATGGTTCTGGTTCGCAATTGGCTGGTGGAGGGTTTCAGCGGTCGGACGGGTGAGTTGGTTTTTCCCGGATATGGGGCATTGCTGGTGGTGGCGGTGGTCGCTGCTAGCCTGATCTCAACGGTTCGACGACCGGTCAATTTCGCTGCGTTGACTCTGGGGCCGATCTTGGTGGTTGCGCTCGCCTCGGGCGCCCACCGATATCCGTTCGCCGATCGCTTGTTGCTGTTCACAATCCCCTTGATCGGCATCGCGGTAGCTGGTGGCGTCGAGGCCTTGGTCTGGCGCCATCCAAAGCTCGTTTTCCGGCCGTTGGCGCTGGCTTTGACCGTCCTGGTGGTCGGGCGTGGAATGGCGATCACGTTGGGTCACCCCGAAGCGATCATGTGGCGTGAAGACCTTGGGCCGCTCCTCAAGGATCCTCCGTTTCGGGCCGCTCGGGGCGAGCCAGTGTACGTATTCCCGGCCGCCCTGCCGGCGTGGCTTATATACTCGGAAGAGGGGCCCCGCAGCCGCGCGCGATACCGTTATTTCGCTCGGTTGTCCGATAGCCTTGGTCCGCCAGCCGGCAACGCCCCGAGCCGGGGTCGGCCAGTGGATGGTGAAGGGGAGAGCCTCGTGTTCACAGACGCCGGCCGCAGAATACTCCTTGGAGTACCGTCGGGCTATGAGGGAGTCTATCGACCGCAATGGTCGCCCACCTACGCTACCGACCAAAGTTGGGGCGACAACGAGGCCCGTCGGATCGTCCATGAAAGCGGTGGGGGCTGCTCGTGGCTCGTATTCTCCCACTACAAGCCGTTCGAGCTGGACTCACTCGATGCGGCACTGAGTCGTCGAGGTCGGCGATTGGACCGACGGCAGGATGGGCGAGGGGCTGAGGTCCGGCGGTACTGTCAGTAGACGTCGCCGGGTCCGAGCGTTCGGATGGCCGCGCCATTGCGGCGAAGAACATACAGTCGGGCGGTTCCGGAGAGTTCGCCTGGGAGGAAGCGTGTCATCGCCCAGGTGATCGCCCGCTTGACGAGGGCCGCCGGGCCGGACCCGAGCCGCAGGCTGCCGGGGAAATGCTTTTCGATGGTCGTGAAGCCGGCAAGCGATATCAGATGCTCGAGGCCTTCCCGCCACAGCATGGTGATGTGTCGGTTCTTCTCGACCTCCCCTTGCGCGAATGAGGCAGGGCGGCCTCGAATGAGCCACTGAAGGCGGGCGGACGCGTTTTCGACATTGGGCGTGGACACTAGGAGGTAGCCGCCCGGGTGGAGAAGCGAGGCACAGCTCCGGAGAAATCCGGCGGCGTTTTCGGAGTGCTCAATGATCTCGACCGCACATACGAGGTCGTAAGGCTTGCCGCCGAGACTTTCCGGGCCAAATGGAAGGTCGACGTTGCAAAAGTACTTCGGAATTTCGACTTCGACCTTTCCGTCCCAGGAGGTACAGGAGACGTCGAAGCCGGCGTCAACGAGGGCCTTCGAAAGGGCACCCCGGCCGGCGGCCACATCCAGGACGCGGGATCCTTGAGCAAGGGTCCGGGTGGCCCAGCCAACCACGAACTCATGAGTGGCCCGATCGGCCTGGATCGGCAGACCGTCGTATTGCCAATAGCCTGGCGAGTCGGGTCGGGAGGTGTATTTCATTGAGGGTCCAGGGTGTGGGCAGCGGAATAATAGTATGATTGCGGGTCCGATGGACCGACCGGCCGCTCCGGGTCTCCTTCCACAAACCCAACGGTAGCATGGACTTCCGGGTGGACCTTCAAGGATGAAGGCAGGGTGCAACGGCTGCTCAGTTGCGGTGGTGCGCTGGGGGTTCGATCCGGCATGCGCAGTCGGCGGCTTTGGGTAGGTCCGGTTTTCCCGGCAGCCAATCAATTCGGGGGGTACGATCGAGTCCGAACACAGTCTCGGCACGATTTGTGCATTCCGATGCGACCGATAGTTGAATCAAATTTGTCCACTCAGGTCGCTCCGGATTTTGCGGACGGAATCACGGCACAAGCCACAAGCGGTCTCAACGGGTGCCGCTGTGCTGGTGTTAGGTTGGCCCGGTGGCTTGGCCTTCCAACCGAACCGGTTGGTTGACCGGTCACGTTGATGACGAAATACTCCCTCGAAGCACTCGGCCGTCACTTTGGAGTGGTCTCAAATGCCTAGCGATCGAATCCTGTTGCGCCAGCGCACCTTGGTGTTGCTGCTCTTCCTTGCCTCGGGTAGCGCGGGACTGATGTACCAGGTCGTCTGGCTTCGGATGCTGGCCCGGACGTTTGGGGTGACGATCCATGCCACGGCGACGGTCGTTGCCGCGTTCATGGCCGGCCTTGCCCTCGGTAGCTATCTGCTAGGGCGGGTGATCGACCGTCGTCGCGACCCCCTTCGCGTCTACGGGTTGCTCGAGTTGGCGATTGCAGGCGCTGCTGTCCTCGTGCCGTTTCTGCTGATGGCGGCCCAACCGCTGTTTCAAGCGGTATACCGAGTCTCTGCTGAGAATGGTACGCTGACCGCTGCGGTTCGAGTGGTGGTGTCGTTCTTGGTGCTTCTTGTTCCAACCACGCTCATGGGTGGCACCCTTCCGGTCCTCACCTCGTTTCTCGCTCGTCGGGAAAGTTTGTTTGGGCGGAACTTCGGCTTGTTGTACGGGCTCAATACCGCCGGGGCCGTGGGCGGCGTTTTGTTGAGCGGCTTTGTCACCATTGGCATGCTTGGCGAGTGGTGGACGATCGGGATCGGAGCTTTTGTGAATCTGGCCGTTGGCGGCCTCGCGCTCAGCCTGGCCCGGCGGGTTGGCGACGTCGAGGGGGCGACGGAGAGCGTTCCCGCCGCACCGAGCGAATCCGTCATCTCGCCGTATTCGGCGGGAGTTCGTCGCCTGGTGCTCATCGGCTTCGCGGTGAGCGGCTTCACGGCATTGGCATACGAGATTGTCTGGACTCGTCAGCTGATCCTATTCTTGCGGACCTCGGTGTATGCGTTCTCCGGGATGTTGGCGGTATTCCTGACGGGGATTGCGCTGGGTAGTCTCTTGATCAGCCGGGTCGTCGATCGGCTTCGATCCCCACTGGCAATCTTCGCGGTACTGGAACTGGTCGTTGGGCTCCTTACCGCCGTCAACTTGACGTTTTTCGTCATGCTGGACAGCAATATCGCCCATCGGCTCCTCGGGCTCTCCAGTGTTGCGTTTGCCACGATCTTTTTGGTGCTTCCCCTGACGCTTGTCTTCGGGATGATCGCGCCCGTGGCGGCGGTTTGCTTTGCGGGCTCCAGGGACTCGTCGGGAGGGGCGATCGGACGGCTCTACAGCGCCAATACCGTTGGGAGCATCCTCGGTTCACTTGTGGCGGGCTTCTTCCTGGTGCCAATGCTTGGTGCGACCCGGACCGTCGTTGCCCTCGCGTTCATCAACTTGGCTTTGGCCGTTGTCTTCTTTGCCGTCGAGCGGGGAGTCGCAACGATCTGGCGGGGGCTTGGCCTCGTCGGCGCCGTGGCGGTGATGGTGCTGCTGGCGGGTGTGGCTGATCAAGACCCGTTCCGGGTTGCGATCGAGCGTCGGATCGATCGCCGAATGGGAACGACCTGGATCCCCGATTCGCTCGCCGCCCTTCCGAACACCACGAAGATCCTCCTTCACAAAGAAGGTGTTGAGGCGACCCTCACTGCCTTTGAGATCAACCGGTTCCCCCAACTGTGGCTCAACGGAGTGGGGATGACGTTCTTGACCACGGCCACGAAACTGATGGCCCATCTTCCGCTCGCGACGGTCGAAGACCCGAAGGAGTTCCTCGCGATCGCCTTCGGGATGGGTACCACCGTTCGCTCCGCCTCGCGCCACGAGGGGTTGTCAGTGACAGCCGTCGATTTGGTTCCCGAAACGTTTGAGAGTTTTCGATTGTTCCACAAGGATGCCGACTCAATACTCGCCACCGGGCGGGTCCAGTTGGTGGCGAACGACGGCCGGAATCAGCTCCTGCTCTCGCCCAAGCAGTATGACGTCATCACCGTTGACCCGGCGCCTCCAATTTGGAGTGCCGGAACCGTCAACCTCTATAGCAGCGAATTCTTCCAGCTGGCTAAGAGCCGACTGACCCCCGGGGGTGTTTTCTGCCTTTGGTTTCCCGGCGGCACGGAAGAGGAAGTCCGGAGCGTGCTCCGGACCTTCGCCGCGGTGTTCCCGAATGGGTCTGTCTGGGGTGGCCCGTTCGGCTGGGGGTGGTACCTCCTTGGCAACCAGCGCGCAATCGACTGGGCGCGCTTCGATGAGCGCCTCGCTGGGTTCTATCAGAACCCGGTCTTGATGGCCGACCTGGTCCAGTGGGACCAGATCGTCGCGACGCCATCGAAGGTCAAGGCGATGTTCATGTGGACGGCCGAGGAGGTCATGGCCGCCTCGAAGCAGTATCCGACGGTCACCGACAACCACCCGTTCACCGAATTCCCACTCTGGCGCTACTTGGCGGGCCGTCGGGCCATGTGGCACCCGCGGAGCCCCTGGCTCAACCGGCCTACGCGATCGTCCGCGGGGGATGGCGATGAGGACGGGGCCGCCGTGTTCCGTGATGCAGTCGCGGCTCCTGCTGCCAGTGTCGGGGACAGTTCTCGGGCCGGAGGCCGCTAGCCCGCCGGAAGGCCAGCGAGCCGGGATTGTGTTGGCGGCCTTCGAGCCAAAGGCCGGAAATCCGGGAGCGTCGACGACCGCCAGTCTTGCCCGAACCCTACCGCGGAGGAGGCCGGCCGCCTAAACTTCCAGGGCTTGGGTTTCGGCACGACGCCGACAACCCGCTCTCAACAATAGGCCGCTACCGGGACGGCGGTTCCTGACTGAATCCCCGCGACTGCCACCCGGCAGTGCGGTGAGCGGCGGGAACCGATCTTCCGGGGGGCCATGGAGTAGAAAAGTAACGTGACTGGTCCGACTTCGCGGGCAGGCCGACAGGCCTCGCTCGCCGCCCCATCCTCGTCCGCCGCGCCCGCTTCCCACGCCGCCCTCCTGATCGACTTCGATAACGTCACGATGGGCATTCGCTCCGACTTGACCAAGGAGCTCAAAGCCTTGCTGTCGAGCGAGATCATCCGTGGCAAAGTGACCGTGCAGCGGGCCTACGCCGATTGGCGCCGCTACCCGCAGTACGTCATGCCGCTCACCGAGCGGTCGATCGACATGATCTGGGCCACGGCCGTTGGGTCGACGAAGAAGAACGCCACCGACATCCGGCTGGCCATCGACGCGATCGAGTTGGTCTTTACCCGGCCGGACATCGGCACCTTCATCGTGCTGTCGGGCGACAGCGATTTCTCGTCGCTCGTCATGAAACTCAAGGAGTACGGGAAGTACGTCATCGGGATCGGGATCCGGGATTCCGCCAGCGATCTCCTGATCCAGAATTGCGATGAGTATTTCTCCTATACGGAACTGGCCGGTCTTCATCGCGAAGTCGATGCCCCGGCGGCCCGCCGCGATCCGTGGGAGCTGGTGGTCGAAGCGGTTGAGCGGATGGTCAAGCAGGGCGATGTGATGCGGTCGGATCGGCTGAAGCAGGTGATGCAGCAGATCGATCCGAGCTTCGACGAACGGAACGCCGGCATCAACCGGTTCAGCAAGTTTGTGACGGAAGCGGCGACCCGCGGGCTGCTCAAGGTCGCGAAGCTCGACAACGGTCAGTACGAAGTGGCGCCTGCCGCGGGCCGGGCGACGTCCGCCGCCGTGGCACCGGCGGCCGCCCCCGAGCGGGACGCCGAACGCCGTGGGGGTCGAGGCCGCGGTCGAGGCCGCGATCGTCGCGACCATCCGCCGGGCGGCCGAGCGGAGGCCGCACCGGCCCCGGCGGCCGAACCGTCCCGCCGGCCGCCGCCGGCCGTCCAGCCGGTTGGCCCTCCGGGCGATCACCTGACCCTCGGGGCGGCGTTTTCCTTGCTGACCCGGGCGCTTGGCGAACTGCCCAATCCCGTGCCCCATGACACGCTCCGGGCCCGGATGGCGGCGCTCCATGGCCGCGAAGATCCGCTGCTCGAGCCAACCCGCTTCCCCCGCCTCCTCCGGCAGGCCAATGATGCCGAGGTAGCCGATGTCAAGAAGACTGGCGAGGATCAGTACGAAGTGGCCCTGACCCGTTCGGGCCGGGCGTCGCTGGGTGTCAATGGCGGTTCGAGCAGCAATGGCTCGCCGGATGGGGCCAAGTCGGTCCCGGCCGGCAGTTCGAACGGATCGACCAGGAGGGACGCCGGCTCGGTAACCGCGGCGGTTCCTGAGGCCGATCCGCTGGCCTCCCGGGTGGCGGGCATCGGGTTCCGACGAGGGTCACGGGGCCCGTCGCGGCCGCCGGCGGTGCCGATGATCGGGCTCGTTGATTTCGGCAAGAAGACGCCGGCCCCCGTTGAGGCCGTCGCGGTCGCCGTGGCCGAAGTCGAGACCAAACCCGAGCCGAAGGCCAAGACCAAAGGCCCGGTCCGATCCCGCGGGGCGAAGAAGGCCAGCACGGCGGTAGCGAAGCCGGCCGAGGTTCCTCCCGTGCCGGTGGCGGCAGCCGCCGAACCCGTGGCGGCGAAATCAGGCGGCGTTCGTCGGGGCCGCCCGCGGTCCCGGGGTCCGAGGAAGCCGGGCTGAGCCGAGTCCTCCCCGACCGCTTTTTTGCTCGCTCGGCCGAGGCCATTGCTCGGGATCTCATTGGGGCGATGGTCGTCTCTGAAGCCGGGGGCGAGCGGGTCCGGGGTCTGATCGTTGAAACCGAGGCATATCTCGGATGGGACGATCCGGCGTCCCACGCCTACCGGGGCCGGCGACACGCCGGCAACCTCGGCATCTACTCCCCGCCAGGCCACTGGTACGTCTACCGTTCGCATGGGCTTCACTGGTGCGCCAATCTCGTGGCCGGTCCCGCCGGAATCGGTGCGGCGGTGTTGCTCCGGGCGGTGCGGATTACCGAGGGCCAGGAGGTGGCGTTGCGCCGTCGCGGTGGTGCGGCCTCCCGAATCTGGAGCAACGGGCCTGGTAAGCTCTGTCAGGCACTCGGGATCGACCGCTCCCTCGATGGCTGCCTGATGCGGCGATCGACCGTCTCGATCAGCCCGGGGCCCTCCGTCGGTGCACTCTGCGTCACTGCGAGGATCGGGATTACCAAGGCCGCCGATTGGCCGCTCCGCTTCCTGATGGCCTAACGACAAACGGGGCGGCATCGCGCCGCCCCGTTGTCGTCATCCCGAGTTGAGCCGCGAAACTCAGTACCCGCCCCCGTGGATGCCTTCCTTGGCGCCGCCAAGCGAAACCCGGAGGCCACCGACCAAACCATGCGAGGCGCTTCGGATCAACTGGCCGGCCGCGGGGGCCGACGTAATCTGGTATTGGCCGAACACCACCATCCGGTCGAGCCGGAATTGGACGCCGGTCACGAAGCCGATGAAGCCGTTGGTGGATTTCTGAGATGCCAGTCGCTTGGCCAGCCCGGCCTGGGCTTGCGACGTGAAGACGCCGCCCGGCTGAGGATCGATGACCTGAAGCAGACCGAAGCCCAACCCGAAGTAAGGCTGCGTTGCGCCCCTCACTGGGAAGGCCGTGATCACCGCCGAGTACTTCCGGAGGTGACTGAAGCTCACCGGCCGGATCCCTCCCGGCGTGTTGACGTCGGTGTAGCCGCTGCCCTCCGAACCGCCAAAGGCCTCGTCGACCGAGAGGATCAGTCCGGTGCGCTTGGCCATGACTAGAATGTGGCCGCCAGCGGTCGGAACGAAGCCTCGGGTCTGCGACGGGGTCTCAAAGCCGAGCATGCCGGCTTGGGCACCCAGGTACCACTTAAAGGAATCTTCGGTGCGCTGGGCGAATGCCGGCGTTGCCAACACCACCAGGCCACCGAAGGCCACCACTGCTGCTCGAACAGGACGCATTGAACGGCCTCCCGCCAATGATCGAAGGACTAACGGACGCCCACCCTCATGGCAAACCCCGTGCTCAAGCCGGTTCCTGCAGCATTCCGGATGATAATCTCGGCAAACGGGTTGGCTATTGCCAGAAAGATGCCTTCTAAGTCGTTTTACAGTAATGACATAGCAGGGAACAATCCGGGTGTTCCTGGGTGTATGAAAACCGTACTGTCCTCGCGTCACTCCGACCGGAACCCCTCCGGCCGGGCAGATTGTCGGCAGGTTTCGGAGGAACGCGAGAATTGCGGCACCCGGCGGCTAGATGAGGTCGAGGTGCCGCCCGACCTTGGCAAAGGCCCGGAGGGCCTCATCGAGGTCATCGATGGTATGGGCGCCCGAAATCTGGCAGCGAACCCGGGCGGTTCCCTGGGGTACTACCGGGTACCCGAAGCCGGTGACGAACACCCCCTCGTCGAGGAGCAGCTCGCTCATCCGGATGGCGTCGGCGGTTTCGCCGATGATGACTGGAATGATGGGGGTTTCGCCGTCGAGGGGTTTGAAGCCGAGCTCCTGGAGGCCGGCCCTGAAGTAGCGGGCGTTGTCCTGGAGTTTCCGGACCCGCTCGGGGTGGGCCTCGACGAACCGGATCGCGGCTAGGCCCGCAGCCGCGACGGCCGCCGGCAGGGCGTTGGTAAAGAGCTGGGGACGGGCCCGCTGAATCAGGTAGTCGGTGACATCGGCGGACCCCGCGACGAAGCCGCCGGCGCCCCCTGAAAGCGCTTTCCCGAGAGTCGTCGTAATGATGTCGACATCCCCCACCATGCCGTAGTGCTCGGCGGTTCCCCGGCCGGTAGCGCCCAGGACGCCCGTGGAGTGGCTGTCGTCGACGACCAGCACGGCCCGGTGTTTCCGGCAGACCGTAAGGAGATCCGGCAAATTGACGATCGAACCTTCCATCGAAAAGACGCCGTCGGTGACGACCATCTTCACCTTGCGATCGGTGGCGGCGGCGAGCTTCGCATCGAGGTCCGTCATGTCATTGTGCTGATAGACACCGGTTTGGCACTTGGCGATGACCTTGGCCAGCCGGATGCCGTCGATGATCGAGGCATGGTTCAGTTGGTCGCTCAAGACGAGATCGTCCTCGGTGAGCAGGGTAACCGGAAACGCCTCGTTGGCATTCCAGCAGCTCATGAACGACAAGGACGAGGGCGTACCAACGAACTTGGCCAAAGCCGCCTCGAGGTCCCGGTGGATCGTCAGGGTGCCGCAGATGAACCGCACCGATGCCGACCCGGCCCCAAACTCGTCGAATGCCGCCTTGCCGGCGGCGATGACGTCGGGCTCGTTGCAGAGTCCGAGGTAGTTGTTGGAGGAAAGGATGATGACTTCGCCCCGGCCTTCCATGTGGGCCCGGGCGCCCTGGGGGCCCTCGAGGAAGTTGAGTCGCTTGTAGATCCCGTCGCGGCGGAACCCGGCCAGGGCTTCCGACAATCGGGCATCGAGCGGGTTCGTCATTGGGCAATCTCCAAGATGACCTTGCCGGCTTTGCCGTCCTTGATGACCCCGATGGCTTCGGCGATCTGTTCGAGGGGGAAGCGGTGGGTAATGACGGGTCGGGGATCGAGTTGTCCCCCGCGAATCAAGCGGCCCATCGTGTTCCAGGTTGAATACATCTTCCGCCCGGTGACGCCGTAGAGCGTGAGACCCCGGAAAATGACTTCGTGAGCAAAGTCGACCTCAGTACTCCGGCTGGGAGTGCCCAGCAGGTTGACCCGGCCGCCGAGCCGGGCGGCTTTGAAGGCCTGGGCATGGCCCGCCGGGTGCCCGCTCATTTCGCAGACCAGGTCGACGCCGTTGCCGTGGGTTGCTTCGAGGACTCGGTCAACCACTTCGTCCCGGCCCGGATTGAGGGTCAGGTGGGCGCCCATCTGGCGGGCCAAGTCGAGCCGCATGTCGTTGAAGTCGCTGGCAATGACCGTCGAGGCGCCCGCCGCCCGGGCTACGCCGACGGCAAAGCAGCCAATCGGGCCGCAGCCGAGCACGAGCACGGTGCTACCCGGAAGCTCGGCACCTTCGAGGACCGTGTGGACGGCGTTGCCGACCGGATCCATGATCGCGCCGATTTCCACCGGAATGCCGTGGAGCCGAACGATATTGCTGGCCGGCATGGCGATGAAGTCGGCAAAGGCGCCGTCCCGATCGACGCCGATGATCTGGGTTCGCTTACAGAGGTGTCCGTTGCCGGTCCGGCACTGGAGGCAATGGCCGCAGACGATGTGGCCTTCGGCGGTGACCAGCTCGCCGACGGCGAGGATCCCGGCCCGGCGGGCCTCGTCGCCGAGTTCCACGATCTCGCCGGCAAACTCATGGCCGATGACCACCGGTGGCTTCATCCGGTTGGAGGCCCAGCGGTCCCATTCCCAGATGTGAAGGTCGGTGCCGCAGACCCCCGCGGCGCGGACCCGGATCAGCACGTCGGCCGGTCCGCAGGAGGGCTTCGGGACCTCGGTCAGGGTCATGCCGACCCCGGGGGCGGTCTTTACAATCGCGCGCATTGGTCACTCGAGCCGGAGGAAAAACCGGATCAAGATATACTGCCGACTATGGCTCGGTAAGGTTAGGCCGGCCTGGTCGGTGGGCTGTTAGCCGGCATCGGTATCGGGAGTTCGGGGATCCCTGATCTGGGGCAACCGGTGGTGCCACGCCTCGTGCTCGGCTTCGCGCTCGGCGGTCCAGAGGTAGGCCCAGAGTTTGGTGGCCGTGGTTCGCGAGGTGCCGGGCGAAATGATGATGCCGACCGGCGAAGTGGTCGACGACAAAGAGTCTGGCATGGTGCCTCCAAGAGGGTCGCGGAACTCGGTGATGCGACACTCTATGGACGCCCGGCCCCCGACGGACCCGCACAGCCCGATCGGCGGGGCTACTTGACGGAGGAAAGACCGCTGGGCCGGATCGGGGGGCCGGAGAGGAGGAAGCCCCGGAGGCCGGGCTCGTTGGAACGACCCGTGGGTCCGGAGGGCGGGGGCGGGATCTTTTGCCAATCCGGGTAGTGGCGAAGGCAGCTTTCCGGCGCGATGTCCGGGTCGGCCGAGACCAGCGCATGGAGCCCCTCGGGAGCGGTGCGCTGCTGCGCCTGGATCATGAGGGATCGTTGCCGGTCCGGCGTCAATGACTGGACCGCGGCCGCATCGATGACCACCAAATGATAGGGGCCGTTGACGGACGCCGGAATCCAGTTGCCGAGCATCACGACGAAGGCCTCACATTGGCCGCTCAAGGATTCGGAGGCCAGGGTTCCCTCGATCTTGGTGGCGGCGGTGGTGTCGCCAATCAGGCAATGGATCTCGAGGTCATGGGCTGCCAACAGATAGACGGCCCGTTCGGCCCCGGTGCCGATGACCAGGGCCCGGTCGCCGGGCTCGAGCCGGGGCAGCACCAAGGCCACGGGGTCGACGGTCGACATCCCCCAGCGGGTTGGCGATCGCTGGGCCTCCCGGAGGGGGAGGATCTTGGAACGCCACTTTCGAAGCGAGGGCAGCTTGAGCCGGTCGATGATCTGTTGGTCGACGGTTTCCTGCATCAGCATCTCGGTCAGCACCAACTGATCGCTCCGGGCTCCGTGGAGTTCCGAGGCGGCGTCATCGCCGAGACGCATCAGCATTTCGCGGGAGAGCGAATCCTTGTAATCCTCGATCCGTTGCATCAAGTAGGCCCGGTACTGCTGCGCCAATGACGGCAGCGACCGGACCCGCCGCGCGGGCGCGGCGTCTTCCTGGGGGTCGAGTTGAGTGGCGGTACGCACGATTCGATATGGTGGCCTGATTGTCCCAAGTATAAGCCTAACCATGCCTAACTGTGGAGGGGGTTACCCCGATCCGGGTTCGACGCGGAGCACAGCGCCTTTCAGGTACCCGGTTTCCGGGATGGTCAGGACCTCGGGATGGTCGGAGGGCTGGGTCAGGTGCTCGACCATGGTGACGCGGCGGCCGCTATCGGCCGCCGCCTCGGCGAGCATCCCAAGGAACTCGGGCCAGCGAACGTGGTAGGAGCAGGAGGCCGTGACGAGGTGGCCGCCCGGGCTGACCAGGCGGAGGGCCCGGAGGTTGATGTCTTTGTAGCCCTTCAGGGCTTGGTGGACCGAGCCTTTGTTCTTGGCGAAGGCCGGCGGATCCACCACCACCACGTCGAATCGTTCCTTGGCCCGGTCGAGGTCACGCAAGCCCTCGAAGGCATCGGCTTCGAGCCAGGTCAGGTTGGTGAAGCCATTCAGTCCGGCATTGGCACGGCCGCGGGCCAGCGCCTCGGCACTGACGTCCATGGCCACCACCGATCGGGCTTGGCGGGCCAAGTGGAGAGCAAAGGAGCCGTGATAGCTGAAGCAATCGAGACCGCGCCCGCCGGCCGGCATCAGTTGGCCGGCCCGAAGCCGGTTGATCCGCTGATCGAGAAAGGCGCCGGTCTTTTGGCCGGACCACGGCGCCGCGAGATACTCGATCGGCCCTTCCCGGACTCGGATATCCTCGGGCACGGTCCCGTGCAGGAGAACGATTTCCTGGGGCAGGCCCTCCCGGCGCCGAACGTTCGGGTCATGGCGAGCCAGGATGCCCTCGGGGGCCAAGACGCCGAGTACCGCCGCGACGATGTCCGATCGACAGGTTTCGAGCCCGGCGCTTAGGAGCTGGACCACGACCCAGCGGTCGTACCGATCGATGATGAGGGACGGAAGACCATCGCCCTCGCCGTGGACGACCCGGTAGGCAGAGGCGTCGATCGGCCCCCGGCGAGCGAGGGCCTGGGTGATTCGGTCCCGCCACCAAGCCTGGTCGATGGTGGCGTCAGGCCGGCGGTCGAGCAACCGAACCCGGATTTCCGAGGCCGGGGAATAGAGGGCCTTGCCGATCGCCTTCCCGCGGTGATCGGATACCGTGGTGACGCCGGCCGACCCCTCGTCTGAGGTGACGTCGCTGGCGAAGATCCAGGGATGGCCTTGGGTCCACCGCTCGGCGCCCCGCTTGGTGACCCGAACTTCCTGCACGATATGTCCTTTGGCGGCATTGAGGTACGAATGTTGCACCCGGAGTGGGGTCGGGAGTACTTTGACCCATGACCTTCGCCCTCGTTGACCTATGATGCTCTATATCGGTCCAGATGTGATCGCGCCGTTGGCCTCGATCCTGGCCGCAATCGGTGGCGCCATCTTGGTATTTTGGCGCCAAGTCAAGTCATTTTTCGGCCGGGTCGGCTCACTGTTGGGGCGCGACCGGGGCAAGCCACCGATCGCCTAGGCCCAAATCAAGGTTGGTTCGGTCGAGGCTTCGACCTGTTCCTTGGTCCAACCAGGAAGCAGTTCGACGACCTTGAGGCCCGCCGGGGTGACATCGAGGACACAGCGCTCCGTGATGATGCGATGGACGCATCGCTCACCGGTCAGGGGCAGGGAGCACTTCTTGAGAATCTTCGGGGCCCCCTTGGCGGTGTGCTCCATTACCACGATGACCCGCCTGGCGCCGGCCACCAGATCCATCGCTCCGCCCATCCCTTTGACCATTTTTCCCGGAATCATCCAGTTGGCGATATCACCGGTTTCCGAGACCTGCATGGAGCCCAAGAACGTCATGGCCACATGGCCGCCCCGGATCATCCCGAACGAGGTGGCGCTGTCGAAGTA
>JANPEL010000478.1:0-3167 GCA_031431925.1 Gemmatimonadota bacterium | reverse complement strand
CGGCGCTCGGCACTCGGCACTCGGCGGGGTGGCGGGGGGTGGCGGGGGGTCACTATGCTATGGCGTCGGAGGGGCCTGGCTTTCGGTTGAAAGTGGTGCGGTGCGTGGGTGTGATCCTGACGGTATTGCTGGCCTTAGGGGCCGGATTCTTTGGCCCCCTGCGGGGGCTTGCGGCCCAGGATGGTCCGGTTCGGCTGAGCGGCTACGTTCGCTCGGAGGCGAACGGGGAGGTCGTTCGCTACGCCACCATCTCGGCCGACGGGGCCGAGTGCCGAGTGCCGAGCGCCAATTGCCGAGCCACTTCGAACCAGGACGGTTTTTATGTCCTGACCCTCTCGAAGGGGCTTCATACCATCCGGGTTCGGGCCCTCGGCTATGCGGCTCGGGTCGATACCCTGGTGTTGGCTGGGTCGGCGAGCCGGGACTTTCGGCTCGCGGCGCTCCCCTTCGAGCTCGAGGAGGTCCGGGTCAGCGGGACCCGCGACTCGTCCGATGTCGATCCGGGTAGTCCCGAGATGAGCACGGCCCGGCTCGATCTCAAGACGGTTCGGTTCGTCCCCGTGGTGCTCGGCGAGGTCGATCCGATCCGGACCCTGACGCTCCTGCCTGGGGTCACCACGGTCAGTGATTTTTCGACCGGGTTCAGCGTCCGGGGCGGCACCACCGACCAGAACCTGATTCTCCTCGACGAATCCACGATCTACAATCCGGCCCATGTCTTTGGGTTCTTCTCGGTCTTCAACGGCGATGCCATCGATGACGTGAAGCTGTACAAGGGCGCCATTCCGGCCCGCTATGGGGGCCGGTTGTCGTCAGTTCTCGATGTGCGCCAGCGGGAAGGGAATGCGAAGCAGTTCGAGGGTAACGGGACCGTGGGGCTCTTGTCGAGCCGGCTGTCGGTGGAGGGGCCGTTGCCGAAGCAGGCGGGATCGTATCTGGTGGCGGGCCGGCGGACCTATGCGGATCTCTTCCTCAAGCTGTCGAGCGACCCCGATCTCAACCAGAACGTGGCCTACTTCTACGACCTGAACGCCAAGGGGAACGTCCGGCTTGGTTCGAGCGGGACCTTGATGGCTTCGGGGTACTTCGGCCGGGACCGCTTCAAGGTGGCCGACCAGTTTGCGGCGAGTTGGGGCAACGTGGCCGGGACGCTCCGGTGGAACCAGGCGTTCGGGAATCGCCTGTTTTCGAAAGCGGTTCTCGCGGTCAGCGACTACGACTACGGCCTCGAATTCCTGGGGTTCGGCCGCGACCTCCGGTGGACCTCGCGGATCGGGAGCGCCGATTTCAAGGTCAATGAGACCTACCATATCGGGAACGGGAACCTGCTCGAGTTCGGCGGGGAACTCACCAGCTTCGATCTCAAACCCGGGAGCATCCGTCCGGTCGGGAATTCGCCGGTGCTTCCGATTGACCTGCAGCAGCGGTTCGGCATCGCGCCCGCGCTCCATCTGAGCCACGAGATCGAGCTCGGCCCCAAGGTGTCCCTTCGCTATGGCGCCCGGCTGGCGGGGTTTTGGCGGACCGGGCGGGCCACGATCTATCGCTACGCGGGTGCCGGACCGCTGGCCTACGATCCGGCGCTCGGCCGCTACCAGCGCGGTACCGTGATCGACAGCACGGTCTACGACAATGGGGAGACGATCAGTTCGTTCACCGGGATCGAGCCCCGGGCTTCGATCCGGGTCGGGTTGTCCCGGACGGCGAGCCTCAAGGCGAGCTACACCAGGACTCGCCAATACCTCCATCTGGTGTCCAATACCAACTCACCGACGCCGGTCGACATCTGGGAACCGGTGGGGCCCTATCTCAAGCCTCAGGTGGCCGATCAGATGGCGTTAGGCTATGCCAGCACCTGGGGCGGGGAGGCGTACGAGTTTTCGGTGGAGGGGTACTACAAGCGGCTCCGGAACGTGACCGACTTCATCGACGGAGCGGACTTGGGGCTGAATGACCGCCTCGAAACCGAAATGCTGCAGGGCGATGGCCGGGCCTACGGCCTCGAATTCTATGCGAGGAAACGGACCGGCGACCTCACCGGCTGGTTGAGCTATACCCTGAGCCGGTCGGAGCGCCGCCTCGGCGGTCTTACCGCGGATGACCCGGGCATCAACGGCGGCCGGTACTATCCGTCGCCCTTCGACAAGACCCACGATGTGTCAGCGGTGGGCTTCCTGCCGCTCAACCGGAAGTGGACCGTTGGGGGCACCTTCGTGTTGGCCACCGGGCTCCCGGTTACCTACCCCGAGTCGCGGTATCAGTACAACGGCCTCGTGGTGGTCGAGTACGGCGACCGGAATGCGTCCCGGCTCCCGATCTATCATCGCCTCGATCTGACGTTCACGCGAACCTCGGGCTCGAAGCAGTGGCAATTCGGGCTCTACAATCTCTACAACCGCTTCAACGCCCAGTCGATCAGCTTCCGCCAGGCGGAATCCAATCCGCTCCAGGTCGAGGCGGTGCAAACGTCCATCTTCGGGATCGTGCCCAGTGTCAGTTTTTCGTTCCGGTTTTAAGTCGCTGCTGGTGGCGCTGGCCGCCTTCGGCTGCACCCGCGTGGTGGACCTGACCGTCGACCAAGGGCCGGTTCGCCTGGTCATCGAGGGCCGAATCGAGTTGCGTGACAACGACCCGGTGGCCCGGCAGCGGATTCGACTGACCACCACCGACGCGTACCAGAGTTCGGCGCCGCCTCCAGCGGCCCGCGGTGCGGTGGTGCGAGTGGCCGACGATGCGGGTCGGAGCTTTGCGTTTACCGAATCAGCCACCGAGCCCGGGGTCTACGTGCGGGATGGGCTGGTGCCGGTCATTGGGGCCCGGTACACCCTCACCATCGATTTTGACGGGGAGCGCTACGAGGGTTCGCACCAACTGAATGCGGTGGCCCCGATCGACTCGCTCTACTTCATCTATCGGGAAAAGGGCCTGGCCCAAGGCGATTCCGGCTTTCGGGCGCTGATTGACTACGCTGACCCGGCCGGCACCAAGAACTACTACCTCTGGGAACTCGTCGTCGACGGGAAGCCTCGGCTCAGTACCGATCCCGGCAACCAGTTCCGGATCATCAGCGACGATCGGTTATACGACGGCGGCCGAGTGATCGGGTACCATCACTACGACGAAGAGGTGGTCGAACCGGGCCAGCAGGTCACCCTGCGCCAGGTCGC
>JANPEL010000477.1:0-22861 GCA_031431925.1 Gemmatimonadota bacterium | reverse complement strand
AAACGCCATCCCGTTGACGTAGGCAACCTTTCGAATCTGCTCGGCCACTTGGTCGACGATTTCGGCCACCCCGTGACCCAGATTGGCCACATAGGCGCCACCCGACCCGTCGAGATAGTCCTTGCCGGACTCGTCAAACAGCCGCGAGCCCTCGCCCCGAACCACTTTCAGGAAGGGACGGTCGAGCTTCCGGTAGATCACAGAGGTGTCGGGGTAGCGGTATGCCATAGGAAGGCCATAGCTTAACCCCGAAATCCCCGTTCGTACAACCGAACCCGCCCGGCCTTCGGCTCGCATCGAGGCAGAGATCCCAATGCGAATTGTCGGATTATTGACCGCCGTTACTTTGATGGCCCGATCGCTTTTCGGACAGGTGATCGACTCCGCCGTTGCCATTCCGATGCGCGACGGCGTGATCCTCCGCGCCACGATCATCAAGCCGGCTCGAGTCGGACGCTTCCCGGTCCTGGTCTACCGAACCCCCTACGGCGCGGCATCCGCGGTCACCACCTATTCGATCTTTCGGCGGGCTGTTGCGCGGGGCTACGCCGTCGTGGCCCAAGACGTCCGGGGCCGGTACCGCTCGGAGGGCGAATTCGATCCCTACCGCCAGGAACGCCACGACGGGTACGACACCATCGAATGGGCCGGAACCCAGCCGTGGTCGGACGGCAACGTCGGGACGTTCGGGCTTTCCTATCCCGGGGCCGTCCAGTGGCTGGCCGCCATCGAGCACCCGCGCCACTTGAAGGCCATGGTCCCGGCCATGACCTACTCGAGCGCCCGCAATTTCTGGTACGCCGGCGGGCTCCCCGATCTGTCGTGGCCATCGTGGATTTGGTTCAACATCGCCCCCGACGTGCGGCGCCGGAACAACCTGCCCGGCCCCCGCACCTCCCGGGAGGCCGACTCGACCTGGAAGCTCCTCGGCGACTCGCTCGTCAACCGGCTCCCGCTGACCAACGTGCCTGAGTTGGCCCAGGTGGCGCCGTGGTACCTGGAGTGGCTGGCCCATCCCCCGAACGATCCGTGGTGGGACTGGACCGACCTGACCACCAAGTACGGTGGCGTCACCGCCGCGGTGCTCAACATCAGCGGGTGGCATGATGACAATTACGGTCCCGAAGGCGCCCTCACCAACCACCGGGGCCTCCTCGCCGCCCGGGCCGGCGCGCCCGATCCCCGAACCCAACTGATCCTGGGCCCCTGGGTTCACGGCGTGGCCGGCATGACCAATCGCACCGCCCAAGCCAAGTCCGGCGAACGGGTCTTCGGCGCCGCCGCCGGGATCGACTACGACGAGGAAATCCTCCGGTTCATGGACCGCTACGTCCGCGGCATCGACAACCGCGTCGACCAGACCCCAAGATTCCGCCTCTTCATCATGGGCGAAAACACCTGGACCACCAGCACCACCTGGCCGATTCCGGGCACCACCCCCCTCCGCCTCAACCTCGCCCCCGGCGCCCTGTCGGAACGCCGAGCGCCGAGTGCCGAGCGCCGAGTCCCGAGCAATCCAACCCCTATCACGGATCAGTTCTCCGCCAAGAGCGGCGCCCACGACTACCGCGCATTGGCCGGACATCCCGACGTCCTGGTCTTCGACACCGCGCCGTTCGAGGCCGACCTTCGGGTGGTCGGCACCATCACGGCCACGTTGTACGTCAGCACCGACGCGCCCGACGCCGACGTGTGGCTTCGACTGTTCGACGTGGGCCCCGACGGCACCGCGTGGAATCTGATGAGCCCGGGTCTCGACGTCCGCCGCCTCTCAACCCGGCCGGGGGCCACACCGTTGGTTCCAGGCCAACCAGTCAAGGTCGAGCTGACCGACCTCATCACCGGCAATCAGTTCAAGCGGGGCCACAAGCTCCGAGCCGTGTTCTCGACGAGTTTCATGCCGTACTTCAGCCGGAACCTCAACACCGGCCGTTCGGAAACCGAGTCGGCCGCGTTCCGGCCGGCCACGGTCACGCTCCATTTCGGGCCCGACTATCCTTCTCACATCATCCTACCGGTCCTCCCATGATGTCGACTCGACTCTCGATCCTCGGCGCCGCGGTCGTCTTGCTCGGCTGCCGTCCGACCCCGCCCGCCGACGTGGTGCTGAAGAACACCGCCGTCTACACCATGACCAGTCCCGACCCGGCCGAGGCCATTGCGATCCGGGGCGACAAAATCGTGTTCGTCGGCACCAACACGGCGGTTGACGGATTCGTCGGCGACTCGACTGAAGTGTTCGACTTGGGCGGGCGGATGGTGATGCCGGGCTTCCGGGACGTTCACGTCCACCCGCAATCGGGGATCGGGTTGTCGGATTGCCATTTCGAAGAGATCGAAACCGCCAAGGCCATCGTTGATTCGGTAGCGCGGTGCGTCGCGGGGGCCAAGCCGGGCGCCTGGGTGCGGGGCCGCGGGTGGGCTCTACCGGTCTTCCCGAACGGCAACCCGAACAAGGCCCTGCTGGACCAGGTGGCGCCGGACAACCCGGTGTACCTCACCGCGGCCGACGGCCACTCCGCCTGGGTCAACTCGAAGGCCCTCGAACTGGCCGGCGTTACCAAGGCAACCCCGGATCCCGTCAACGGCCGGATCGAACGCGACGGGGCCGGCAATCCGTCGGGCACGCTCCGCGAGAACGCCAATGACCTGGTCGCCAAGTTTCTTCCACCGTACAGCCTGGAGGAACGGAAGGCGGGGCTAGTGCGGGGGCTCCGGCTGGCCAACGAGTTGGGCATCACCACCGTCCACGACGCCTCGGCGGGTCCGGAGGCGCTCGAGGCCTACGCGGCCCTGGACCTCGAGGGAAACCTGACCAGCCGGGTCATTGCGGCGCAGCACGTTGATCCGGAGAAACCCGTCTCGCAGGTCGATTCCCTGGTGGCCTGGCGGCAGCGGTTCAAGGGCACCAAATATTTCCGGCCCGATGCCGCCAAGTTCTTTGCCGACGGCGTCATCGAAGCCAAGACGGCGGCGACCCTGGCGCCGTATCTCAATAGCGGTGACAACCGGGGCGTCTCCAACTTTCGCCAGGGCCAGCTCGATTCGTTGATGATGGCCGTCGACAAGGCCGGGATTCAGATCCACGTCCATGCCATCGGCGACCGCGGCATCCGGATGGGGCTCGACGCGTATGAACGGACCCGCCAAGCCAACGGACCTCGCGACGCCCGCCCCATCATCGCCCACATCCAGCTCTTCGACCCGGCCGACATTCCCCGGTTCAAGGCGTTAGGCGTGATTGCCAGCTTTCAGCCGCTCTGGGCCTTTGCCGACAAATACATTACCGACCTGACCATTCCGATTCTCGGGCCCGAGCGCTCGCGGTGGCTCTACCCGATCGCCTCGGTGGCCAAGAGTGGCGCCGTTCTGGCCAGCGGCAGTGACTGGACCGTGTCGTCGCTCAACCCGCTTGAGGCAATTCAGGTGGCCATTACCCGGCGGGCGCCGACCGATTCGGCGGGGCCGGCCTGGATTCCCGAGGAAGTGGTGGACCTGACGACCATGCTCAAGTCGTACACGACGGGCGCGGCCTTTGCCGGATTTGAGGACAAAACCAACGGCACGCTCGAGGTTGGACGGGCGGCGGACCTGATCGTGCTGGACCGGAATCTCTACCGCATTGCCGTGACCGACATCCACAAAACCCGGGTGCTGCTCACGATCATGGACGGCAAGACGGTGTACACCGACAAGGCGCTCAAGTAACCGGCTCGAGCTTCCGCTGGGCCAGCTGACGGTTGAAGGCCCCGAGGTCGGTGGCGACCACCGCCCCGAGCGCCGTCAGGTGCCGTCCTAGATCGGTCGAGAGTTCCTTGAACACCACCAACGCACCATCGGTCGGCTTCGCGTCGCCGCTCTCGATACTTCGGCGCAGCGCGGCCATCCGATTGCTGAGCCGGATCGGGAAGTTGAGCAAATCCTGACTGGATCGGCTTCGCCCTTGATAGAGCTCGTCCTCGACGGCGGTCAACTTCTGCTTGAGGCCGGCCGCGGCGGAGGCCAAGGCCGGCGCCTTGGCAACCCGGTCGTCGATGGCATCTTTGAGGGCCCGGATCCGGATCACCGCGCGAATGGCGCTGTCTTCCTGATCCCGGATGCTCGAGGCCAATCGGAACTGGGCTTTGAGATCGTCATCGGTGACCCCGATCAGCCGGGGATCCCGCCGGACCTCGAACGGGGTCGTCTTGGTAACCCCTGCCGCGGTGAGCCGCATCTGGTAGGTACCCGGAGGAGCCACCGGGCCGGCCTCCGGACGGGCGCCCCACATGATCATGCAGAGAAACTCCGCCGACCCTTCGTACCGGCCGTCCCAGACAAACCGATTGAGGCCGGCTTTGCCCGGTGGCATCGGTTGGGGCCGGGGCCGGACGTCGCACCCCATCCGGTCCAACGCCGCCGAATCGGCCCGGAACTGCGTGCTGTCCACTTTGGCGAGCCCAACAAAACTTCGGATGACCGCACCGGACTGATCGAGCACCTCGAGCCGCACGGTGTCGGCGGGGCGTTCGAGATAGTAGTGAACCGAGGCGGGGTACACCCCCCGAACCGCGGTCCGGGGCCCGAACAGGGCAACGGCCTGTTTCGCAATGCCTGGTCCAAGCTCACGGAGGAAGCCGATGTCTTCGAGCAGCCACATCGACCGGCCGTGGGTGGCAATGACCAGATCGTTCTCCTCGACCACGAGATCGGGAATCTGAACGTCCGGCAAGTTGAGCGACAACGACTGCCACCGGGTGCCCGCATCCCACGACACGTAGATCCCGTGCTCGGTGCCGGCATAGAGGAGGCCCGGCCGCTTGTGATCTTCGCGAACCGCGTGGACGTACGCATCGGCGCGGATCCCGTCGACGGTTTTGGTCCAGGTAGTTCCATAGTCGGTGGTCTTGAAGATGTACGGGGCCCGGTCGTCGAGTTGATAGCGTTTGGCCGCCACGTAGGCGGTGCCGGGCTGGTGACGCGAGGCCTCGATCAAGCTGATCCGCGCAAAGGCCGGCAGGTCCTTCGGCGTAATGTTCTTCCAGGTCTTGCCGCCGTCACGGGTAATCTGGACCAGGCCGTCGTCCGACCCGGTCCAAATTGTGTTGATGTCGTGGAACGACGGCGCGATGGAGAAAATCGTCCCATAGATCTCGGGCCCGTTCATGTCATGGGTAATCGGGCCACCGGATAGGCCTAACGTATTCGGATCGGCCCGGGTCAGGTCGGGGCTGATCCGCTCCCACGATTGGCCGTCGTTGGCGGTCTTCCAGAGATGCTGGGAGGAGGTGTAAATGACGTTTGGATCAATCGGCGAGAAGACAATCGGATAGGTCCACTGCCACCGTTCCGGCAAGGCGCTGGCCGGTTCGCCCGAGAAGAACCGGGGATACACCTGCACATCCCGGATCTGGCCGTTACTCCGGTCGTACCGGGTCAACAACGCGCCTTGGCTTCCCGCAAAGAACACGTTCGAGTTTCTCGGATCCGGGGCGATGTATCCGCTTTCGCCACCACCCACATCGTACATGAAATCGCCGGGCTTCATCAGGCCGGTCAGGTGGTCCCATCCGACCGGCGCCACGCAGAAGGTGCTGTTGTCCTGCTGCGCCCCGCAGACGTGGTAGGGAAAATCCTTGGTCGTGGCCACCCGATAGGCCTGGGCCGTCGGATACGCCAGCGAGGTCCAGGTGGCGCCGCCGTTGACGGTCACCGACCCGCCGCCGTCGCTCGCGTTCAAGATCCGCTGGTTGTTGTTCGGATCGATCCAGAGATCATGGAAGTCGCCGTGCGGGGCGTCATAGTTCTTGAAGGTGACCCCGCCGTCATCGGATCGATGGAAATCGACGTTGAGCACGTAGACCCGGTCTTTGAGCTTGGGGTCGGCGTAGATCCGGGAGTAGTAGAACGCCCGCTGGCGGAGCTTCCGCTCCTGGTTGACTCGTTTCCAGGTGGCGCCCGCGTCGTCCGACCGGAACACCCCGCCCGAATCGTTCTCGACGATGGCCCACACCCGGTTCGGGGCCGCCCCCGACGCCGTCACGCCGATCTTGCCGATCAGCCCTTTCGGCATGCCCGGATTCCGGGTCAGCTCGGTCCAGGTGTCGCCACCGTCAGTGGATTTGAACAGGCCGCTGCCGGCCCCGCCGCTCGAACTCTTCCACGGCGTCCGGTACGCCTGCCAGAGCGAGGCGTACAGCACGTTCGGATTTCGGGGATCGATGGTCAAATCCACCGCCGCCGTGGAATCGTTCCGGAACAGAACCCGCTCCCAGTGCTTCCCGCCATCCTTCGACCGGAAAACACCTCGCTCGCTACTCGGCGCATACGGCTTCCCGAACGCGGCCACGTACACCAGATCCGGATTCATCGGATCGACCCGGACCCTCGCAATCGCTTGGACGCCGCCGAGCCCTGAGTGTTTCCAGGTCGTGCCCCCGTCCAGGCTCTTGTACACGCCATCGCCCTGCATGATGTTGCCGCGAAACTCCGTCTCGCCCATGCCGACATACACGACATCGGGATTCGACTCCGAGACCGCCACGCCGCCCACCGAGGAGCTCTTGATCTGGCCGTCGGTCACCGGTCGCCACGACAGACCGCCGTCCGTGGTTTTCCAGAGACCGCCGCCCACCGCGCCGAAGTAGTACTCGTTCGGCCGGCTCGGACTTCCCGATGCGGCGATCGACCGGCCCCCGCGATTAGGGCCGATGTTGCGCCACGATTTGCCCTGGAAATAGCTGGAGTCAACGGTCTGCGTTCGGCCCACCGACGTCGCCAGCAGGAGGCCGGCGCCGACCAGCGAGAGGGTTCTCATCATGGTGGTCTCGGAGTTCGAAGTGACTGGTAGCTCAATGAAGACGTTCTCGAATCCCTCGGATCGTGTCCGGGGTGGTTCGGCAACAGCCGCCGATCACCCGGGCCCCGAGGTCGCACCACCGATCGACCAGCCGCGGAATCGACTCGCCCGCTTCCTCGCCGCGCCACACCTTGGCCTTGGCATCCCAGGTCGAGCCGGCGTTCGGGTACACGACGAATGGAGTCTCGCCCGCGTCCCCCGCGGATTCGAGCAGCGGAGCGATCAAGTGCGGCGGCGTGCAATTGAGACCCAGGGCCACCACCGACCGAGCCTGACCAAGGCTCCGGACCAATTCGGCGAACGGAGTGCCATCGGCCACGTGCTTGGCGTCTTTTCCGGTGAAGGAGATCCAGCCGGGCAGCCCGGATCGTTCTTCGAGCAGGTCGGCCAGCACTTCGGCTTCCCGGCGCGACGGAATCGTTTCGCACGCCAGCAGATCGGGCCCGGCCGCCGCCAAGACGTCGAGCCGGGCCGCGTGGAAGGCCCGGAGCTGGCGGTCGGTTGCGGCATAGACGCCGGTGTACTCCGATCCGTCACCCAAGGTGGCGCCGTAGGCGCCGATCGACGCCGCGACCAGCGGCGGCAGCCGGCGCGGGTCGTCAGACTCGGATTGAAATTCGTCCCGGGCCTCCCGGGCCAGGGTCACGCTCCGAGTCAAAACGGCCTCGGCCTTGGCGCCCGAAAGACCTCGGGCGGCCAGGCCTTCGAACGAGGCTTGATAGCTGGCAGTGACCGCGATGTCGGCGCCGGCCCGGAAATAGTCGAGGTGGACGGCCCGAATGGCGTCCGGGCGCTCGATCAAGAGGCGGGCCGACCAGAGGCGGTCGTTGAGATCATGGCCGCGGCGTTCGAGTTCGGTAGCCAAGCCGCCGTCGAGCACCACGAAGCGCTGCTGGGCCAGGAACGGGGTCAGGGGCGACTGGAATCCGGTCATGCCCTCAACATAGCTCCGAATCGGCGGATTCCGAGTTACCTTACCCGGACATCAAGGAGGGTCGGATGAACCACCGGATCGGATGGGCAATCGCCGTATTGCTGGCTGGTGTCAGTCGCGGGGCCATGAGCCAGAATCCAGGCGTGTCATCCAAGTTCATCCCCCCGGAGCTGATGGCCCGGATGATGGAACGACCGGCCGAGTTACCGTCGAGTGTCACGGTGGCCGGCGGACGCGATGCGGCCTGGCTGGCGTTGACCGAGGTGTTCAAGTCCTTTGAGATTCCGGTGTCCTACAGCGATCCGGCCGCCGGCGAGGTCGGGGCCATCAAAGCCAAGATCATGCGCCGGCTCGGCAAGCAGCCGCTGTCCCAGTACCTCCGGTGCGGCGAAGGCTTGACCGGCCCCAATGCCGATTCGTACGTGGTCTATTTCTCGATCGCGGGGTTCGTGAAGGCCGCCCCCAACAACGAAGTCACCGTGGCCACTCTGGTGACCGCCCACGCGATCGATTTGCCGAATGGCCGGAATGACGTGATGGACTGCACCACGTCGGGACGGCTGGAAGAAAAGATCGCCAAAGCCGTTCAACTCCGATTAGCGGTGAAACCATCATGAATCGACGTGAAGCCGTGATCCGGCTCGGCGCCGTGGCCGGCGCGGCCGTGGTGTTGCCCCGGATCCTCGAGGCCCAGGCCAAAGTGGCGATCGTGGTCTACAAAGACCCCAATTGCGGGTGCTGCTCGAAGTGGGTGGACCACCTCCAGGCCAACGGGTTCATGGCCACGGTCAAGGAAACCACCGACATCGAGCCGATCAAGGAAAAGTACCACATCGGGCCGGAACTCCGGAGCTGCCACACGGCGGTGGTCGGTGGGTACGCCATCGAGGGGCACGTGCCGGCCTCTGACATCAAGAAGCTGCTCGCCGCCAAGCCGAAAGGCGTCGTCGGCCTCACGATTCCCGGCATGCCGGCCAGCGCGCCCGGGATGGATGGGAAGCCCTTCGTCGCCTACACTGTCTTGTCGTTCGATCTCAAGGGCACTCCGACCGTGTTCGCGGAACACAAAGCCTAAGCCCGGCTACGGCGTCGCCTCGACGAGGCGCCGGGCCTCCCGAAACACCGCTTGCCACATCGGCCGGGTCAACCGGCCGGTGTTGGTGTTCTGCCGGCTCGGGTGGTACGAACTCACCACGACAATCCCCGACGGCAACCGACTCGCCACGCCGTGCCCGAACGCCGGCCGGCCCGCGGGGCCGAGCCGCTCCCACCAGCCGGACGCTTTGAGCCACCGGGCGTGGGCGATTCCGCCTAACGTCACCACCACCCGGACGTGCCGAAGCAGCCGGGTTTCCCCCTCGAGATAGTCGCGACAGGCGGTCAGTTCGTCCGAGGTCGGTTTGTTGCCCGGCGGAGCGCACCGGCCGGCGGCGGAAATGAAGCAATCCGACAGCACCAATCCATCGCTTCGCGACACCGACTCGCCCTGGTTAGCGAACCCGAAGCGGTGGAGGGCTTCGTAGAGCCAGTCGCCGCTCGAATCGCCGGTAAAGAGCCGGCCGGTCCGGTTGGCACCGTGAGCCCCGGGCGCCAACCCGACCACCAGCAGCCGGGCCCGGGCATCTCCGAAGCCGGGCACCGGTTTGCCCCAATAGAGCTGATCCCGATACCGCGCGGTCTTCTCGGCCGCCACCGTCCGGCAATGGGTTCGGAGCCGGGGGCACCGGTTGCAGGCGACGATGGCCCGGGAGAGCGCAGTCAAGCTCTGGAAGGTCGGTGACATCGCGGAATCCTAGCCGGTCCTCTAGTTTTCCGGCATGATACGTTTCTGGATCTTCCCGCTGGCGCTCGCCGCCACCGTCTCCGAACCGGTGTCTTCCCAAACCGGCCCCGCCAGCCGGGTCGACTGGCCCCGAATCGCTGATCTGGTCATCAACCAGACCCTGAAACTCGCGCCCGGCGAACGGGTCGTGCTGTTCTGGGACCAGGCCTCGGATCGGGGTACCGCCCCGGCACTCCGCTCGGCGATCACCGCCGCCGGGGGCGTCATCGCGGCCGAGATCACCCCGCCCGGTCCACCCGAACTCGAAGCGGCCCGGCGCCTGGCCCCCGCGGCCCAATCGCTCCAAAAGGCTCGGCGCGACTCGATCTGGTCCGCGGCGTTTGCCGGCGCCGATGCCGCGATCTGGCTGCCGACGGGTCTGGCGCCCGTGACCGAGCGGCCGTTCGAGCGGCTGGTCGAGCGATCGAAAGTCCGGTCGATCCACTTTCATTGGTTCCTGCCGCCGGACACCGCCGATGTGCCGGCGGTCGAGGCGATGTATGCCGCGGCCGTGAGCGTCGCCCCCGACCGGCTCCGGAACCGGATCGAGGCCGTCGAGACCGCGGTGCGGGGCGCCACGGTCACCATCACCGCGCCTAACGGGACCAACCTGACCCTCAAGGTGCTGCCCAATGCCTGGGTCCACCGCAACACCGGCGATGCCAGCCGGGCCAAGGTGGCCGGCGCCCGGTCGGTCCGGGACCGGCAGGAGGAACTTCCGGCCAGCGTGTTCCGTACGACCGACATCGCGGCGGTCGAGGGGACCTACGTCGGCTACTCGAGTTTCGACACCCGGTCCCCGATCCTCAAGGTCACGTTCGCCCGAGGCCGGGTTACCACGTTCGAAAGCAGCCGGGGCGCCGAGGCCATTGTCTCGACCTGGCGGAAGGCCACCGGTGACAAGGCCGTGCCGGGCGAACTGGTGATCGGAACCAACCCGGCCCTGACGAGCATCCTGCCGTCGGGGTTCATGCCCTACTACGGCTACGGCGCCGGGGTGGTCCGGCTCGCGGTGGGCGACAACTGGGAATCGGGCGGCAAGAACCGGTCGAGCAACGGCGAAGTCCTGCTCTTCATCCCGAACGCCACCGTCACGGCCAATGGCCGGGTGGTCGTGAAGGACGGGCAACTCATGGTTGGCAAATAGGGGGCGCTCCAATGGACAAACAGGCGTTGGCCATGCTCATCCCAATCCTGGCCTTGTCGATTCCGGTCGTCGCGATCGTGATGACGAACCTGGTGAAGATGCAGAAGTTCAAAGCGGACGCCGCCCACGGATCGATGTCGAACCCCGACACCGACGCCCGGATGGCGGCCCTCGAAGACGAGGTCGCCGCCCTCCGCCAAGAACTCGGCGAGGCGCAGGAACGGCTGGATTTTACCGAGCGGCTTCTGTCCAAGGGCAAAGAGTAGTTCTAGCGAAGTGGGTGGGCCCGAAAGAACCGCCACATCTCGCCGGTCGCGTCAACGCCGTTGCTGGTGGGCCCGACAAACCATTCCGGCAGCGGCTTGCCACCAGGCCATGAATGGCCTCCTTCCGCGATCCGGTAGAGCACCACGGCCGCGTCCTCAGCACAGTTCGGGTATTCGATCCGGGTGACATCCGAGGCAACAGCCGACTCGGCCGGGATCGGCCGACACCCGTTTCGTCGGGCCCAATGCGCCGTCCAGGTCGGGATACTCGGAAACGGTTCGGACGTGATCCAGGTCGTACCACCGCGGTACGGCGTCACCGGATCAGCAGTCCCGTGCAACGCAATCATCGGCACCGGGCGCTGGTCGGAACACCAGCTCCACGGCAGTGTCTGAGCAGCCGCCACCATCCCGACCGCGGCGATCCGATTGGACAGGGTGCAGGACAGCACGAACGCCATCCCTCCACCATTGGAAAGCCCGTTGGCATAGATCCGCGTCGGGTCGATGTTGTAGGCCGCTTCCAACGTATCGATCAACTCCGAGATGAACCGGACATCCCTCGTGAGTCCCGGTCCGCGGTCGACTCGCCAGATCCTCGGCCCGGCGCCCTTGGCACCCGACGGGTAGACGACGATGAATCCTTCCCGTTCGGCGACCTTATTCCATTGACTGGTTTCCTGTTGAGCGGCGCCCCACAGCGCCGCGGCATGCATGCTGATGACGAGCGGCGTCGGCTTGGCCCGGTCGTAGCTGCTTGGGACATAGAGCAGATACTCGCGCTTCTGCCCCGAGGACACCAACCAGCCGTTGCTCCGGTTCTGAACGTCGAACGACACGGCCTGGGCCAGCGCCAACACCACCGGCAGGCCGATGAGACCGAGCACCGCGCCGAGGACGACCTTCCGGTTCGTCACGGTCACCGATGCCGATTCCAGGCCAGCGCCAGCGGTGCCGCGGAGACTCGCGCCAGCGGAATCGCGAGGATGGCGATGAGCGTGAGCAGGTGGCGCGGGATGAGCGGCCCGGAAACCAGCCAGCCGAGCAGCCCAGCGAGGGCGAGCACGCCGAGCACCCAACCCGCGGCGCCGGTCACCAGCGTGCGGTCGCTCACCAGCTGGCTTTGATAGAGGCGGGTGGCAACCCAAACCGCGGCGGCCATCTTGGCGAAGACCAGCACCCAGAAGATCAACGGTACCGCGTCCCACAACGCGGCCTGCACGGTTCGGTTGTCGTAGACCCATTGAGCAGCCGGCCCGAGGATGATCAGGCCCGTTAGGACGAGACTCTTGCTCAATCGGATGACCCAATCGCGGCCGGTCAAACCGACATACAGGCCCTGGACCAACTGTTTCCAGGTCGAGGCCATGATTCCCGAGATTCCGAGCAGCGTGATCACGACCGCGCGAGGAGTCCCGACGAGTTCGCTGGCCTGACGGGCCCATTCGTTCACGACCGGCCAGGTGCCCGACAGGGTGAGGGCGAGCGGGATGGCGACGAGCACGAGCAGCCATGCGCCAAGCGTGCTCCGGATCGCCATCTTCAGCTTGGCGGCAATGAGCTCGGCGCTGGTCAACGGCCGAGCTGCGGTGAACGGCGTCAGGGGTGACAGGCTCACGTTCGCGGCGACGAACCCGGCCATGAACGGTGGCGTGATCAGCACCAAGAACAGGATTTCGGCGACGAGTCCGGGCGTGTCCTTGGCAAGCCAAAGCAAGGCCAGCTCGAACGGGAGGAGGAGGCCCACCCATGACGGGAGGGTCCGACCATGGCGTCGCCACTCGAACCATGCCTGCGCGCGCTCGGGCGACGGAAATGGCTTTCGGTGGCGCGGCTCGGCGTCCGCGATGGTCCGAATCCGAGCGAGCCGTTCCCGCCAATCGGGCACCTCGCCCCGGCGCGCTCGCGCCAGGGCGAAGTGGGCGGCGAGATAGGCGAGGGGAAGCTGCGGCGCCAGGATGGCCACCATCAGGGGCTCCGAGACGCGGTAGTGGATCGCCAGGAGGACCGCCGCATCGAGCGCCGCAAGCCAAACCACGGCGACAACCACTCGAAGCAAGGGCAACGGGTACGGCATCCACATGAGCGCTTGGGTCCACGCGAGAAATGACGCGGCCAGCAGGGCCGGCCAGATCAGGGGCAGGTCGATTCCCCACGGCCACCGCGCGAACAGTGCCGTACCGAGCCACAGGCTCGACATGACCACGGCGCCGCCGAGCATCGGCCATCCAGCCAGCGCGCTGGTCGTCACCGGCAGCGCGAACATCCGGGCGGGATAGATCGACTGGCGCCCCGCCAGGTCACCAGCCAGGCCGAAGCTGAAAACCGCGAGGTAGTAAAAGAATGTGGCCGACAAGGGCACGATCACCAGCGCCGCCCGGCCATCGGGCGGATCCAGGGTGATGGGTTGTCCCGGCCCGAGGATCAGGACCTTGATGGCCGCCAGCGCCAGCAGGTATCCGGCCATGGCAATCAGCCCCCAGCGGTGCCGGTGGCGAAATTCCCAGGTAATGGCGAACCCCGGGACGCGCATGTCTACCGGTCGGGGGCCGGGACTGCCGCGCTCCCGACCTTGGCGACGAAGATCTCGTCCAGCGAGGCGTACCGATCACCGACGCGGTGCGACTCTCGAATCGCGTCCAACGGCGCGCTCAGCACGATCGTGCCCTGGCTGATCATGGTGACATGATCGGCGACCCGCTCCACTTCCTCAAGCAAGTGGGACGAAAAGAGCACCGTCCGGCCCTCATCGGCGATGGTCCGCATGACCGCACCGAGAATATCGCGGCGAACGATGGGATCGAGACCGGACGACGGCTCATCCAGGACCAGGAGTTCGGGCCGGTAGGCCAGCGCAATCAGCAGTCCCGCCCGCGCCTTCTGCCCCTTGGAGAGGCTTTTGATTTTCGCGGCGGGGTCGAGCGCGAACGCCTGCCGCAGTTCCTCCGCGTAGCCATCGTCCCAGGCGGGATAGAACGCCCGCGAGTAGCGAATCAGCTCGTCGACCCGCATCCAGCCGGGGAGATCGTTTTCCTCGGACAGATAGCCGATCCGCGACAGCACGCCGACCGGGTCGGCGACCGGATCGAGACCGAAGACCCGCACCGAGCCGCGTTCGGCACGTAGCAAACCGAGAATGTGTTTGATGAGGGTCGTCTTGCCGGCCCCATTGGCGCCGACGAGGCCGTAGACCGCCCCCCGGGGCAAGGATAGACTCACGGAGTCCAAGACCGTCTTGGCCCCGAAGCGGCGCGTCAACCCCGACACCGTGATGATCGCTCGGCACTCGGCGCTCGGCACTCGGCGCTCGGCGGGGGGGCTAGTGGGCTTCACGGATTCCGCGGTCGATGTCGACGCGGGAGAGGAGGAGGGCGCCGGTGATGAAGAACACCAGCACGAGAAGGATGCCGGCTCGTCTTGAGCCGAAGGCGTCGGCCACGAATCCGAAGCCCACACCCAGGATGCTCCCGAACCTCGAGAACATGCCCCAGAAGCCGAACATCTGGGCGCTCCGGCCCGCCGGCGCGAGCAGGCCGACCACCGTCCGGCTCGAGGCCTGGGTGGCCCCAATCCCGGCGCCGGCAAACAGGCCCAGACCGTAGAACAGTTGCTTCGGACCGACACCGGTCGCGGCACTCATGGCATCGAGAAAGTAGATCCCTAAGATGCCGATGATCCACCACATCAGCGTCAGCATCACGGTCTTCTTGGGTCCGAGTTTCCCCTCGAGGAACCCAAACCCGAGGGCACCGGCCACGGCGGAAAGCTGGAGGGCCAGGAACAACAAGACGAACTCCCCCCCCGACAGATGAATCTCTTCGCGGGCGTAGATCCCGACGAACTTCACGATCGCATCGAGCCCCGCCATGTACACCATGAACGCGATCAGGAACTGAAACAGAATCCGGTGCTGCCGCGCCGTGGCAAAGGTCTGCCGGAACTCGGCGAGGCCGGCCCGAACCAATTTGCCAAGCGGGGCGTTCTCGTATCCCGGGACCGGAAGCGACCGGCTCCTGACTAAGGCAAATGTCGGCATGGCCGCGATGATGAAGAAGGCACCCATCGCGAGCATCGCCAGTTGGTTCTCGTGGACATAGCGGGCGAGATCGGTGCTCGGGTCACTCAGGATGATCAGCTTGGAGGCCAGGAAGACACTCACCAGGCCGCCGAGGTAGCCGATGCCCCAGCCGAGCCCCGAAATCCGGCCCATGTTCTCCGGCGTCGCCAATTCGGGCAGGAAGCTCGAACAGAACGACTCGCTCAGCATGAATCCCACATTGCCGATGACCACCAGGAGGATGGCGAGCCACACCTGGCCCGGGCTCACGAAATAGAGGCCCGCGGTGCCGAGCGAACAGAGGATGCAACTGGCCAGGAGATAGGCCTTCTTCTTGCCGCTGTAGTCGATGATCGCACCGGCCAGCGGCGAGAGGACCAAGGCCACCACCATCGACAGCAGGATCGCGATCGACCAGTAGGAATCGCGGGCGACCGAATCCTTCGGGACGATGTAGCTGACGAAGAACGCGCTATAGACCGCGGTGATGACCACCGTGGTGTAGGAAGAATTGGCGAAATCGAACATTGCCCAGCCGAAGATCTCCCGCTTGGTCACGGGAATGTCCCGGCGCGGGGCCGTTCCAGAGGTCGATTCCACGAGGATACCTTTCGGAGTAGCCGGTAAGCTATCGCCGGTTACATTCCCGTTCCAGCCATCGCGAGCCCTGAATGACACTGAAACCGGTACGGATCCTCATCGCCGGCGAGCATGTCGCGGAGATCCGTGATCTCATTGCCGCCGCCCGCCCGGACCTGACGCTCCGCATGAAGCGGCCCGGCGATATCAATGCCGCCGACCTCGAGTGGGCCGAGGTCTATGTCGGCTTCCGGAAGCCGGCCGTCGACGGCTGGGGCCGGGTCCAGTGGATTCATTCGATTGGCGCCGGGGTCGACGGGCTGGTGTTCCGAAAGCCGCTGCCTCCGGGCATCATGCTCACCAAGAGCGGCGAGGACTTCGGACCCGCCATCGCGGAGTGGTGCGTCTGCCGGGCGCTCGCGGCCAATCAACGGTTGGTCGATTTGGCGGCCGATCAGTTGAACCACGTCTGGGACCGAAGCAAGGAGCCCGTGGTGCTCCGCGGGCAACGGGTGGTGGTGGTCGGCGCCGGCGACGTCGGGAGCGGCATTGCCCGGGCGTTTCGCGGCTTGGGCTGCCCGGTATCCGGAATCTCCCGGAGCGGCGCGCCGCGGCCCGATTTCGACACGGTCTCGAAGACCGCGGACTTCGCCACCGCCGTCCGGGGCGCGCACTGGATCATCCTGGCGGTACCCCTCACCGAGGACTCGATCCGGTTTCTCAACCGCGACCGGCTGGCCGAGTGTAGTGGTGCGTACCTGATGAACGTGGGCCGCGGGGCGGTGATCGACGAGGCCGCCATTCCGGATGCCCTCGACCGCGGCTGGATCCGGGGCGCGGCACTCGACGTCTTTGCCACTGAGCCGTTGCCGGCCGATTCACCGCTCTGGGATCATCCCAAGATCGTCATCTCGCCCCACAACAGCGGCCCGAGCACCGTCCAAGCCACAGCCGACGGCTTTCTGGCCAGTCTCCAAAGCGTCGAACACGGCGAATCCCCTCGAACCCTGGTCGATCCGACCACCGGCTACTGACCTATGACCATCCGACACTCGCTCGCGACGGCGGCTCTGATCACGTTAGGCGGCCCGGCCCTGCTCGGCGCCCAATGGACCAACCGGTACCCCAAGATCGCCGGCATCAGCCATCATGTGTACTTGGAGGGGTTCGAGCTTCCGTCCCTGACGATCGGTCCGATCGACCCCGCCGTGTCGCCGGACGGAACCCGACTGGCGTTCGCGAGCCGCGGATGGCTCTGGACCATGGACGTCGCGAGCGGAGCCGCAACCAGGATCACCACGGGGGGCGGCATGGATTCGAGGCCGGCCTGGCGGCCCGACGGTCGCGCCCTCGCGTTCGTCCGCGACGATACCCGCGAAACCTCGATCGTCGAACGCGACCTGGCGTCGGGACAGGAGCGCGTCCTCGCGGCCGAGGTCGGCATCGAACTCGACCCGAGCTACACCGCGGACGGCCGGACCCTCTACTACAGCTCCGCCGTGGCCGGTGACCTCGACATCTGGAAGATCGATCTCCAGTCGGGCACCAAGAGCCGAGTCACCACGGCCACGGGCCAGGAACTCCAGCCGATTCCGTTGCCCGACGGCAAGCGGATTCTCTACATCGCCAAGGGCACCGGTGACGATCTCCGGCTTCGGACCCTCGAGTCCGGCGAGGAACGGACCCTGCTCTCCGGCCCGATCCTGTCGATGTTCCGGATGGCGTTAGGTCCCGACGGTCGAACCGTGGCGCTCACCTGGCCCGGAAGCGACGAACAAAGCTGGGAACTCCGGTTGGTGTCGGTCGACGGTTCGCCCTACACCATCAAGCTGGCGAGTGGCATGCCGTTGACGCCGGCCTGGGCTCCCGACGGAAAAACGGTCTACTACGTCGAGGCCGATGACGTTCAGCGCATGAAGCTCTACCGGATCCCGGCCGATGGGGGCCGGCGATCGCTCGTCGGGGTCCAGAGCTGGAACTGGGGCGCCCCGATGGGAGAGCTCCGGATCGACACCAAGCTCGTCGGCGCCGGCGCCGCGGCGGCCCGGCTGCATGTCGCGGACGCCAACGGCCACCCGCTCCTCCCTGACGAGGGCCAGCCCCGGTTCGACGGCCAAAACGGGTTGGCCTTCTTCTACAGCGAGGGCAGCGTCTTGATTTCCGCGCCGGTCGGTCAAGTCTCCGTGAAGGCGGTTCAAGGCTTGGCCACGCCGACCGCCGAGGCCTCGGCCCGAATCGAACCGGCCGGCGGCACCGTGGAGCTCACTCTGGCCCCGGTCTGGGATGCCCGAGCCAACGGCTGGATGAGCGGCGATCATCACTTCCATCTCAACTACGGCGGCCCTTACTGGCTAGAGCCCAATGTGCTCGAGCCCATGGCCCGGGCCGAAGCCATGGATGTCCTGACGCCTTTGCTGGCCAACCTGCACACCCGGTTTGAGGACCAAGGCCGGTTTGCCTGGCGATCCACCGCCAAGCCCCCGTTCATCGCCTGGGGGCAAGAGGTCCGGTCCCATTTCCTCGGCCACCTCGGACTGATCGGCACCGACGAGTTGTTCTGGCCCTGGATCTGGGGGCCCGGATACCAAGTCCACGGGCGGGACGACCGGGCCAATCAGGAGGTGCTGGCCCACGCCCGCCGGCAAGGCGGGATCAGCAGTTACGTCCATCCGATCGTCGGGCAGGAGCCGTTCTCCGAGGCCGGCATGGCGCGGATCCCGGTCGAGATGGTGGCCGACGGGATTCTGGGCGAGTTCGACACCATCGAATTGGTCTGTCTCTGGAGCGATGAAATCGGCTCGATGGCTATGTGGTACCGGCTGCTCAATTTCGGGTCGGTCATCACGCCGTCGGCCGGCACCGACGTGATGAACAACTTCTACCGGACCATGGCCGTCGGCACGACCCGGGTTTACGTGAAGAGCGATCCGGCGCTCGGCTACCGGGGCTACTTGGCGGGGCTCAAGTCCGGCCGCTCGTTCGTCACCAACGGCCCGATGCTCGATTTCACGATCCAAGGCCAGGGCCCGGGCGAGATTCTGCCCCGGACCAAGCGGGACGTGGCCTGGGCGCTCGACCTGCATACCGCGGTCGGGGTCGATTCGGTCCAAATCGTGGTCAATGGATCGGTGGTGGCCACCCACCCCGGTATCGCGGCGCCGGGCTCGAAGCACTACGAAGGCCGGATCAAACTCCCGGCCGGCGGATGGGTGGCGGCCCGGGCGTTCGGCGGTAAGACCACGTCCTGGCCCGCCATGGACAGCTACGCGTTTGCCCACACCGCGCCGCTCTGGATCGGCGAAAAGGGGAGCACCACGCCGGCCACCAAACAGGCCGCCGCCGTCGATTTGAAGCGGGCGCTCGAGGTGTCGCTCGGCCGGCTTCGGACCGCCTACCAGGGCACTCCGATCCCGAACCTGGAAGGCCAGTTTGCCAGGGCACTTCAGCGCGTGAGCCCCTAGGCCAGGGGCTGGGCCGCAGATCCTTGTCATTGTAGCCTCATGTGGCTACAATGACGATATGAAAGCCGTCGGGGTTCGAGAACTCAAGAACCGCCTGAGTGAATACCTTCGGGCGGTCAAGCAGGGCGAGCACATCCTCATTACCGACCGGGGCCAGGTTATCGCCGAACTGCGCCAACCGGCCGCCTACTCGGACCAGGGCGGTCTGGCCCCGGCCCTGGCGTCGATGGTGCGAGAACGGACCATCGAGGTTGGCCTGCCGAATAGCGCCGAGGCCTATCCGGCCCAGCCGCGCCGCGTCCCGGACGGCACCGCGGTACGAGTGCTCGGCGAGCTTCGCGACGAGCGATGATCCTCTACGCCGAGTCGAGCGCCGTCCTCTCGTGGCTCCTCGGCGAAGCGGACGGCGCCCTGGTCCGGTCCGTCATCGTCACCGCCACCGCGGTATTCGCCTCGAGGCTGACGGTGGCGGAGTGCGAACGGGCGCTGGCCCGCCTCGAAGCTGACGGCACCCTGAAGGGCCCCGAGGCGGTCATCCTCCGCGAAACACTGTCGCGCGCGACGTCGCACTGGATCCGTTACGAAATCGGGATATCCGTGCTGTCACGGGTGGGGCGGGCCTTTCCCATCGAGCCGGTCCGGACGCTCGACGCAATCCACTTGGCCACGGTCCTCGAACTCCGCGCCGCGGAGCCTCGGCTCCAGCTATTGACGCTGGATCGTCGGATCCGTGCCAATGCCGAACCCCTGGGCATTCCGGTCCTCCCGTAGCACCACCGAACACCCAACCCGCACGAGGCCGGAAAAAGCCCCCGAAGCGAGTGTCGCTTCGGGGGCCGAGCGGAAGTGGTATCCGCCCTTCCGATCGGTGGTCTAGAGCGAGCCGGTCCGAGTGGCCGACGACACCGAGCCCGTCGTGCACCCGCCGGTCAATGTCGAGCCCGCCCCCGATGCAGTCCACTGGACCGTGGCACCCGAGGCCGGCATCCACGCATCGTTCCAACCCGCCAACCCGCTGAAGGCAGGCATCGTGATGTCGAGGGCCGTCCCGCCGAGCCAGGAGTTCGTTGCCGTGATAATGGCCGATTTGGCCGCCAATGCTTCACTGTATGAAAGCGTGGCCGAGCTGGCGAGCGCGGCGGGCAGCGTGAATTGGAACCGGAGCGTCTTGTAGCCGCCCGCGACGCTCGTTGGGGTGAAGACCGGCAGGGCTTGCGGCAGCGTGAACTGGCGCGCACCGAACGCGGCGAAGTACTCGAATAGAGTCCTAGTCGACGACCCGTCGGTGGCGGAAAGGAGCACCCCGTGCGAATCGGTGGGCCGCTGCTTGTTCGCCGGGATACCTAGGGCGGCGAAGGCCTGAACGGCTGCCGGCGCCACCGAGTACAGGACCGCTGACTGGCAACTGGCGCCGGTCCGGTAGAACGCCGAGAGCCCGACCTGATCGCCGCCGGTGGTTCCCGCAATCGTGTACGTTGCCTGGGCCGGGGCGAAGGAGTTCGTCCCATCGGTGAAATCGACCGGGAACCCGACCGACCCCGCCGGCGCAATCGCCGTCGTATTGACGTCGCGCATGATAAACACTCGATCGGTCAGGCCAGGCGTAATTATGTCGCGGGCGTAGGCCACGAGGTCGTGAGTGCCATTGGTCACGCCATTCAGGGTTGCGAGCGTCTGGGCAAAGTTTGCGAACCCGGTGCCCCCGCCCAACGATACGAACGCCGATTGAGTCTGCCCGAGGTTCGCGGTCTGAGCGGTGACGGTCTTCGTAGCCGCCGGGGTACTGCAGAACTGACTCGCGCCGAAGCCGACCATCTCCGCTTGGCTGAAGTAGGCCACCAGCACTCCGTTGCCGGTGCCGGCCGGATCCTGGACCCAAGCCATGCCGCCCTTCCCGCTCTGAATATCGAAGCGGTACACATTCCCGGTAGGCACCGACACCGTCCAGGGCCCAGTGCCGTCCCGATACGCCAACCAAACCGGTTGCTGGTCAACGGGGCAGCCCGAGAAGTCGACGGTCACGTTGCCGCTGCCGCCGGCGGCGGCCGTGACGTTGACGCCCAAGGTTGCGGTCTGATTCGAGAGGCCGGTGGCCGTCCCGGTCACCGTCACGCTGTAGGATCCAACCGCAACCCCAGTCGTGGCGCTCAACGCCAGGTTGACCGAGTTGCCGGTCGTACTGGTCGGGGTCAAGATGGCGGTCAGACCGGCACCCCCGGTGTTGGCGGTCACCGCCACGGCAACCGAGCCAGTGAAGTTGGTCCGATTCACGTTGACCGTGACGTTGACCGTAGCGCCGTTTTGCTGGACCGCGACCGGCCCGGCCGGCGTGGTGGTCAGGGTGTAGCTCGCCGGGACCGCCGCCACGGCCAGGACGAAAGTCCGGGTCTTGTCGGTCTGGCCGGTGGCCGCACCCCGAACTTTCAGGGTGTAATTTCCAGCCGTTACGGCGGCTCCGACCGTCAAGGTCAGCGTCGAGGTCGTTCCGGTCACGGCCGCCGGGGCAAACACCCCGGTCACGCCATTCGGAGCGTCTTCGAGGGTCAGGTTCACGGTCCCAGCAAAGCCATTGGACCGAGCCAGTGTCACCGCCACGTCACCCGCGGTTCCCTGGGTCAGTTGTTTGGGGTCGGGGACCACCGGCGAAATGTCGAACGACGGCACCGGCGCGGTGACGGTCAGGCTCAGGGCGGTCGTTGCGGCCGTGATACCGGTCCCGGTACCCCGGATCGTGAGCGGATAGGTGCCCGGCGCGACGGATCCGGCAACCTGAACGGTGAGGGCCGAGGTGGTGCCATTGGCGGCCGCCGGATTGAAGGTTCCGGTCACGCCGGCCGGGCCGCCTTCGAGGGCCAAGGTCACGTCGCCGGTGAAGTTGGTCCGGGCAATCGTGACGGTTGCGGCTCCGGATGCGCCGGCAATCACACTCAACGTCGTCGGGGCGACCGTCAGGGCAATGGCCGGGATGGCGGTCACGGTCAAGGAGAAAGTCGTAGTCGCGTCCGTGACCCCCGAGCCGCTCGCCCGAACGGTCAGGGTATAGGTGCCGGGAGCAACCGAGGTCGGAACCGACACCGTAACCGTTCCGGAGGTGGTGGTCCCGGAGGTCGTGACGTTCGACACGGCCGCCGTCACCCCGGCTGGGGCGCCTTCGGTGACGATATTCACCGTCCCCGTGAAGCCGCCGCCTCGGGTAATCGAGGCCGAGACCGACCCGCTGCCGCCCTGAACGACCGTGAGACTGGATGGTGTTACGCTGATCGAAATGGTCGGGTTTGGACCCGGGTCCCCGCCCGGCCCATCGCTCGAACCGCACCCCGCGGCGACACCGACAGCCGCGACCAACCCGACAAAGCGGGCCGACAAGGTCTTCAGACTCATGGTTCCAATCCTCAGATGAGACAAGGTTCGCAATCGGCTTACACTTTATAGATACTTACGGGGCCTCACATCGCTATCACCCCACCATCATCTGGCTGAATGTACCTGAATATGACCCACCGGCCCGCAAGCCTAGCCTGATTGTGACGTGTGACCTCGTCTTGGTGGGCGGCGGCCTCGCCAATCTGCTCCTCGCCTGGCGGATCGCCGACCTCCGGCCGGACATCACCTTCTTGGTCATCGAACGGGGGCCGGTCATCGGCGGGAACCACACCTGGTCCTTCCACGGAACCGATCTGGAGCCGGACGCCTGCGGTTGGGTCGGGCAATTGGCGCGGGCCTCCTGGCCGGCATCCGACGTCCGGTTCCCGCAATT
>JANPEL010000476.1:0-6088 GCA_031431925.1 Gemmatimonadota bacterium | reverse complement strand
GCCGTCCGCGGGTGCACCGATGTGCTCGTGCTGGAACGGTCGGAGGCGCCGGCCACCGGGAGCACCGCCCGTTCGGCGGCCGGCGTCCGGCACCAGTTCGCGACGGAGATGAACGTCCGGCTCTCGCGCTACAGCATCGAGCGGTTGAGCCGGTTCACCGAGGAAGTCGGCGGGTATTCGGAACTCCACCAAGTCGGCTATCTCCTGTTGGTCACGGAGCTGGCGGCGTGGCCGGCGTTCCAGGCCCAGGCCGCGCTCCAGCGCGGGCTCGGAGTCCCGACCGAGTTGCTCGGGCCTGGTGACATCGAACGGCTGGTGCCGGGCACGAGGGTGGACGATGTTATCGGGGCAACGTACTGCCCGCTCGACGGCTATTGCGACCCGTACGGCGTCGCGATGGGCTACGTGAACCGGGCCCGGGAGCTTGGCGTCACCATTGCCTGCGACTCCGCGGTGACCGCGATCCATCGGACGGGAAATCAGGTGACGGCCGTGGAGACGGGCCGCGGCCGGATCGGGTGTGACGTGGTGGTGAACGCCGCGGGTCCGTGGGCCGGCACGGTCGGATCGCAGGCGGGGCTCGAGGTCCCGGTGCTCCCCTATCGGCGGAGCATCTATATGACGGAGGAGTTTCCAGCCCTGCCGGACGGGATGCCGTTCACCTTCGACGTCTCGAGCGGATTCTATATCCGGAAAGAGGGGCGGGGCATGCTCTTCGGACTGTCGAACCCGGACGAGCCATCGAGTGAACGGATCGACGTCGATTGGGACTGGCTCGGCACCGTGCTCGAGGCGGGGGTCAGCCGGTTCCCGTCGCTCGAGGACGCTCGGCTCGCCGAGAAGAAGTGCTGGGCCGGCCTCTATGAGATTACGCCCGACCACATGCCGATCATGGGCCGCCATCCCGATCTGCCTAACTACGTCGATGCCAGCGGATTCAGCGGCCACGGCGTGATGCATGCGCCGGCCACCGGTTTGCTGATGGCGGAGGAAATCCTCGACGGCCGGGCCCGGACGATCGACGTCGATGAACTCCGGATTACCCGGTTTGCGGAGCAGAGCGGTGCGGTTGAAACCAACATCTTCTAGGCGCCAGTGACGTTGCCACTCTCGGGCCTCACGGTCGTCGCGCTCGAGCAAGCGGTGACGGGGCCGTTCTGTTCCCGCCAGCTGGCGGATCTCGGTGCCCGCGTCATCAAGATCGAGCGTCCCGACGGCGGCGACTTCGCCCGTGGGTACGACGGGGCGCTGCATGGACTGTCGGCCTACTTTGCCTGGCTCAATCGGGGCAAGGAAAGCGTGGTCCTCGACCTCAAGACCGACCAGGGCCGCGATGCCATGGCGCGGCTGGTGCGGCGCGCCGACGTTTTCGTCCACAACTTGGCGCCCGGAGCGGTCGAGCGCCTCGGGCTCGGCTATGAGGTTCTGGCGGCGGTGGCGCCCCGGCTGATTTGGGTCGGGATCTCCGGGTATGGTCCCGATGGCCCGTACCGGGACAAGAAGGCGTACGACATGCTGATCCAGGCTGAGGCGGGTGTCGTCAGCCTAACGGGCACGCCCGATGCTCCGGCCAAAGTCGGGATCAGCGTCGCCGATATCGCGGCCGGCCTCTACGCCTACTCGAGCGTGTTGGCCGCGCTCCGCCAGCGTGACCGGACCGGTCGCGGCGACCGGATCGATATTTCGATGCTCGAGTGCCTGGTCGAGTGGATGACGCCCCAGCTCTACGTCCAACTTGGCACCGGGGCTCCGCCGCCGCGGGCCGGCCTCCGTCACAACATGATCGTCCCGTATGGCGCCTATCGCTGTGCCGACGGCAACGTGATGTTCGCGATCCAGAACGACCGCGAATGGCGCCGGCTTTGCGAGGTGGTGTTGGACCAAGCCGAGTTGGCGGACGATGTCCGCTACGTCACCAACACCGACCGGCTGGCCAATCGACGGGAACTCGAGTTTTTGATCGAGACGATCTTTGGGACCCTGTCCGTCGCCGCTGTCATCGAGCGGCTCGAGCGGGGGGAGATTGCCAACGCGGTGGTGAACGACGTGGCGGCGGTGGCGGCCCACCCGCAACTGGCGGCGCGAGGGCGGTGGACCGAACTCGAGTCGTTTCTCGGGCCGATTCCGGCGTTGCTCCCGCCCCACAATCTGGCCGGTGCGCCACCGAGGATGGACCGGGTTCCGGCTCTCGGCGAGCACACGGCGGCCGTGTTGGCGGAGCTCGACCAATCCGGCGGGTCGTTGCCCGCGTAGCCTCTGCGGGTGGCATGAAGGGGAGGATGGGATGCGGGTCTGGGTAGCGTTGGTTGGTTTGGCGGGCCTCCTCGTTCGAGGCTTGGCCGCTCAGGAAATGCCGGACTCGATGACCCACCGGCCGGTGTTTTCGGAGGGCCATCCGATGGGTTGGACCTTTGGGCCCCCCCATCTCGATTTGAATGCGGGTCTTTTGCTTCGGGGCGGGGGTACTGGCCCCGCCGTGCGCGAGGGGTTCGTCCGGTTCCACGCCCAGTTTGCGTTGGGCTCGTCGCGCCTGGTGTCCGCGAGTGACGTCATGTTCCTTCCGGGTGTGGGTGCCACCCCGACCTTCTCCACCGTGTTCCAGTTCCAGCCGGTTCGGCCCGGCTCACGCGTCTTTCTGGCCGCCGGCCTCGGCGTCTCCACCGGGCACGGCGGGTCAGCCGATCGGTTGACCGGGTTCATCCAAGGGGTGGCCGCGGTGCGCCTGCCGGCGCATGAGATCGCGGTGTTCGTGCAAGCGAACCGGTACCTCCGCCAGGGGCAACGAAGCGAGTTCCTCCTCGGCTTGGCCCATCCGATCGCGCCGTATCGTCATCGGGTTTTCTAGTCGCGAGCTGGGTCGCGGGCTCGTATTATTTACGACACCGCGAATGTCCTTCACCTGGGAATCGTATGCGCCATCAGCCGATCCACGCCCCGAATCTCCCGGCCCCGGCCGGACCCTACTCGCCCGGGATGGTGTTCGAACGCCTGATCTTCGTGTCGGGCCAAGGCGCTGATGATCCGGCCACCGGCCGCCGGGTCGGGACCGACACGGCCTCCCAGACCGAGCAGTGTCTGATGAACCTCCAGGCGGTTCTCCGCGCCGCGGGCTCGGATCTTCAGTACGTGCTTCGGTGCGGGGTCTTCCTGATCGACATGAACGACTTCAAGGAGATGAACGGGGTGTATGCCCGGGTGTTCGGGGCCCACCGCCCGGCCCGCACCACGATCCAAGCGGTGGCGCTGCCGGAGGAAGGGCTCCGAGTCGAGATCGACTGCGTGGCGTACGTTCCGTAGACCGGGCGGGCTACTCCACGACGATGGTGCCCTTCATGAACGGATGCGGCTCGCAGTGATAGGGAAAACGGCCGGCGGCGCTGAACGGGTGATTGAAGGCTTGACCCGCCGCCAGCGTCCCGGAGTCCCACTGCGATTGATCGGCGGTTGACGTGTGGGCCGGTTGTCCGGCCGCGTCGCAGTTGACCCACGTGATCGACCCTCCCGGCTTGATCCTGACCTCGGCGGGCTCAAAAGTAAAATTCCGAATTACCACGAGGGTGGAGCCGGGGACGTTGGCCGAAAGCGGCACGACGCACTCGCCGCCGACGGTTTCCGTCGGCACTCCGCGGCTCGAAAGACAGGCCGTCGCGGCGGCCAGTCCGAGCCCAATCAACCCCCAACGGATCGGTCCGGTCATGGCTCCGCCTTGACGACGATGGTTGCCTTCATGAAGGGATGCGGGGTGCAGGTCACCTGATAAATGCCGGGCTTCGAGAACGTTCTCCGCCACACCGCCCCGCCTTGGATCAACCCCGAATCGAAGCTCTTGTCGGCCGCGGTCACCGTGTGGGCGAGCGGATCGTCGTTCCGCCACACGAGGATGGTACCGACGGGAATCTCGATCCGCTTCGGCAGGTACGCGATGCCCTTCATGACCACTCGGACCGTTTTTGCCGCCGCCTTTGGGGCCGGCGCCCGGACCGTGCTGTCGGGCAGCGCCGGTTTCGGCTCTGCCACCGGAGTCAAGGGAGCGGGCGAGGCCGAATCGCGGGCCGGTTCCGGCGTCGGAGCGTTTGTCTTGGGCGCCGGGATTGCGGGAGCCGGCGTGGGTTCTGAGGTCTCGGGGGTCGGCGCCGCTCCCGCCGCTCGGCTGCGAAGGTATCGCGCCAGGGTCAGCGGAATCGTGAACTCGAACCCATACCGGATCCGGTTTTCGCCGCGCGAGAGGCCCTGGAGGGTGCTGGTGTTGGTGTTCGTCGCCTGAAGACTCAACGTGTGGGGTGTGTTGGGGATCGCGAGATGGAACCCGGCGCTCCAGGCCGCCCGCTCGCCTTTGCCGGGCTCCTTGTTCGTGATGGTGACGTAGTCACCGCCGAGGGCGAGGAGGCGGGAGATCTTGAGGGTGGCCCCGCCCCCGGCCACCAATTGGGTTTTCCCGGCGGTGTACGGATTGGCGATGACCCGGGTCACGGCCACCAGCCGAAAGGGGCCCGCATGCTTGGCGGCGCTCACTTCTCCGTCCACACCGTCGGACGCGAGGTTGTAGCCGATCTGACCGCCGAGGTCGATCGGACCACCCTCGAGTTCGCTGACCAAGGCATGGCGGACGAAGAACTCCCACTCGTTCGGATACCGGGGGGTCAAGGTGGAGTTGGTGGCATAGGCAAACCCGATCATGGTGCGTTGCGGAAGCCCGATCCCCATCACGAACGTCGGGAAGTTGCTGACTTTCCGCTCCGGGGCCGCGCTCCGGGTGAAGCGATGCAGGAAGTTGAACTGGACCGTCCCGGCGTTCGCCACCCAGTCCGCCGAAATGTTCGGCGGCCGGTCGAGCATCGACTGCGCGGCCACCGACGCCGGGAGCAGGAGGAGGCTTAGCGCGAGGGATCTCACTGAACTCGTACCCGTCCCTTCATACCCTTGTGAATGGTGCATTCGTAGTCGTACGTCCCGGCGGTGGTGAAGAGCCGGGCCACGGCATTGCCGGGCGGCGTGTCACCAATGGCCCCGCCCGGTGGGGCGGCATTCTTGAACGTGACGTTGTGGGTCGTCCCGCTGATCTGCCAAACGACCATCGTTCCCGGAGCGACGGTGATGTCGTTCGGCTGGAAGGTTTGGCCGGGCGTGGTGATGATGGCGACGGGGCCGGTCGCGACCGCGATCGTGGCGGTGCCCGTTCGAGTGGTCCCGCCCGCCGTCAGGCTGGCGGTGATGGTCGCCGATCCGCCGGCCACCGCGGTCACGAGGCCCCCAGTCGTCACCGATGCCACGCCAGGATTGGAGGACGAGTAGCCGGGAGTTCCCAAGGCGGTTAGCGGCACTCCGCCCGCATCGAGCGGGGTGGCAACCAGCTGGCCCGTTTGGCCGATGCTCAAGACCAGGCTCGCCGGGGTCAGGTTCAGGGTCGAGAAGCCGCCGCCGGTAGCGCCCTGCACCATGACTTGCCCGGTCATCCCGTTATGCCGGGTGCACTGATAGTCGTACGTGCCGGCCGTGCCGAAGGTCCGGCTGAGGGCGTTCCCCGCCGTTTGATCGGGAATGTTGCCCCCGGCCGGGGCGGCCGCACCGAACGTGACGTTGTGGGTTCCGCTGAATTGCCACGTCACGGTGCCGCCGACCGGAATCGTCGCTGGCGACGGGGCAAAGCTGTTGCCGGGGGTGGTCACCGTGGCACTCGAGGAGGTCGGGACGGACACCGTGGCGGTTGCCGCTCCCGTGTGGGTCACCCCGCCGCTGGTCACTGAGGCCGTGATCGTAGCCGTGCCGGCGCCGATGCCGGTGACCAACCCGGCCGCCGTCACGGTGGCAACGGATGCGGCGCTGGTGGTGAAGACCGGGGTCGGGAGTCCCGTCATCGCCGTGCCGAACTGATCTCGAGCGGTGGCCGTCAGCTGCACCGTCCCGCCGACCACCATGGGGGGGTTGGTCGGGCTGACGGTGACCGAGTTGAACGTGGAAGGCTGGCTGCCTTGGACCACCACTTGTCCGGTCATCCCGCTGTGCCGAGTGCAATCGAAGCCATAAGTGCCGGCGATCGGGAAGATCCGGGACACGGCGTTGCCGGGTTGCTGATCCGGAATGTTGCCGC
>JANPEL010000475.1:0-16007 GCA_031431925.1 Gemmatimonadota bacterium | reverse complement strand
GCTCCCTCGTAATTCTTCTGCGGAATGATTCCCCGGTGTTCGCGGTAGTTGTGGGAGTGCACGTCGATGAAGCCGGGAACGATGGTCTTCCCGCCCGCGTTGAAGACTTTGGCGCCGGCCGGTACCGCACACCGGCCGACGCAGCTGATTCGTCCGCCCCGCACCACCACGGTGCCGGTTACCACCTGCCGTTTGGCCAGGGTGACGATCCGGGCGTTGGTGAACGCCGCGGTGCCGGCCGGAATGTCCCTGGGGACGACGAGTTTGATCTCGGTGGTATCGGCGCGTTTGGTGTCGACGCCGTAGGCGAAGTAGCGATTGGCGCTCCCGAACTCCACCGTGCTGTTGTCCCGCCACCGCGGGAAGAGTCCACCTTCCTTGCTGAGCTTGGTGGTCGGAAGCTTGGCCCGGGCCCGGTCGATCCGGACCGGCGCGCTTCCGCTCCCCGCAAACGGAAACGGCGTCACATAGACGTTGTCCGATTCCTGGAATGCGATCCACTTCCCATCCGGCGAGGCCACCACTTCGTCGGCGTAGGGGAAGGTGAAATGGGCCCGGCGGTCGAGGCCGTCCGGCCGGATCGAGAACAGGGTCGACTCGAGGCCGGTGGCGGTGGCGGCCAGGTGGGGATAGAAGATCCGTCCCTCCGGGCCATACGAGGCCCGGACAATCTGACTCCGGATATTGTTGAACGCGCTCCCGGCATTGCCGTCGAGCGAGGAATTGACTCGGGTCACGAAGCTGGCCGCTCCGCCGGCCGCCGGCACTCGGACCAAGTCCCAATAGGCGTTCCAGACCACGCCCCGGCCCCGCCGGCTTTCGCCGGCGCCGCGCGCCACGACCAACTCGCTGCCGTCCTGGCTCCAAGCCGGGTTGATGTACTCGGCCGGCTGGCGGGTCAGCGCCTCGGGTGTGCCGCCGGCAGCCCGGATTCGATAAAGGTGGCCCCCGATCGAGTCGGTCCAACTGGTAAACGCGATCCACTGTCCGTCCGGCGACCAGGCCGGGGCGTATTCAAACGGCTCGAAGCCGGCCCCGGTCAGTCGGCGCGGGGTCCCGCCGGGCAGGTCCATCAGCCAGATCCGCCCGACCGCCTGGAACGCCAGTTTCTTCCCATCGGGCGAAGCGGTTTGCCACCGGGTAAACCGGACCGGAAACGGCTCGTCGGTAATCCGGCTCTGGGTGTTGGCGAGCTCCGATATGGTCCGGTCAACTTTGGCGGAGAAGGGAATGGTGGAGACGGCACCCGAGGCCACGTCGAGCCGGCGCATCTGGCCGCCCTGGGTAACGACGATCGTCCGCCCGTCGGCGCTCCACGAGTAGCCCGGGAACGGCCGGAGCACCTTGCCGCCCTCGACCATGTCTTGTTCCACCGGGTCCATCGCCAATCGCTCGGCGCCGGTTTCCAAGTTCCGGAGCCAGAGCGCCGAGCGGGGGCCGAAGGTGTGGCCCTTCCAGGAAATCGTCCCGTCCGGAATCCGGCGGACGAACGCCAGCCACTTGCCGTCGGGCGAGACCTCGGGCGCGGCCATCCCGCCGCTCGAGGTCTGGACTTGTTGCGACTGCTCGCCGAACGAGATCGGGATGATCTCGCCGGTCTTGAGTTCGAGCCGCCGGACCTGGGCCGACCCGCCGAGGAAATCCGGCCGGCCGCCATACCCCGCCTGCCATGAGCCGGCCGAGACCTGATAGTAGAGGTACCGCCCATCGCGGGAAACGCTGGGCCAGGTGGCGCCCGGCTGCCGGGAACTGGCCAGCAACTCGACGCCGGTGCCGCCGTCCTTGTGATACATCCAGAGCCCGCCGCTGCCGGGTTGCCCGCCGGTGGGCAGGCCTTGGCGAACCACCACGAGGTATTGGCCGTCCGGGGTCCACGCCGGCATCGAGACCCGGACGGCGTTATCGGTGAAGACCGCCCGCGGCTCGGTGCCGTCGGCGTTCATGACCCAGAGGTTGTTCTGGCCTTTTCGATCCGAGACGAAGGCAATCAGCTTCCCGTCCGGCGAGATCCGCGGATGGGTGTTGATGGCGATGCCGGTGGCTTGGGTCAACGGGGTGGCGGTCCCGCCGGCGGCCGGCATCCGGTGGATGTGGCCGAGCAGGTCGAACGCCAGCCACTGGCCGTCGGGGCTCTGGTCGACCGACATCCAAGTGCCTTCGGTGGTGGTGAAGGCAATCGACCGAGTTTTGCCCCGGGGCTGGGTGACGTCCCAGGCGGCTTTCTCCTGAGCGACGAGGCGTCCAGTGAGCAGGGCAGCGGCCAAGACGCCGGCGAAGGCGGGTCGGTGGTTCATGCGGATCTCCGATGGCAAAACGGTGGTGGCGCGCGAAGGCGGCCAAGGAAGAATCTAGAGCGGACCGGCAGGCGCCGCCATCCAGCGGCGGGCCAATATGCACCTCTTGACGATAGTCGTTATAACGACTATGCTTTGTCGGATGACCGGAACGATCGCCGAGGTCCTCAAGCAGGCCAAGCCGTTCGCCTCGCCCGAGCAGGAAGCCCTGCTGGGCCTCCTCACCGTGGCCGCCCGCCTCACCGAGCCCTGGGTCAAGGTGCTCAAAGAGACCAGCAGCCTGACCGCCAGTCAGTACAACGTCCTCCGGATCCTCCGGGGGTCCCATCCGGCCCGGCTGGCTTGCAGCGACATCGCCTCCCGGATGATCGATCGCGATCCCGACGTGACCCGGTTGCTCGACCGCTTGGAAAAGCGGGGCCTCGCCAAACGAGTTCGGTCCCGGACCGACCGCCGGGTGGTCGAGATCGGCATCACCGCCAAGGGCCTCCAGGTCGTCGGTGCGCTCGACCCCCAGGCGCAGCGGATGCCGAAGCTTGCTCTTGGACATCTCGGCCCGGACCGGTTGCGCCAGCTGACCCGGTTGCTCGAGGCCATCATCACCGAATTGGGTCCCGATTCCTGAACGATTGAGCCACACCATACCACCTGAAGGAGCATCACATGCCTGACCAGAAGATCATCGCGGTCATCGGAGCAACCGGGGCCCAAGGGGGCGGCTTGGTCCGCGCCATCGCCGCCGACAAAGATGGACCGTTTACCGCCCGGGCCATTACCCGGAACCCCGCGTCCGACAAAGCCCTGGCTCTCGTCAAGCTCGGCGTCGAAGTCGTCGCCGGCGATGCTGATGACGCGCCGAGCCTCGACCGTGCCTTTGCCGGGGCCCACGGCGCGTTCTGCGTCACGAATTTCTGGGAACACTTCTCGGCCGAACGGGAAGGCGTCCAAGCAGCCGCCATGGCACGCGCCACTCGGCGGGCCGGGCTGAAGCACGTCGTCTGGTCGACGCTCGAAGACACCCGGAAGTGGGTGCCGCTCACCGACAGCCGATTGCCCACGCTCCAGGGCAAGTACAAGGTGCCGCATTTCGATTCCAAGGGGCAGATGGACGAGCTGTTTGCCAAGGAGGCCGCGCCGACCACCTACCTATTGGCCGCCTTCTACTGGGAGAACTTTATCCACTTCGGTATGGGTCCCCGGAAGGGTGACGACGGCGACCTGGTCCTTGCCATGCCGCTCGGTGGCGTCAAATTGCCGGGCATCGCCGCCGAGGACATCGGGCGTTCCGCCTACGGGGTGTTCCGGCGGGGCGAGAGCGCGGTGGGCCAACGGATTGGCATTGCCGGCGACGTGTTGTCGGGGGCCGAGATGGCGGCCAAGATGGGGCAGGCGCTTGGGCGGAAAGTGAATTTCGTCGACGTACCGTTCGACGTCTATCGCGGGCTCGGCTTTCCGGGCGCCGAGGACCTGGGCAACATGTTCCAGTTCCAGGCGATCTTGGGGGATGAGTTTCTCCGGACCCGAGATCCCAAGTTGTCGCGGTCGTTGAATCCCGGGTTGCTCGACTTCGATGGGTGGCTTTCAGCCAACGCCGCGAAGATCCCGATCGGCTGAGCCGGCGTCTTCGAGGGGGCCGGCCGCCAACTCCGACACGTCGGGGTTTGCGGTCAGCCACGACACCAGGCTCTCGCGTTCTGCCGGCGTCACCGTCCGGCGCGGTTCTCGGTTGGCAACGAACACGTCCCACCGCGGTCCGGACCCGCCGCCGATCGTGAGGCCAAGTCTCTCGACCTCACCGATGCAGGCGTCCCAGAAGGCCCGGTGCTCGTCGTCCGACCACCGGTCCGGTGTCTGGAAGCGAAGGGTAAACCCAAGTTCCCGGACTGGATCGATCACCAGTGCCCGGGTGGAGACCCTGGTGACTCGGGGACCAAAGCTCGTCACGTCGGTTAGCGTGACGTTGTGGTGCTGAATCACCTGCTCTGGCGTGAGAACCTGGTTGCCGGCGGAGGTGTGGGCATCGTCCACGAGGGTGACCGGATAGCCGAGGGCCAGGGCCCGCCGAACCGTGGTGTCGACGCAGAACTCGGTGTGCATGCCGCAGACGATGAGGCGCTCGACCTGGCGGGCTTGGAGCACCGCCTCCAGGCTGGTGCGGAGAAATGAGTCCGGGGTCGTCTTTGGAATCGTGAGGTCACCCGGTTGGACCGAAAGGCCGGTGGCGAGGCGCCAGGCCGGGGTGCCGCGTTCGAGGGAGCCGGTTGCGGCTTCGTGTTGGATGAAGATGACCGGGGCGCCGGCCTCGCGGCCCTTCTGGGTAACCTGGTTGATCCGCCCGATGACGCCCTCCCAGTCGAACGCCCGGCCCTCGCCCTCGCAGAGGCCCTGCTGCACGTCAATAACCAGGATGGCGCTGCTCATCGGGGCGGCCCCTTGGATGCTGTTGCGGGTATCGTCATCCCGGAATTTGAGAGCGGGGGGAAAGCCGCGCTAGGGGAGCCGGGTAAGCACCTTGGCGATCGCAGTGATCGTATTCCAGTTGCGGGTGGTGACCGGGACCCCAAAGAGCCGATCGAGCTGGCCGAGGTAGCTGATGACTTTCAGGTGGCGCCGGTACACACCGACGACGAACCGGTTGTCTCTTGCGAGGATCTTCAGCAGCCATTGGCCGCTCGAGGGGAAGTTGATCGGCGTCGTTGGAGCCAAGCGGGGGCGTTTGGAGAGGACGCTGACGAAGCGGACGATGTCGGGTCGTTTGGGCTGGCTTGCGAAGTGATCTTGAGTCATCAACCTGACGATCTCGCGGCCCTGGCAGATCATGACCTCGGTATCGAACGGGAGCCGGCGTGCCAACTCGGCGCGGAGTTCCGCCTGAGAGACCGGCCGCCTGATCACGAAGGTGCCCGCCGCGCCAATGTTGACGACGTCGAGGTGTTGCAGTTGTGCGGCCAGGGTCGTTGGCCGGAAGGTCCTATGACCGCCGACGTTGACCCCCCTTAGAAGCACGACGAGTGACACGGGTCTCCTCAAGACCGCTGAGGCCGAGGAATGTGGAAGCCGACTGCACTGGTCACTGGCCGGCCGGCGGCTGCCAAAGTTCGACCTTGTTTCCCTCTGGATCGATGATCCAGGCAAACTTTCCGTACTCGGAATCGTCGATCTTCTCGAGAACGTTGCAGCCTTCTTCGCGTAAGACCTTAACCAAGGCGTGGAGATCCTCAACCCGGTAATTGACCATGAAAGTGGCAGTGCCAGGCGCAAATTGGTCACCCTGCGCCGAAGCGATGGACCAGATGGTTGTTCCAGCGACCGGCTTGCCTTCATCGGTGGTCCAGGTGAAGGCCGTGCCACCCCATTCTTGGACATCGATTCCGAGGTGCCGCTGGTACCAAGCCTGTAGGGCCGGAGCGTCTTTGGCCTTGAAGAAGATGCCGCCTATGCCAGTGACTCGCTTCATAGGATCTCCGAGGTCGGGTGGTGGTGAGGGAGCGGCCAGCAAATAAGCCGCAAGGTAGGCGCCCTCGTCGGCTTCATTTACTTGTTAGGCAACGTGGATTCATATACTAAGTGCAACGCCGGCGCCAAAGAGAACGGTGACCTGAGATACGCTAAGCTTCGGTTCTCCGCCAAGAGAAGGAAGCCTGCCATGATGTATCGCCAGATCACCGCGCCCGAAAGGTTTACGCTGATGGCGCTGCCTGTCCAAAGCCTCACCCCGGCCGCCATCGCCCGGGCGCTGGGGCGCCATCGGAGCACCATCACGCGCGACAAACTTGATATCAGACCGCAGTGGTCAGTGACCGTCGGCCATCCTTCACGGCGCCGAGAATCGCGACGGGGTGACGTTCCGCAACCTCGAGCAGTCGCCGTGAGGGCCCGTCCGGCGTCCGGACACCCTGCTCCCAGCCTCGAACCGTTGCGATGCTGACGTTCAGCGCCTTCGCAAAGACCGGCTGGGAGAGGCCGAGGCGTTCCCGCAGCCGACGGACGCGCGACGAACCGTATCGCGGAGGCGGCGTGACGGCGGAATCGCGAATCGTACGGCGATGCCGGCGAGGTGCTCGGAGCCGACCAGCCTCGATCGCCACCGCTTGGGCCATGCTCTCGACCAGCAGAGCGCCGAGGCGGGTTTGCTTTGCGCTTGTCATCCGTGCTCCTCCAGCTGCTTCGCCATTGTCCGTAGCGTTCGTTTCTCGGCCGCCGACAGGTCGACCTGTTCGTTCTTGGCGTAGGCTAAGAGCATGTAGACTGTCCCCCGGACCTCAATATAGAGATACACCAACCGGGCGCCGCCGCGTTTTCCACGACCGGGAAGGGCGGTGCGTATCTTCCGGATGCCCCGCTCCGGGGACGACATCCCCCACTCGCGGTTGGACCAGCAGGGTGATCTCAACCTGGCGCAGAGCCTCGTCATCCAGAAGACCGCGCGCTGATGCCAGGAAAAGTGGCGTGTAGACAAACTCAAGCCACCGCCGACTCTCGGTCATCGTCAAAGGTACTACTGGGTAGTACCTCGAATCAAGGGGCCGTTCGGTCCGGAAACGCGTGGAGGGTCGGAAGGCAGGACTGGGGCATAACGGCGTACAAATCAGCTGCGAGCGCGCTTGCGGCGGAGCCGCAAGTCAGGCGCGCTCGTCTGCTGCATTAGGCAACGGCCCGGGCACCGCCGGTCGGCCCAGTGGGGAACCCCGCGACGACGACCCCGGCTGGCCGGCCGAGGGCACAGCCGAAGTCCGGGCTCGACGGGCCGCCCGCGACCATGCCAGCGGGGACAGCCCGGCCCGACGGACGCCGCCCTGGACGGGGGACGGTAGCTGCGGCCCCCAACGAAGCAACCATACCCGCTTGGCGCCGGCCGTCGGCTACCGGCCTGATGCCGGCCGCCGGGCCGCTGGGGCACCGATGGCGCCCCGGCCCGGCGAGCGGATGCCGCGATGGTACCCGGGCGAAGCGCATGGGGATGACGGCCGACCGAACCCGGTTGGGATCGTCACGGGAAGAGCCGTTCCCATCAATCTGTTGGAGTGGGATGTTGCCTAACGCCTTGCAAATCAGCTGCGATGTCGCTTGCGGCGAAGCCGCAAGCGCCATCGTCAGCTGCATTTGCTTGTTAGGTGGGAGCACACATATCAGGCCCGTTCTCATTTAGGCGCGCTGGTCCAGACGAGGCGGTCAACGCCCGGCGGCTGGTGCTGACAGAGTGGACATGTTGTGGGTCACCTTCCATGTGCCGTCCGGTTGCCGACGCATCAGGATAACCCAGTGCCCGGCGCCCTGGCTTCGCGCCCTGGTCGACTTGACTATAGCATCCTCCGACCAACTGCCTACGGCGACCGCGAGGTCGCCCGACGCGTCGCCGGACCGTTGGGGCACCGAGGGTTCCCCGGCCCGGCGAGCTGATGCCGCGATGGTCCCCGCGCGAAGCGCAGAGGGGTGACGGCCGACCGAACCCGGTGGTGATCGTCGCCGGAAGGGTCGTTCCCCTCAATCTGTTGGGGTGGGATGTTGCCTAACGCTCCGGTTCAGCGGCGGCGCGCCGCGCCGTCCGCTGCAACCGGTTGTTGGGCGGCCCCCATGTGGCTCGATCGAACACACCAAAGGTCGAGCCCCTGGCCTGTCACAAGGCGGAACCCACACGACGCAAGCATGAGCGTTCACTCCAATACTCGGGCCGCTTGCGCGATTAGCTCCTGCGGCAGCGGCAGGCCAATCTTGCGAGCAGCGTTCGAATTGACGGTCAAGTAGTACTTCTCGGGGTGCCTGACAGAGAGATCGCCCGGCCTCGATCCCTTCAAGACCTTATCGACCAAGCGTGCGGCCCCGCGGTACTGTTCGAGGAGATCCGGTGCCCAAGCCATTAGCCCGCCGGCTTCAGCAAACAAGGTGGCCTGATAAATCGCCGGAATCCTCTTCTCGGCCGCGAAGTCGACGATCAGCTGCCGATTTGAGAGCGAGAGCCCACCCTGGAAGTTGAGCATTCCATTCATACTATCGGCGGCAATGTGCTCAAGGGCACGCTTCAATTCTGAGAGCGACGCGGCGCGATACGGCTGAACCTCGACGCCTATCGCGGACCCAGATGTTCTGGCATCCGCGAGCTGCGCCTCATGACCGCCCCGACCGGGTGTTGTCGAGAGCAGCGCGACTCGTGTCACGGCCGGTGCCGCCGTCTTCAGCAGGATGAGGCGCCGCGCCGTCACGCCCGGCGGAAGTTCGTCGATCCCGGTGTAGATGCCGCCCGGGCGCTCCAGAGTCTGCGCGAAGCCGTTGCTGACCATGCCTGGACAGGTGACGATCACCATAGGCATCGATGGATTCGCCCTGCGAACTTCGAGGGCGAAAGGCAGCGCCCCCGCGACCACAAGTGCCAAGTCCATATGCGCCAGTTCGGCAGCCATGGTCTCCAGGTCCGGGGTGTTGGGCCGGGACAAGCGTGCCTCGATGACGATGTCTCTTCCATCGTTGTATCCCAGACGTGACAGCTCACTTCGAAAAGCTGCTGCCAACTCCGGATAACCATCACCAAGGAGAAATCCTATTCGCTTCGGGCGGGCAGGCGCGGTCTGAAGCGCCAAGGAAGGGAGCAACGGCAACGCGCCGCCACATACAGCGAGTGCGCCAACAAACGACCGCCGACTAAAGGATCTCTGCACAGGGCCTTCCTCCGGATCTAAATACAGAACAGCAGACGTACGTGCTCGACTTGTCGCTCCACGCCAGTAGCGCCGGCGCTCACCGCATGAGTTTCCGGTCGGATCATAGCTGCTCCCGATGTTCGGCCGCCGGCTCGAAGAATATGGGCTGCCCCACAGCGAGGCGCCCGCGTCGAGTGACAGTGCCGTAGACCCCAGCCTTGTTGTCCCTCACCCGAACAATCGCCTTCAGCATCTCGGAGGCTGGGCGAGCCGAGCCAGGGTCGAGGTTCACCATCGAGCAGCGCTCGTCGCGATTAGTGATGCCAATGGCGGCTGACTCCTTGGTTTCTCCGAAAGAGAGAACGCCTCCCACCCATTCGTCCTCCTCGAACGGGACTGATCGCAGTGATGCAATCAGGATGTTCGGTCGGAATCTTCGGACGTCTGGGCGGTGCGCGGCGAGCCTCCCGATTTCGCCAACCGTGGCGGAGGAAATCACGGAGATGCTCGCTTCGTCGAAGATGCCACGGTTGAGATACATCATCTCGACCGGTGCACCATGGCGGCGAGCGACCTCCGTCGACAATTCTTGGCTGAACACAGCCAAGTCTTCACCTTCTGGCGTGCGAACGTGCGTGGGGAGGGTTCCCTCGATGGCGGGCCCCAGCCGCTCTGGAGCAAAGAGAATCAGCTCCGGAAGCTTGGTGGCGGTCAGCCAGGGGAAACCACCGCGATCGTCAAGCCGACGGAAGGCCAGGCGCCGGTCGCCGTCAAGACCGTGCCAGCCCAAGTCGACGACCTCGAGAGGTTCGCCGCTCATGGACTTCACTGGGTATCGGAAGAGCGCCTCTACTTCACCAATCTTAGTCGGCATGTTCGATGTCGTCCGCCCAACGTCTTGTGCTTCAGCGGCGGGCGCCACTCGGAAGCGAGCGGCCGCGCCATCCACCGATCAACATCGGGGCGCGGCCGCGACTTGTCAAACCGGAGCGTCGGGCGCCCGTCCGACTGCAAGCAGAGCCTGTGTGAAAACTCGTCGTCGACGGCGAGCGGACCGCGATGACAGCCGGATCTCATCCGCACGGCCGTCATCGGGCGTCGGAAGGCGAGGTGCGGCATTGTGCGGGTCGTCTTGAGGCGGTGGGGGATGGCGATGCCCCCCGTTAGGCGACTGCCGCGAGGAGCCGGGGGACGCCCACCAGGTTGACACCCGCTTGAGGTTGTAGGCCAGCACCGTCAGACTGAACTCGCCCCGGACTTTGGCCAGCCCCTTCAGTAGAAAGTAGCCCTGATCCATCCCCCGCTTCATCGTGCCGAAGGGATGCTCGACCAGGGCGGCGCGCTGGCGGGCATGCTGGGGGTAGGCTCGCAGCCGCTCGGCCATCGCGTCCTGGAGATGCTCGTCGACCCACCGGGTGAGTCGCCGGCCGTCCCGGTTCCGGGTGCATCGGGCCTTGAGCGGACAGCCGCGACAGGCCGCCGTCCGATAGTAGGTGATGTGGCGGCCCCGCTCGACGGTGGCGGCGCGGGCGGTCAGGGTCTCGCCCGCGGGGCAGCGATAGGCATCCTGCCCGGGGTCGTAGCGGAAGTCGTCTTTGGTGAACAGCCCGAGCGCCGCGTTCGCGGAGGTCCGCGGCCGCGGGACAAGCGGGGTGATCCCGGCCTCGAGACAGCGTTTGATCTCGGCCCCGTGGTAATAGCCCCGATCCGCGAGGACGACGGGGGCAGGCGCCTCGAGGATCGCCTGGGCGGCGAGGGCCAGCGGACTCAGCTGGGCCCGGTCCGCGGCGGCATTCGTCACCGTCTCGGCCACGATCAGTTTGTGCTTCGCGTCGACGGCGGTTTGCACGTTGTACCCGACCTCAATCGTCCCGCCACTCACCATGGGCCTGGCATCGGGATCGGTGAGCGACAGGGTGCCCGCGCCGGTGGCGGTGAGCTGCTGCTGGAAGCCGTCGTACCGCGCCCGCCGCTGCATGAGGCGAGCGATCCGCTCCTGGAGCTCGACGGCCGTCGGCGCGGTGACCGCCGCCTCGCGGTGGTCATGGGCCTCGAGTTGCCGGAGGTACGCGGCGAGCGTCGCGTCGATGGTCGCGATCAGCTTCGTCAGTCGGGCGGGGGTGAAGCTCCGGTCCCGGGCCTGCACCGCGCGGAACTTGCTGCCGTCGATCGCCAGCCACTCGCCGCCAAACAGGCCCATCGTCTTACAGAGGAGCACGAACTCGCGGCCCACGCCCTTCAACGCCTGGGGGTGATCCCGGCGGAAGTCGGCGATCGTCTTAAAGTCCGGCGTCAGCCGGCGGAGCAGCCACATGAGCTCGACGTTGCGATGGGTTTCCTGCTCGAGCCGGCGGCTGGAGCGAATCCGGTGGAGGTACCCGTAGAGATACAAGCGGAGCAGGTCCCCGGGGTGGTAGCCCGGCCGGCCCGTTTCAGCGGCCGTGGCGCGCTGAAAGCCGAGACCCCCGAGGTCCAACTGCGCGACAAAGGCGTCGAGAAACCGAACCGGATGGGCGGGGCCGACATAATCATCGAGCACGTCGGGCAGGAGGACCGCTTGGCTCCGGTCGTCACCAGCGATGTGGGTCATGCCGACTCCGGGGGAACGCGGAGATCAACCAGCGGACGCTACTAATATGGGAAGACACCCCGAGTTTTCACACAGGCTCAGCACGTGTTAGGCAACAGCCCTGGACACGGAGCGCTGATCGGAAGCGGACGCCCGCGACGACGGACCAGGCTGGTCGGCCGAGCGGCAAGCCGAAGCCCCGGCTCGCCGGACCGTTGACGCGATGGTGGCGGAGCCGGTCCGGCGCCGCTCGAACACCGCGGCGGACGGGGGCGGTCGCCGCGGCCCCGGCGAGGCAGTCCGGAGTCCGCCTGGCAACTGCCGTCGGCGACCGCCCCGGAGCTGGCCGCCGGACCGTTGGGGCACCGGTGGCGCCCCGGCCCGGCGAGCTGGTGCCGCGATGGTGGCCGGGCGGAGCACAATCGGATGGTGGCCGACCGAGCCCGGTTGGGATCGTCGCGGAAAGGCCGTTCCCCTCAATCGGTTGTGGTGGGATGTTGCCTAACGGCCTACGCTTCAGCTGCGAAGCCGCGAACGAGAGCCCCGCTTCGGCGCCGCGCCCTTGCGCGCCTTCGTCGGCTGCAAGCGTTTGTTAGGCTCCACAGCCTCCGAGATCTCATCCCCGGGGAGCGGCGGGCGTGCCGGGATTTTGGCGAGCACCCGATCGAACGCTGCCCGACTCCCGCGTTGGGCCCGCTCGGCCAAGTAGTCGAGCGTTAAGAGCGCCGCCATCTTCTCGGCGACGGCCGTCGCGATGAACTGGTTGATCGAGATGTCGTCCTGCTCGGCCAGTTCCTTCACCTTGCGGTGCAGGGAATCTGGGAGGCGGAGGCTGAGCGTGCTCATGGCCGATCCCCGAAGCTCTGAAGAAACTTGGCGGGCGTGACGACCTCGACCCCGAGCCGTTCCGACCCCGCGAAATCCCTCCCGTTGAAGGTGATGATCTGGCGACATCCGGCCGCGACGGCCAGTTCCAAGACGAGTTCATCCCGGGGGTCCCGCAATGAGGGCCGCCAAAGAAAGTGGATGTGCTGGTGGTGGCCGACCTCGCACAGAAAGTCTAAGATGCCGTCGATGTCGCTCGGCGCCAAGCCGAGCTCGGTGGCCTGGCGTTTGAGCACCATCTCGTATTCGAGCACCAAGGGCACCGAGAGGGCCGGCTCGACTCGGCGGCCCCGGACCAGCTCCAAGAGGCGGAACGAGGCTCCGGTCCGGGACCACAGACCGGCCCGCAGCACATTGGTGTCGAGGACCACTCTGATCGCCATCTACCAATGGTACTACAGGCGATACTGGTCGGCAAGTGGCTGGCAGTGGCAGGATGGTCGCGCTGTGGAGCCTAACGGACACCGAGATTGCTCTTCAGGACCTCGTGGTACAGGAAGAACAAGGCGCTCCGCGCCTGGGTCTGGGTCCCGGCCGCCACCTGCTTCTCGGCAGCCAAATGCGTGAGGTAGGCGGCCACCTCGGCGGCACCCATGGTCGTCGGGTGGCGCAGCCGGTGGTACCGAACGAACCGGACAATCCAACTCGTGTACGCCTGCTCGGTTCGCGGGCTTAGGCGACGATACCTGATCCGGTCGCGGACGGCCTGCAGGAGTAAAGATTTCGGCGGCATCCCCCAAGTTCGAAACTGGGAGGTCGGCGATCAAGAGCAGGAAAACGCGATTCGACGCTAGGCCCCGAATTGCCGCAGATGGTGATCAATGTGTTTGTACGCCAAGATCCCCCACGAAGCCCGGGTCATCGACCCGAACGCCGGATGGGTCGCCGCCACCTTGGTGCCCGGCTCCGCGAACCGCTCCATCAATCCGCAGAGCCGCTCAACGTCCTTCGCCATCTCGGTCGGGGTCGTGGCCAGCAACTGAGGCGCGGTCTTCGCCCTGGCCTTCGGGATCGGCAGCACATACAAGACCAACTGCTTGAAGGGCGGCCACGACAAGACCGGCATGCCGGTCCGGAGCCCCTCGACCTCCCCCATCGCCATCCGGCTCGAGTCGATCAGATGGGTGATCATTCTCGGCGCTGTCAGGGTGCCGAACCGGCCCCGGGCATCCGGCGCCACGGTCTTCAGACGCCGAACCAAGTCGGCGCGATCCCCGGCGTTGTTGACGGTCTTCATTTCCAATCCCGGACCAACCGCTCGGCAATTCGGCCCTCGGTGGCCTCGAGTTCGAAGAAATCGCCCGTGTTCTGGTTGGTGAACACCGCCACGATCAACGGCCCGCCCGGATAGAAAACGATGCCGACGTCGTTGCCCGCGTACGGCGGCCAGTCGCCGGTCTTGTGGCCGATCGATACGCCCGGTTTCCAGGCCAGCCGCTGCGGCAACCGGGAGCTGGAGAACTGGCGGAGCAGCATATCGACCATCATCTGGCTGTGCTGCTTGTTGGCGTACTTGGCGTCCTTGATGCCCTCGAGCATGTCCACCATTTCGCGGGCAGTGGTCCGGCCCAGCCACTTGGTGGAATCGCCCTCGAGCGCGAAGCTCCTGGCGGAGCCGGCGGCGTCCCGCGGGAACCCCTTGGTGAAGACTTCAAGGTCCGTCATCGCCGCATTCTTCGGATCGGCCCGCACCCAGACTTCCCGGAACAAATCGCCAGTGGTGAACTTGAGCCGAGTTTGCTTGAATCCGACTTTGGCCAGGGTCTCATTGACGCGGTCGACCCCGACTTTCTTGATCAGAATATCGGTGGCGGTGTTGTCGCTGGTGATGATCATCTGCTCGACCAAATCCCGAATGGTCGGGTTGAGGCCGACATCGAAAGTCTGGATCAAGCCGCTGCCGGCCCGCTGGTCTTCGGCCCGAACGAGGTACCGGTCGGTCAGTTTGATCTTGCCGGCCTCGACGTCACGAAACACCTGGATCATCACCGGGAGCTTGATGACGCTCAGCGTATTCATCGGAACATCGCCGCGGACGTCGATCGTTTTTCCCGACGGAATGTGCTTGGCGTAGATCGAACTCTTGGCCTTCAAGCCATCAAGCATCTTAGCTACATCGGCCTGGAGGGTCTGGGCCGCCGCACCCGGCGCCGCAATCAAGACGCCGACCGCCACCAACCCCGCGGATCGGATCATCGGGCACCTGCCATGGGGGCGGACTGTTTGACCGCGTCCGCGATCGGCTGGAGGGCGGCGGTGAAGTGACCGACAAACTGATCGATAGTCTCGGAAGTCATCGCGGTCGACAAGACGTACATCTGGCGTCCGGCGGTGAAGACCCCCCGGTTCAACATCGAGAGATGCATGAGCCTCAAGGCTCGCCGGTCGCCCCGATTGGCGTCACGGGCGTTTCGAAGCGGCGGCGCCATGAAATGAAGCTGGAGCACCGAGCCGGTCCCGGCCACGATCCCGTCGATCCCGGCGGCGGCCAGGGTCTCGTTCAAACGGACCCGGAGATCGTCGCCCACCTGGTTGAGACGGGCCACGGCAGCCCGATCATACAACTCCAGGGTCTTGAGTCCCGCCGCCATCGTGGCCGCGTTGCCGTTGTAGGTGCCCGAGTGAACGATGCCCCCGGGCCGAGTCGGATCGTACCAGGCCATGATGTCAGCGCGGCCGCCGAAGGCGCCAACGGCCAGACCACCACCGATGATCTTCCCGAACGTGGTCAGATCGGGCCGGATGCCGAAACGCTCCTGAATGCCGCCGAACCCGAGCCGGAAGGTGATGATCTCGTCGAGCACCAAAAGCACGCCACACTCCTTGGTGACCGCGCGGAGGCCCTCGAGGAACGCCGGCTCCGCGGGAATGGCACCGCCCGCGCCCATCATCGGTTCGACGATCACCGCCGCCAACTCAGCCTGGTGCTTCCGAATCAGCGCCGCCGTGGTGTCGAGGTCGTTGAATGAGCCGAGCACGACCTCACTCAAGGCCCCGGGGGAAAGGCCGGCCGAGGCGTTGGTGCCGTACGGTGGCGCCATGGCGACCGCCACTTGGTCGTGGGAGCCGTGGTAGCCGCCCTCCATCTTCATGATCTTGGGCTTGCCGGTAAACGCCTTGGCCGCCCGAAGCGCGAAGAGGGTTGCCTCGGTCCCCGAGTTGCAAAACCGGATCCGCTCCACCGACGGCACCCGGCTGCAAAGCAGCTCGGCCAGCTGCACTTGCAGCTCGTTGGCGCTGCCGTGCACGGTGCCCTGGCTCTCCTGGGCCACCATCGCCTGGTGCACGGCGGGATGAACATGACCATGCAGGAGCGAGGTGAAGTTGTTGAGGAAATCGAGATACTCGTTGCCGTCGGCGTCCCACAACCGGCATCCCTGGCCCCGGGAAATGAAGAGCGGATAGGGCAGGTGGAAGGTGCCGGTTCGAGTATCGCCGCCGGGCATGACCCGTTGGGCTCGTTCGAACAACTGCCCGGAGCGGGCGGTTCGGCTTTGGAAGAGCGCGAGTTGCTCGTGGTCGAGCGCGGCGATCGGGTCCATCGGAATCTCGAGGTGGTGGGGAGGATTGAAATTGTACTGCGGAAGGGGGTGGGGGTCTAGGCCTCGGCACTCGGCACTCGGC
>JANPEL010000474.1:0-2519 GCA_031431925.1 Gemmatimonadota bacterium | reverse complement strand
GCTATGATGCCTACCGGCTGTGGTTCAGCGGCGGGCGCCACCCGGGACCGAGCGGCCGCGCCATCCACCTATTGAACAGCGGGGCGCGGCCGCGACTTGTCAAACGGAGGGCCGGGCGCCCGTCCGCTGCAAGCACTGGGTTAGGCAACAGCCCGGAATCGGAGCGCTGATCGGAGGCGGAAACCGCGACGAAGGACCAGGCTGGCCAGCCGAGTACAGAGCCGAAGCCCGGGCTCGCTGGGCCGTTGAAGCCGATGCTGGCGGTGCGGGCCGGCGCCGCTCGAACGCCGCAGCGGACGGGGGCGGTCGCTGCGGCCCCCGCGAGGGATCGGTGGCTCGCGAGGCAACTGCCGTCAGCGACCGTCCCGGCGCCCGCCGCCGGACCGTTGGGGCACCGATGGTTCCCCGGCCCGGCGAGCTGATGCCACGATGTTGCCCGGGCGAAGGGCGAATGGATGACGGCCGACCGAACCCGCTCGGGATCACCGCCGGAAGGGTCGTTCCCCTCAATCTGTTGGGTGGGATGTTGCCTAACGGCCTGCAAATAAGCTGCGAGGGCGCTTGCGGCGAAGCCGCAAGGTAGGCGCCCTCGTCGGCTTCATTTGCTTGTTAGGCAACACGCCTCAGAGATCTTCAGGCCGCAACCCCGTGTGCTTCGCGATCCGGGCGAGCATTCGTGGTCCGATCTCCTCATTGTCGTGAAATGCAAATACAAAGTCCGGCCAGCCCAGGCGGCCGAGTGTGCGGTGGGAGCCGGTCTGGCGCTTGAGTTCCCAGCCGATCTGGCGCAGAGCGGCCAACACCCGGCGCGCCTTCGCCGATCCCCATTGGCTCACGCGGCTTGAAAGGAAACGTTCAGAACCTCAGCGACTGCCTCGCCATGGTCGAGGCGGTCCGCGAGCACCCGCAGGGCAAGCGCCTGTACCCTCGCCAAGGCATCCGTGCGCGTCGTGCCATAGGCAAGGACGCCGGGCAGTGACGCAACCTCGCCGATCCACCGGCCGTCAGCTTCTTGCCCAAGCTCAATCGGGAGAATCACTTAGGACCGCCTTTGAGTGGTACGATCAAAGGAATGTACTGGGCGGCAACGACTTAGCCAAGGGAGCGGGGCGTTGGCGGAGGGCCCCTCCGACAGGGATCCTGAACGAACGCGGCAAGAGGAGTCGACGTCCGGCGGCGTGTTGCGTAACGATTGTGCTTCAGCGGCGGGCGCCACGCGGAACCGAGCGGCCGCGCCGTCCACCGATCAACATCGGAGCGCGGCCGCGACTTGTCAACCGGAGTTCCGGCGCCCGTCCGTTGCAAGCACCGGGTTAGACGGCGCTTTAAGGTGATGTCAGTCGATCGTGGACAACCTGCCAACCTGCCACAGTCCGGAGACCGAAGGCGGGTTCTGCAGCTTGTGCGGGTATCGGGCATCGCACACCCAGTCGCCCTCGATTCGTTCCTCATCGAGGACTCGACCGGTCAGCGTGTCTCGAAACGGAGCGTCTCGAAGGACCACACGGACGGTCGAGCCTGACCGAGTAACCTCAACCGGGTATTCCGTACGCGCGGCAAGGGTGCCTCGGGTGGTCGCGCCACCGGGTGTGACGATGCGTCGCTCGAAGCCCAGTGATACTAGGCCGCTCCAGCCGGTTCCGGTCGCCTGGTGGCCGAACAGGCCGCTGATCGACAACGTGCACGTCGCCGCCAAGACTCCTGTTGAGTCGCGAGCCGTCGCAACGAACAGCCAGTACGGGACGCTTGGTCCGGGCCCGGGCGCCCGTCCGCCTGCAACGCTGTGTTATGCGGCGACGAGGGCCGATTCTCGCCAGCTATCACCTAGGCCCGAGGCCGTGCCCTTATGCTCTACGGAACGATCAACTCGCCAACCATCCCCATGGCCGCGTGCGGAATGCACAGAAAGGGATACCGGCCCGGTGACAACTCGGGTACCACAAACTGATAGGTGTCTCCTGGCTCAACGAGGAGGGGGCCAAGCATGGGGCCGAGCTTATCGCCGGGCATCGCAGCGTCGAGCGCATCCTGTGCCTCGAGCGATAGCGAATCTCGCAAAAAGGCGACATCGTGAGGCCCGCCACTCACGTACGTGAACCGGAGCAGGTCGCCAGCGTGGGCGACGACGACGGCGGGCCGGAAACGATACCGAGTCCCTTCCAGGACCATTGCGACGTCGTGGACCGTCGGAACGGCCTCCGCCGTCATGGGGTTCTGTCGGCAGGAGCTGAGGCCGGCGAGGGTGGCAACGAGGGTGAGCGCCCGCGTCGGGGGTAGGGTTCGAATGCGAGCCATACGGCCTCCTTCGATGGTGGGTGTCGACAGGACCCACCAAAGATCGGACGTACAGCTTAGCCGTGCGTAGCAGAGAGGTTACGGGATGATTACGGAGGCGTGGCGACTTCGCCGGGGCACATGGAGCGGCGTCGCCGCATAACGGTTGGCGTTTGACCTGCGGGGCCCCGCACCGATGTTCGAGGCGCGGTCGCGACCGCAGCCTGGATCATAGCGCGGCCGCG
>JANPEL010000473.1:0-3929 GCA_031431925.1 Gemmatimonadota bacterium | reverse complement strand
CGCGAACCAAGATCATATTCTCGTGCGACTCTTCGAAGACACCCCCGCCGACCACATCGGCAACCGACATCTCGTAGCCCCGGGTCATCCAGCGATAGGCCTTTTCGACCCGTTCGGGAGTGCGCTCAAGCCCCTTGCGATCCGGATCTTCGCCCATCGACTCGAGGATGGCCCGGACATGAGACTTGATGCTAACGGCCTCGGTATTCGACATAGTTCCTCGGAGTTTCCCATAATCGGATCAGGGCCAACTGGCCGGCAGGAAGCCGCGGCCCGATTTGTTCCCAACAGAACACCGCGATGTTTTCCGCCGATGGAATCCGCTCCCGAAACCAGGGAACGTCCAGATTCAAATTTCGATGATCGAGCACGCTGATGACCGTGGTCTCAACGATCCGCTTCACGATCCCGACATCAACAACGTACCCGGTATCCGGGTCGATGGGCCCTTCGACGAGCACATCGAGTTCGTAGTTGTGACCGTGATAGTTGGGATTGTTACACGGCCCAAAGGTGGCTTGGTTCCACTCGTCCGACTTGGCCGGGTTATGGAGCCGGTGCGCGGCATTAAAATGCAGTCGCCGGGCGACGACACAGGTGGTCATAACGGACTCCAGTCGGAAAAAGAGAGGCGCCGACCCGACTACCGTCGGTCGGCGCCCCAGTGTCGGATGATACCCGAGAGGTTTATTGAAGCCCGAAGTGGAATGTTCGGCGCCCTCACCGTGAACATCTGCCTTCCCCGAAGGGCATGGCATCAGCTACAGTATGTGGGCCCAGCCTCGGACCTGTTGGCTCAAAAACTGGTTCCCAGATACCACCCGACAGAACTATTATAGGAACACTGATCGAGACCGTCAACGCGTACCAAGAGCGGACACCATGGTGAATCTCGTTGGCGCAATGATTGCGTTGCTGTTGTGGCTCGTCGGCACCTTCGCGGTGCCCGTTGGACTGGGCCTGATCCACATCCTGCTGGCCGTTGGCGTCGTTCTGCTGATTCGGTGGTGGGCGCTCCGCTACGACGGCGCCCGGGTCTAGATCTCCCAGTTCGAGAACACGACCCCGGTTCGGGGCGCCATCTCCGGGCGGTCGGCCAGGACCATCCGGAGATCGGTCCAGTGGACTCGGAAGCCCATCTCCATCAGATCGCCGTAGGCTTCGCGGAATCCCGTCTGGCACCGGATGGCCACCCGGCCAAGGCCGCGCGCCGCCGCCTCCGCGACGAGCGCTTGGACGACCGCCCGGAACGCCCCCCGGTCTTTGGCCACCAGCTTGAGGACCCGAAGCTCGTCGGCCGGTCGACCGAGGGCGAGCGGCGCCGCGTGCCAAAGGGCGGCCGCGCGCCAGTCGTTTCCATCCCGCACCACCGTCACGTCACCTAACGCTTGCTCCAACGTGAGCCCCGCTTCGCGGCCCACCTCAAGACCCGGCATCACCTCGGTGACCAGCTCCCGGAGCCGCTCGATCCAGGCGCCGGGCGGTCCGAGCCGCGAGGCCAGCTCCCCGGGCACTCCGGCGGCCCCGTGGGTCTCCCGGGTCACGGACACCGTCAGGTGGGCCGGACGGAATCCCATCCCGCTGTAGAAGCCGATATTGTCGACCGTGCGGGGCATCGTTTCGAGCCCGATGACCCGGCACCCGTTCGCTTTGAGCAAATCAACGCCGGCCTGCACGATCCGGCGCCCCAAGCCCCGGCCTTGGCAATCCGGCCGAACCGCGAGCGGGCCCATCCACCCCTCGTGGCCGAGGGTGTGAACGATGTTGAAGGCCGCGAGGTGGCCCTCGGCATCGCGCCAATGGAGCGCGCCGTCGCCGGCCGCCGCGAGGGCGAACCGCCAAATGGCCGGATTGAGCGGCGGGACCCGGACGCCGGTCATCCCATCACGGTGGTACCGTTCGGTAAACGCGTCCGAGAACACCCGGTTGATCTCGTCGACGTCGGCGGCGTTGAGCCGGAGCGGCCCCCGAATAGCGTTAGGCTGCGGCACCAGGAAGCTCCAGAGGTCCGGACGGCTCATCGCGGGCCGTGGCGATGCCTCGCTCGATATCGTAGTCGATTCGGATAATCCGATCGAAGCCATCCCGAACCGATTCGATGTGCGTAATCAGAATGACCTGGGGAAACCGATCGGCCAGGCCGCGGAGCAGGTCAATGACGGCGTTCCGCCGTTCCTCATCCAGCGATCCGAACACCTCGTCCAGCACCAGCAGCGAAAACGGCTGCCCGGCCCGGTCGGCGATCATCTGGCTAATGGCCAGCCGGAGCGCCAGGTTCACCACGTCCTCCTCGCCGCCGGAAATGACCGTCTTGGGTTCGCCGTCATCGACGATCGATGCGACGTACTCCTCGTCCAACTCGAGATCGGAGTACCGGCCGTTGGTCAACTCACGGAGGAGCGCCGACGCGGCGTCGGCGAGCTCTGGGCGCAAGGTGGCATTGAGGTCATCCCGGAGATCGGTAAACGCCCGGTCGAGTTCCTGATTCAAGAGCACGTCGACCTTCAGGCGCTCGACCTCGGCTGCCCGTCGGGTTCGCTCTTCCCGCCTCCGGGCCACCGCCGCCAGATGTTCGACCGCGCCGTTCCGTTCGCCGGCAGCCCGGACCGCAGCCACCACCGCCGCCTCACGCTCCCGGTCGGCGGTCAGATAGGCCAGGTGGAGGCGCTCGTAGGCCTCCGCCGCCCATCCGAGCTCCACCAAGCGGGCGGTCAACTCGGCCACCCGGAGCTCGATCCGGGTCAGCACCTGCTCCGCCTCGAGCGCCTTCGGCACCAACTCGGCAGCGCGCTCGGCCCGGGTGGTCAAGCGAACCACCTGCTCGCGAATCGGCTCGAGCGCGGCGAGGCGTTCGCGAACCTTCAGGTGAAGGGTTTTGTCGTACTCGGTCGGGGTATCGGCCAGCTGTTGGCGGAGGACGGCCAGCCGTTCGGCCGCCTCGGCCCGGGCGGCTTCGGCCCGGGACTGTTCGGCCAGGGCGGCCTCGGCCCGGGCGGCCGAGGTGGTGGCCAGCTTGAGATCCCGCTCGGCCTGCTCGGCCGCGAGCCGAGCCTGGACCAATTCCTTCGGCTCGGTGGAGAGTTGCTTGATTCGATCGCGGTAGTGGCGACCGTCGGAGCCAATCAATTCGAGTTTCACGATGAGATCGTCGAGCACCGCCTCATACTCCTTGCCCAGCGGCTTGCCGCAGGTCGGGCAGACCCCCGTCGGCCCCGCTTCCGCGAGCCGGTTCTTCTGGGTCTCCACGTCCTCGTGTTGCTGGAGCAGGCCCTTCCGCATCGTTTCGGCGTCTTGCTTGTTCCGAACCCAATTGGTCCGTTCTTCCTCGACGACGGCCCCGGCGGCATCGGCCTGCTGTTGCGCCAGGCCCGCGTCGGCTTTGGCCTGCTCGACCCGACCCCGATCCGGCAATTGGCTGAGCCGTTGGTCGAGCTCGGCGATGGCCTTCTCGGACATCGTGACTTTGGCCTCGAGCGCCAACCGGCCGGCGAACAACTGGGCCAGGGCATCGAGCCGGTTCCGGTCGGCCACCAACCCGTCCCACTCCAGCGTGGCGGGGGCCAATTCGTCCCGCTTGGTCTTGGCCTCCAGCGACTCGGCAAGGTCGCGGTCCAGGGACTCGAACGTCCGCCGGGCCTCAGTCGCGGCGTGGTTGGCGATGTTCAAATCGGTTTCAGTTGCCTGGACCGCCTCCCGGCGGCGCTGCATCGCGGCCCATTCTGGGGCAAGCCGAGCCTCCGCGGCTTCCGCGGCGAATTGGTGGGCTTGGGTGGTGGCCACCGATTGCGCGGACGCCGCCAGGCGAGCAGCGGCCGCCTGTTCCTCTCGCTCCAATTCGGCCAGATCGACCAACCCGGTCTCCGCCGTCTGGAGGGCGGCCCGCACGGCGGATCGTTCTTCCTTGAGCTTGACCTGCACGGTAGCCAAGC
>JANPEL010000472.1:0-11871 GCA_031431925.1 Gemmatimonadota bacterium | reverse complement strand
GGCGTCCCACACCGTTTCGAGAAGCTGCGGGCGGGTCTGGACCCGGCCGCGGCGCTCCAACAACGTCAACAAGAGCTTGTACTCGGTCGCCGTCAGCAGCAACTCCTGGCCGTCGACCGTCACTCGATGGGCCGACCGGTCGACCGTGATCGACCCCGCTACCAATTGAGAGCCGCTCGTGGTCGACGGCGCCGCCAGCCGCCGGATGATCGCGGCCACCCGAAGGGTCAACTCGTTCGGGGAAAACGGCTTGGTAAGGTAGTCGTCGGCGCCGAGCGCCAGGCCCCGAATCCGGTCGGCCTCCTCGCGTCGGGCGGTCAACATGATCACCCCCACGTCCCGGGTGTCCTCCTGCTTCCGAAGCGCCTGCAGCACGTCGAGCCCCGAGAGGCCGGGCAACATCAGGTCGAGAACCACCACGTCGGGCCGCTGCTCCGTGGCGGTCTTCAGGGCATCGGTGCCGTTTGCCGCGGTCGAAACCCGATAGCCGGCCTTGGCCAAGTGATACGCTACCAGGGCCGTGATGTCGGGTTCGTCGTCTACCACCAAGATCCGATGGGTCATTGTATCCGTCACTCCATTACTCCGTTGCTCCGCCCTCGGCTGCGGCTCCGGGCGAGGGCCAGGGTTCGCTCCCGCCGGTATTCGGTTTCGGTACTCAGGGTGTCCAATATGGTCTTCACGAGCCGGCCCTGGGGGCCGGGATCTCGGGTCAGTCGGTAGAGCACGAACGGCGCAACCGACGTATCCCGGACCAGCTCGGCCTTCTTCAGTACGGTCAAATGGCGCGACACCGTCGGCTGCGGAAGCGCCAGGACGGTCTGCAGGTCGGACACGAACAGCGGCGCGGCGGCCAGGCAGTTGAGGATCCGGAGCCGGGTCGGCTCGGCCACGGTGGCCAGCAGGGACGCTGAGGGGGAGGGGTCAGTCATATTCGCCGAAACGAATATGACCGGCTTCCGAGTTTGGGCAAGCGACGTGACAGGCTTGTTACGGCTGCCTAGCTTTATCCCTAATGCTGACCTCTCTGACCCTGGCCGCGGTCCTGGCCCTCCCGGCGGACTCGATTCTGCTCCGCGTGCTCACGATCAATGACTTTCACGGAGCCCTGGAGGCCAAGGGGTATGCCTGGTCGAACGGCCGGCCGATCGGTGGAATCGCCGCGGTCAAGGGGATGATGGACAGCCTGGCGGGCGAGTGCCGCTGCCCCTCGATCCGGCTCGACGCCGGGGACCAGCTCCAGGGCACCCTGACCTCGAATCTGGTGGCCGGCCGTTCCGCGGTCGAGGCCATGAACCTCCTTGGGCTGACCGCGGCGGTCATCGGCAACCATGAACTCGACTGGGGCGTGGATACCCTGATGGCGCGGATCGGGGAAGCCCGGTACCCGTGGCTGGCGGTCAATATCATCGATACAGCCACCGGCCGGCGCCCCGCCTGGTCCACGCCGTATGCCATCGTCTCCGCGGGCCCCTATCGCATCGGCGTGGTCGGGTACATCGCACCCGCGACCAAAACCATGGTGATGGACCGCCATGTGAGGGGCCTTCGCTTTCCCGAGGGGATGGCGTCGATGGCCGAGACCTTGGCTCTGGTCAAGGCGGCCCGACCGGATTTCACCATGCTGGTGGCCCACGAAGGCGCGTTTTGTGACTCGCTGGCCTGTGCCGGAGAGATCATCGACCTGGCCCGGCAAACTGATTCGACGGTCTTCGATCTGATCGTGGCGGGACACACCCATACCTTGCTCAATACCGTCGTCAACGGCATCCCGATCGTGTCGGCCCGGTCGAGTGGCACCGCGATCGGGATTGCCGATCTGGTTCGCTCGCCGGACGGGGGCCGGCGCTGGCGGGTCCGGGTCGAGTCGGTCTACGCCGACGCGGTCAGTCTCGATTCGGCGGCGGTGGCATTGGTCGACCGGTACCGGCCGCTGATCGGTCGGCTCGCCAACCAAGTCGTGGCCCGGCTCCGGGACACGCTGTTGGTTGAACGGGGCGAGTATCCCATCGGGAACCTGATTGCCGATGCCCAACGAGCGGCCGCCCCGGCCGACTTTGGACTGATGAACAACGGCGGCATCCGGCGGGCGCTGCTGCCGGGTCCGGTAACCTACGCCGACCTCTTTGAGCTGCAGCCATTTGGCAACAACGTCGTCCGGCTCTCGATGCCGGGTCGCGAGCTGAAGCGGGTCCTCGAGCACTCGCTTCGGGATGGGGCGCCCAATGCCCACATCTCGGGCCTCAAGGTGCGGTATGATCCCTCCCGGCCCCCCGGCGACCAAGTCGTCGAGATCCGGAAGCTCGATGGCACTCGGATCGATCCTCGGCGGCTCTACGTCTTGGCGGTCGCCGATTTCTTGGCGGGCGGAGGTGGCGGGTATGCGATGCTCCGACAGTACCGGCAGATCCGGACCGGCAAAACCGATCTCGAGGCGATAATCGCCTGGGTCAAACGGCTGCCGCAACCCATTCGGGCACCGGCAGGGAAACGATGGCAGGCGGTGACCAAATGATGATCCCGGTGTTCGTCAATGACCGGCGCGTGGCGGTGGCCCCCGGTACCACGGCGGCGGGTGCTGCGATATCCGCCGACGCCAGTCACGCGGAAACGTTAGGCGACGGGCGGGCCTATCTCACCGACGGCCGGGGCATCCGCATGGACCCGAGCGCCCTCGTCGGGCCCGGCGCCATCATTCGGGTCGTCACGTCGGCCCGCCGGGTCGAGGAGCCGCCCGATGACCACGCGTGATGTCATCCAGCGCCTGCCCAAGGCCGAGCTCCACGTTCACCTCGATGCCGTCATCCGGCCCACCACGATGGTGGCTCTCGCGAAGGCCGCCAAGTTTTCCCTGCCGACCACCGACCCCGACGCCCTTCGCCGCTTCATGCTGGTGGGTGATGGCACGTCGCTCGACGAGTACCTCAAACGATTCGACCAGACCATCCCGTTGCTGCAGACCCCGGAATCGATCGAACGGGTGGCCTACGAAGCGGTCGAGGACGCCGCGCGGGACAACATCCGGTACCTCGAGATGCGCTACTGCCCGATGCTTTCGACGAAACGCGGGATGCCGCTCCAGGACGTCCTCGACGCCGAATGGCGGGGCTTGAGCCGCGGCGAACAGGATTTCGGCGTCGTGAGCCGGATCATCAACTGCTCCCTCCGCCACTACGACCCCGGCGTGTCGATCGAGCTCGCCGAATGTTCCGTGGCCAACCGCCATCAGGGTGTGGTCGCCTTCGATCTGGCCGGCGGCGAGGCCGGTCGCCCGCCCGCCGTCCACCGGGCTGCCTTCGACATCGCCCAGGACGGCCTGATCGGCATCACGGTACACGCCGGCGAGGCGGCCGGGCCGGAGTCGATTCGGGAGGCCTTGCTCCGCTGCCACGCCAACCGGATCGGCCACGGAACCCGGCTCTTTGAGGATCCGGCCCTGATGGCCTACGTTCGCGATCGCCAGGTCCCGATCGAGATCAACCTGACCAGCAACGTTAAGACCGGCGCCGTGCGTTCGCTCCGCGAACACCCGGTCAAGGCCTATTTCGCGGCCGGCATCCCGGTGACGCTCTGCACCGACGGATGGCTGATGACCGGCGCCACCCTGTCGGACGAATACTGGCTGGCCCATGATGTCCTGGGCTTTACCCGCGCCGAGATCGACCGGATGATCGTGGCAGGGTTCGAGGCCGCATTCCTCCCGTGGCCCGAACGGCGAGCCCTGGTTTCCCGCATTCGCGACGAGTTGGAAGGCATCCGATGACCATGCTTCGGCGCCCCGAAGCTCGGCCAGGCCTGAGCCGGGCCGCATTCATCGCGGCCGTGGCGGCGGTTCCGCTGGCCTCGGCTCGGGCCCAGCCGCGCGACCGACTCATCATTGACGCCATGGGGGAGCTTCGTCCCGAATATCCGGCCTCCTTGATTCGCGACTTGCTGGCCAGCGGGATGGACGCGATCACGGTCACCCTCTGCGATCCCAAGCCCGAAGGGCCGGAGGCCTTGGCGCTCGCCGTGGATTCGCTCCTCGAGCATGACGCCTACCTCACGGCTCATCCCGAGTTCTTCCTGAAGGCAACCCGGGCCGCGGATATCGACCGGGCGCGCCGCACCGGAACCTTGGCGGTCTTTTATCTCTATCAAAATACGGCCCAGTTCGGCGGGGCACTCGACCGGATCGACCTGTTCCACCGAATGGGACTCCGGAGTTGCCAACTCACCTACAACACCCGCAACGAGGTCGGCGTTGGATGCTGGGAGTCCGGGGGTCTGACGCCCTTCGGCCGGCAGGTGATCGAGCGGATGAACGCCCGACGGATGCTGATCGATCTCTCCCACGCCAACATGACCACGATGGCGGAGGCGATCACGGCGTCCCGGGCGCCGGTCATCGTCTCCCACACGGCCTGCATGGCGGTCCATCAGAACCGCCGCAACACGACCGACGACAACCTCCGGCTCCTCGCGGGTCGGGGCGGTGTCGTCGGGATCTGTCAAATGCGCCCCTTTCTCACTCCGAAAAAGACCGACAACCTCGCGGCCTACTTCGACCATCTGGTGCACGCGATCAGGGTTGCGGGGGTCGAGCACGTCGCCATCGGGAGCGACCGCGATCATCGAGTGGTCGAACTCACCCCGGAGTACCTCGCCGAGCTCAAGCGCGAGGAGGGGGCCCAAGTGCAGGACAACGAGTTGCCCTACTTCATCGCCGAACTGAACGGGCCCCGGCGAATGGAGGTGGTGTGGGACGGGCTGGCGAAACGGGGACTCAAGCCTCGTGAGGTCGAGCAGGTCATGGGCGGCAATCTCCTTCGGCTCTATCGCGAGGTGCTCGGCTAGCTCCAACGCCCGCCGCCCGGCGGGTATCGAAACCTCGCCCGACCTAGACGCCAGTCCCCACAGTCCTGCTTCAGGAGGCCACCCGTGCGCGCTGATCTCCGGTTGGCGGTTCGGATGCTCCGAAACCGCCCTCTCTTTTCCATGTTGGTCATCCTCACGCTGGCCCTGGGGATTGGCGCCAATACGGCCATCTTCAGCGTGGTCAACGGCGTTCTGCTTCGGCCGCTTCCGTATCGAGCCCCCGCCGACCTGGCCCTGATCTGGAGCAAGTGGACCAACTTCGACAAGACCTGGGTGTCGGCCTGGGAGTTGGTCCAGTATCGCGGCCAGAAGCGGCTGTTCCAAGATGTGGCTGCCTGGGGAAGCGGGAGCGGCGTCACCATCACCGGCGACCAGAGTCCCGAGAACGTTCCGGCCGCCGAAGTCACGGCCAATCTGCTACCACTGCTCGGCGTCGCTCCGGTCGCAGGGCGGGTGATCGCGCCGGAGGAAGACGTGCCGAACGGACCTCGGGTGGTGCTCGTCGCGCACGACCTCTGGATCCGGCGGTTCGGCGGTGATCCCGGTCTGGTCGGCCGCACGCTGATGCTCGACGGCGCCTCCTGGACCGTGATCGGGGTCCTTCCGAAGACCTTCCGTCTGCCGCTCGAGTTCCAGACCCGGGCCCCGGCCGAACTTCTGATGCCCCTCCGCCTCGACACCGCGAATCCCGACCCCGGCAGCCACAGCTACTACGCCGTGGCCCGCTTTGCCGCCGGGGTGGGTGCCGACCAGGCGACTCGTGAACTCCGTGCCTTGGCGACTCGCTGGACCGGGGAACGGCGGTTTCCGGAGTCGATGCGTTTCACGGCGTTCGCGGTCGCGCTTCCTGACGAAGTGAACGGGGGGGTGCGCCGGCCCCTGCTGGTTCTGGTGGCCTCGGTGGGACTGCTCTTGCTCCTGGCATCCGCCAATGTCGCGCATCTGCTCCTCGTACGGGCCGATGACCGGGCGCGCGAAATCGCCGTTCGATCCGCCTTGGGAGCCGGCCGCGGGCAGTTGCTTCAACTCGCGCTGACCGAAAGCCTGCTCCTCGCGGGGTTGGGCGGAGCGGTCGGGCTTGGTTTGGCCTGGCTCGGTGCCGGGGCCCTGGCGGTCTGGGCCCCTGCCAGCGTGCCCCGCGCTACTGAGGTGGGTATCGACGGACCGGTCCTGCTCTTTGCCGTGGTGACGTCCCTGATCACCGGGCTTCTCTTCGGAGCCGCGCCTGCGGGCCGCTCGTCCCGGGTTGATCTGGTGTCCTCCCTGAAGGATGGCGGCCGGGGCGGCAGCGAAGGGCCGGGACGCCGACGCTCGCGCGACTGGCTGGTTGGAATCCAGATGGCCGGCGCCGTGGTGCTGGTGATCGGGGCGGGGCTGACCGGCCGGAGTTTTCGGAATCTGACGCGGATCGACCCCGGCTTCGAGATCCGGAACGCCCTCACGCTCCGGGTCGCCCTGCCGGACGCCACCTATCCCGGCACCGCCGAACGGATCCGGTTCTTCCAAGAACTTGGTGATGAAGTCCGGGGCCTCGCGGGGGTGAAGGCTGCCGGCTTTGTCCGCGTCCTCCCGATCGCGGCGGAAATTGGGGACGGCGGCATGAGGATTGAAGGGCGACCGGTCGCGCCGGGCGAGCCGAACCGGTCGGGTGACTGGCAAGTCGTGACCCCGGGGTATTTCGAAGCGATGGGGATTCGGCTCGTCAAAGGCCGCTTCTTCGACCGGACCGATGCGCCTGACGGCGCCCAAGTCATCGCCGTCAATGAAACGTTGGCCAAGCAGTACTTTCCGGGCGAATCGGCGGTGGGCAAGCGAGTCCAGGTCGGTGGCGCGCCGGGCAGTCCGTGGCGAACGGTCATCGGTGTCGTGGGCGACGTCCACCACAACGGCCTGACCAATCCGGCCAAACGCGCCTGGTTCGTACCGCACAACCAGTTCGACAAGTCGTGGGGGATCACTCGCTCGGCGATGACGCTGGTCGTCCGGACCGCCGGTGATCCCCGGAGCATCCGGAAGCCGATCGAGGCGCTCATCGTCACGCGGGACCCGAACCTCCCGATCACCGAGGTGGCGACCCTCGGCGATGTCATGGGCGGCGCGGTCCGCGAGCAGCGCTTCACGGCCACGCTGATGGCCGGTCTCGCGCTGGTGACGCTGGTGCTGGCCGCGATCGGGATCTACGGGGTGATGTCCTACTCAGTGACGAGGCGGAACCAGGAGATCGGGGTCCGCCTGGCCCTGGGTGCCGCTCCGGGCCGGGTCCGCCGCCTGGTGATCGTCGAGGGAATGGTTCCGGCCGTGGTCGGCATCGGAGCCGGACTCGCGGCGGCGATGGGCTTGAGCCGGTTTCTCGGTGAAATCCTCTACGGGGTCGGGCCGCTCGATCCGCTCACGTTCCTCGTCGTCCCGCTCCTCCTGACCGGCGTCGCGTTCGGCTCGGCGCTTGGCCCGGCCCATCGGGCCACCCGGGTGGACCCGGTCGTCGCGCTCCGGCGGGAATAGTCGGGGGCTAGGTATTCTTCGGCCCATGACCAGTCACTCGCACACCACCACGGGGTCGGTCGATGAGGTGAGCCACGCCGCCGAGTCGATCCAAGCCCGCCTGGGCGGTCGCCGGCCCACGGTCGCGATCGTCCTGGGCTCCGGCCTCGGCGCCCTGGCCGATCGGATTACCGACCCGGTCCGGATCGCCTACCGGGACATCCCCGGCTTTCACGCCCCTGCCGTCCTGGGCCACAAGGGTGAACTCGTCATCGGGACCCTGGGCGGCCGGATGGTGATCGGGCAAAGCGGCCGGTTCCATATGTATGAAGGCCACTCCGCTCACACCGCCGCCCTTCCGGTCCGGGCCTTTGCGTCGCTGGGTGTCCGGACCCTGGTCGTCACCAACGCCGCCGGCGGCGTCAATCCGTCGTTTGGCGCCGGTACCATCATGGTGATCAAGGATCACCTGAACCTGACCGGCCAAAATCCGCTACTCGGTCCGGTTCGCGAAGGTGAGTCGCGTTTCCCAGACATGTCCACCGCCTACGACCCCGAACTCCGAGCCGCGGCCAAACACACCGCCGCCACCCTCGGTATCCCGGTCGCAGAAGGTGTCTACGCCGGCCTCCTCGGCCCGAACTACGAAACCCCCGCCGAGATCCGGATGCTCCAGCACCTCGGCGCCGACGCCGTCGGCATGTCCACCGTGGTCGAAATCATCGCCGCCCGAACCCTCGGCCTCCGCTGCCTCGGCATCTCCATGATCACCAACGCCGGCGCCGGCCTCAGCACGACCCCCCTGTCCCACGCCGAGGTCATGGAATCCGCCGCCCACTCCGGCACCACGGTGGCCCGCCTCATCGAATCAACCCTAGCCTCCCTCTAGCCCGAGTGCCGAGTGCCGAGTGCCGAGCGCCGAGCGCCGAGCCCCGAGTGCCGAGCCCTAAGGCACCGGCCGAATCCGCCTCGTAATCGCCTCGATCTCCTCGATCTCCCGAGGGACCCCGCTGCTGATCCACTCGAGCCCCTCGGCCGTGATCACGTAGTCGTCCTCGATCCGGACCCCGGTGTTGAGGTACCGCGCCACCAACGGCCGGGCCTTGGCAATGAACCGGCGGTTCTTCGGAGTATCGGGCAGAATATCGAGCTGTTTGGCACTGATATAGATCCCCGGCTCGATCGTGAACGCGTCGCCTTTTTGGAAGGTTTTGTCGCCGTAGTACGCCTGCAACGGGTCATGGACCTCGAGTCCGATCCCGTGGGTGATCCCGTGAATGGCAAACAACGAGGCCTGGAGGCAGGACCGGGGCACCGCTTGGCAATCCACCGGCCACGGCGGGTCGAAGGTGGCCGTGGCCGATTCAACCAAGCCCAAGGCGGCAAGACCCCGGGCCCGAACATCGATCGAACTGTCCTGCGCCGCCTGAATCGACATCCCCGGCTTGGAATTCCGTTCCGCAGCCGCGAGGCCATCCCGGACCAGCTGATAGACCGCCCGTTGTTCCGCGGTGTACGTGCCGCTCACCGGAATCGTCCGGGTCACATCGGCCGCATACCCTTGATACTCGGTGCCGGCATCCACGACCACGACCTCGCCGGGGAGGGCGGGCCGCCGGTTTTTCATATAGTGAAGTTGGGTTCCGTTCGGCCCGGCCCCGACAATCGACCCATAGGAGGGCCGCTCGCCGCCGGCCCGGCGGAACGCGTATTCGATGATCGCCTGGAGGTCGTACTCGTGCATCCCAGGTTCAATCTTCTTCATCAGTTCAAGGTGCCCGTGGGCGCTGATCTCGGCGGCCTTCCGAATCAGGGCCAACTCGGCGTCGCTTTTCCGGGCCCGGAGCAGATCGACGATCGGGTGGGCATCTTTGACGTTGAGACCGGGATGGCGCGCCGCGAGTCCGCGGATGAACTGCCCGCCCCGGGTCAGCGAGTCCTGTCGGGAAAAATCGCCGGCTTCGAAGTCCCGGAGCGAATAGAACGTCAATCCGCCGGCCGCCAGGGAATCGGCCACCTTCGCCAAATCGCCCCCATCCCGAGGCACCAGTCCGAACTCATCGGCCAACGCGCTCGAGTCCGGCTCCGCCCCGTAGTACAACGCCCGCCGCGGCGTACTCCGGTTCACGAAGATCGTGCTCCGCTGGCGGCCGCCCCGAATCACCACGACCAACGCCGCGTCGGCAAAGTCATACCCCGTCAGGTACCGAAAACCAGCCAGTTGGTAAAACGGCCCAAAGTCGGTAACCGGGGTCCGGCCCCCAAAGGCCACGACCACGCCGTCACCGATCCGCGCCGCCACCGAATCCCGCCGATCCCGATACTCGCCGACCGGGATTTGCGCCCGAGCCGCCGGAGCCACCCCAAACAGCCCCGCCCCGACAATCCACCACCGAATAATATCCATCTCACCAATATCGTCCCCCCCGACCCGCGAAACCAGCACCCTGAGTGCCGAGTGCCGAGCGCCGAGTGCCGAGCGCCGAGCTCGTCGCCCCTTGCCTAACGAGGTCCGCCCCCCCCACCATTCCCGGTAATGGGACATGCCGTGCATACGATGATTCGGGATCTCCATCGCCGCCGGGGCCGGGAACGCCGTGGCTTGGCGTTGGCCGAGGGCGTTCGCTTGGTCGAGGAAGTCGTCGCCGCCGGAGTGGAATGCCGGGCGGTCGTGGTCAGCCCGGCGCTCCTCGCCACCGAGCGGGGCCGGGCGCTCAAGGCCGCCCTCGAGGCGGCCGGACCGGTCACCGAAACCACCGACGAGGCACTGGCCGAACTTGCCGCTACCGAACACCCACAAGGAGTGGTGGCGGTGGTCGTCCCCAAACACTGGACGCTCGAGGATATCACCCTTGGGCCGTCGGGAGTGGTCGTCGTCCTCGACGCGCTTCAGGATCCAGGCAATGTCGGCACCATCGTCCGCACCGCCCTTGCGCTCGGAGCCAAGGGGGTGGTGACGTTGCCCGGAACCGCCGAGATTGAGAATCCGAAGACCATGCGGAGCGCCATGGGCGCCACGTTTCGGCTCCCGACCGTGCCCACCGATGAGGCGGCGCTCTCGGAATGGCTGGCTCGGCACGGGGTGACCGTCGCGGCCACCGCCATGGACGGACAACCGTTCGATCGCACCCGTTGGGCCGGCCCGCTGGCCTTGGTCTTAGGCAACGAGGGCGCCGGGCTCCAGTCGGACCTCGGCCGGAACGCGCCAGTCACCGTCGCGATTCCGCTCGAGGCGGGGTCCGAATCGCTCAATGTTGCGGTAGCCGCGGGCATCTTCCTCTATGGAGCCTGTCGTGATCGATAACGGAATTTTGGCCTTGGTCGGTGGGCTGTTCGGGGCGGTCATCGGGAGCTTCTTGAATGTGTGCATCGTGCGCTGGCCGGCTGAGCAATCGGTCGTCAAGCCGCGGTCCCGGTGTCCGAAATGCGGCTACCAGATTACCTGGGCCGACAATATTCCCATGGTGTCCTGGCTGCTCCTCGGGGGGAAGTGTCGATCCTGCAAGGAACCGATCGGCGCACTCTATCCGGCCATCGAACTCGCGACGGCCTTGATCTGGGCCTGGATGGCGTGGCGGCACGGGTTGAGCCCCGAGGCACTCAAAGGCGCTCTCTTCGGCACCATTCTGCTCGGCATCGCCATGACGGATGCTCGCGAGTACCTCATTCCGGATGAGTTCACCATCGGCGGTTTGGTCATCGGCCTCCTCTTTGCCGCGGCCGGCGGCGGCTCGACTCTCCTCACGGCGGTCATTGGCGCGGCGGTTGGCTTTGGGGTGCTCTGGCTGATTGGGGTTGCCGGGACCTGGGCCTTCAAGGAGGAGGCCATGGGCGGCGGCGACATCAAGATGATGGCGATGGTCGGCGCGTTTCTCGGCTGGCAGGGGGTGCTCTTGACGATTTTCCTGGGCGCCTTGGCCGGGACCATCATCTTCTTGCCCATGACGCTGTCGGGCAAGAAGAAACTGGTACCCTTCGGCGTCTTCCTCGCGATGGGGGCCGGGCTGACCTATGTCGTCGGCCCGACCATCCTATCGTGGTATCGCGGTTTCATCGGAGCCATGTAATGCGGCGCCTACTCGTGGTGGTGTTGGCGGTGGCGGGGGTGGTGGCCTGTCGTGGCAAGGCGCCCGGGGTGGCCGATGCTCCCGCGGTTCGGGCCACGGTGGATAGCCTGATCCCCCTGGTTGAAAAGGCCGTCGGCATCACGTTCAAGAAACCGCCCCGCTTCGAAATGCGGACCAAAGCCCAGGTCCAAGAATACCTCCGCGTCAAGCTGGAGCAGGAGTTTCCCGCTTCCAAGATGGCGGGGATCGAAGCGGCGTATCGGCTGCTGGAACTGCTGCCCGATACGGTCGACATCAAATCGCTGCTGCTGCCGCTCTATTCCGAGCAGGTCGCCGGCTACTACGACCCCGATTCCACCACCCTCTACGCCGTCGAGGGTGCCAAAGGCGACCAGCTCCGGCTGGTGTTGGCCCACGAGCTGGTGCATGCCCTCCAGCACGAGCGCCTCCCGCTCGAAAAGATGCT
>JANPEL010000471.1:0-8197 GCA_031431925.1 Gemmatimonadota bacterium | reverse complement strand
GGCGGGGTTTCGTCCGCGGCCCATCTTCGGCATCGGGACAGCCGGGCCATGCTGTCGAGTTTTCGGGATCAGGGGCTCGATGCCGTTGAAGTGCGCCACCCGAGCCAAAGCGGGCCGGTCCGGGCCGCATTGGAGCGGGCGGCCGATACCCTCGGGCTCCTCAAGACCGGGGGAAGCGACTCGCATGGCGAGCCCGCGGTCAGCCCGTCGCATAGCGTCGTTGGCGGCGAGCGGGTCCCGATGGCCTGGGTCGAGGCCCTCGAGCGACTGGCCGCGGAACGGACCCCGCTCGCGCCTGAGTCATGACCCCGCGGACCAACTTTCGCGACGTCGTGATCATCGGCGGCGGATGCTATGGTTCGTTCTACGCGGGGCAACTGGCGGAAGCCCGGGCCCGCGGCAAGGTCACCTTTCGACGGGTGATCCTCATCGATCGGGATCCGGACTGCCAAATCGTCCGCACCGGGCCACTCCCGGCCGATGTTCTCGTGACCATCGATGAGTGGAACCCGTTCCTCGACGAGTTCTTGGATCGGGAACCGCCCCCGGACGGCGCCCCGGATGACGCGATCGTGCCGTCGCCCCTGATGCCTCACCTCATGGCGCATTGGCTGCAACGGCTGACCAAGCGTCGCTGGCCCGGTTCGGTCGCCGAGGCGGTGACGGTCGACCGGCCCCTCGGCACGCCCTACGACGTGCTGGCACCCGATGGCACCCGGTATGTGTCCTTTGCCGATTGGCTCTGTCCGACCCACTGCATCGAACCCCATACCTGTCCGGTGATTCGGGGGCCCCGAACCTGGGAGATGAAGGATGCCCTGGCTGAGTACGTGGCACGGCTTGACCGCGATCGCCCGACTGCCGGTCCGGCGTTGTTCGTGACCCGGCACCGGGCGTTCGGCGTGGGGATGTTCGATGTGGCCGAGGCCCGGGAGGCGCGGACGTTGTTAGGCGCGGCGGTTGAACGAGGTGCCGATCTCGTCATGGCCACGGTCTCTGCCTGTCATGGGGCGGTGGGCATGCTCCGGGTTACCAATGCAGGGCAAGCACCATGAGGGCGGCAATGGTCTGTCCGGCGAGGACATCGCCGGGGTAGTGAACGCCGAGGGCCACTCGGCTCATCCCGACCAGGAGGCCGAGTCCGACCAGCGGGACGGCCAGTGAAGGGAAGGCGATGGCGTAACTCAACGCGATCGCGAAGCTCGACGCGGAGTGACCGGACGGGAAGGAAAACCGGTCCGGGTTGGCGATCGCCGATCGGGCTCCGATCCGCTCCGAGGGCCGTTCGCGGCCCACCAACCGCTTGATCAATTGGATGAACACGTGTGACACGATCAGCGCCAAGGCGGCTCGCGCGGTGACGGCCCTGGGCCAGGGGGCGAGGGCGAAGGGCAGCGTCACGGCACCGATGGTGACCCCGGCGCTGCCCATCGTGGTGATCGCAATCCAGCACCGCCGGTGAAGCCCGGAGGCGTTGCCCGGCAGAGCCCACCGGAGGAAGAGGGTTCGGTCGCGGGCGTCGAGCCGGGACAGCAGGCCAGCTGGAGTCATGCGGTCGCTCCGAGAGGAGGGCAGGTGCATAACGATCGCCGCGAGGCGTTAGGTAAACCTAACGGTTATGTCTCGATACCGTCACAGGGCCTGGTCGCGAGATCGTGACAGAAGCCTAACGATTCTGTGATCGAGTCGGGTCATGTTCGATCATGCGAGCCCTCTATTTCACCGATACGTACCCGCCCCAGGTCAACGGGGTGTCCGTGGTCACCGAGTTGTCGGTCCGGGGGCTCCAAGCCCGGGGGTGGGAGGTCGGCGTCGTCGCGCCACGATACCCCGCCGGCGCCGATGTCTTCGGCGGGCCCCGACCGGAAGTGCTCTTGGCCCCAGCCAGTTGGGCCGTTCCGAGCTACCCGGAAATTCGGGTGATGGCCCCGGCCTGGATCAAGGCGTTGGAAACGGCTCGTCGGTTCCGCCCCGACGTGGTCCATTGCGCCACGGAGTTCGTCGGGGGTCGTCTGGGGCAGTGGGTGGCCCGAAAGATCGGGGTGCCGATCGTCACCTCCTATCACACCGACTTCGGCCGGTACATGGCGTCCTACGGGGTACCCAGGCTCCAAAAGGCCATGACCAGCTATCTGACCCGGTTCCATCGTCGGGCCGCGCGGACCCTGACGCCGTCGAAGGCGACTCGCGCCGAGCTGCTCGATCGAGGCATCGACCGGGCGATCGTCTGGGGCTGTGGTGTCGACGCCGACCGGTTCCACCCCGCGAAGCGGTCGGCCGAGCTTCGGTCGAGCTTCGCGGCCGAGGACGCGTTCGTGTTTCTTCATGTGGGTCGGCTCGCGCCCGAAAAGAGCCCGGAGCGGATTCTCGCAGCATTTGCCCGTTGCCGGGCCCAGCTGGGCTCCCGCGTGACGCTGGTGGTTGCGGGTGACGGCCCGAGCCGGGCGGCGCTGGTTCGGTCAGCGCCCCCCGGTGTCGTCTTTCTGGGCTACCTCGACCGGGCCACGGTTCTCCCCGCCCTCTATGCCTCGGCCGACGCCTTCGTTTTTGCCTCCGAAACCGAGACGCTCGGATTGGTCGTGCTCGAAGCGATGGCGAGCGGCCTCCCGGTCGTCGCGGCCCCGGCCGGCGGCGTGGCGGATCATCTCCGCCACGGGGTCAATGGCTTGGCCTTTCGGCCCGGGGACGTCGAGCAGATGGCTGACTACCTGACCGAACTCGCTACCGAACCCAACCTGAGGGGCTCGCTGGCCGATGGGGCTCGGCAGACGGCTTCCCGCCTGTCGTGGGACCGGGAGCTTGACCGGCTGGACGCCTGCTACCGGGAGGTTACCCGTCCGGCCCCGACGCCCGCTCGGCCCGAGGTGGCGCCGGGACTGTCCTAATCGCGACCGGAGCGGCATCCGTTCGGCGGTGCCTTTATATTTGACGCCGCTCAACGACCACCCTGGTCGTTGGGGCCGCTCAAACGGGACGCACCATGACGAAACATGATGTCATCATCATCGGGGCCGGCCCGGCCGGGCTCTGCGCCGGGATGTACGCCGGCCGGGGGATGCTCGACGCGGTGGTGTTGGAGCGCGGCATCCCAGGCGGGGAACTGCTGAATACCGAGAAAATCGAAGACTACCCGGGGTTCGAGTCGATCTTGGGGCCGGAGCTCGCCGCCAGGATGGCCGCCCACGCCGAGAAATTCGGGGCCAAGATTCTGACCGAGAACGTGGAAGGCATTTTCCGGGAACCCGACGGCACCTTTCGGGTGGCCACGAGTTCCGGCACCGAATTCCGGGGCACCACGGTCATCTTGACGGCCGGCGGCACTCCGACCAAGCTCGACGTGCCGGGCGAAGTCGAGTTCGCCGGCCGCGGCGTGTCCTACTGCGCGGTCTGTGACGGGGCCTTCTTCAAGGGCGAGACGATTGCTGTGGTCGGGGGTGGCGATGCGGCGGTGGAGGAAGCCGATTATCTGACCCGCTACGCGGCCAAGGTCTACATCATCCATCGGCGGGCCGAGTTCCGAGCCTCCAAGCTGGTGCAGGAACGGGCCTTGAGGAATCCGAAGATCGAGCCGGTCTGGAACACGAAGGTGCTCTCGATGGTGGGCGAGCCTTCGGGCCTGAAGCGCCTCAATCTCGAAAACACCGTCACCGGCGCCTCGTCGGACTTGGCGGTAACCGGATGCTTCGTCTTTATCGGCTTCACGCCGAACAGCGGCCTGGTCAAGGAACACGTCGACCATGACTCGACCGGCTACCTCGTCACCGACGACCGGATGATGACCTCGATTCCAGGCCTGTTCGCCGCCGGCGATCTCCGGGTCCAGTTGACCCGCCAGGTCACCACAGCCGTCGGTGACGCAACCACCGCGGCGATCGCGGTCGAGAAATATTTGACTGGGCTCAAATCGCGGAGTGTCCCGGGATGACCGCGCCAGCCGTCCGGGTCATTCCGATCCTCAACGGCCAGTTTGCGGAGAATTGCTACCTCCTCGCGGAGGCCGGATCAAGCGAGGGGGTCATCGTGGATCCGGGCGAGGAGCCCGCGCTCTTTCTGGAAATTGCCGCCCGCCATCGGATCACGATTCGGGAAATCTGGCTGACCCACGGTCACATCGATCACGTGTCGGGCGTCGGCGCCGTCAAGGAGGCCACCGGTGCGCCGGTGTTCCTCCATCCCCTCGACCGGCCCCTCTATGATGGGCTGCCCGAGCAAGCCCGCTGGTTCGGCATGACGGTCGGGCCGCCGCCGCCGCCCGACCGGGACCTCGCGCACGGCGGTACCGTCACCCTCGGCCGGACTGCGTTTGCGGTCCGCCACACGCCGGGACACTCGCCGGGCAGTGTGTGCTTTGTCGCGGACGGGTTGGTCATCGGCGGCGATGTGCTGTTTCAGGGGTCGATTGGACGCACCGACCTGCCGGGGGGGAGCTTCGAGCGGCTGATTCAGAGTATCCGGGACGAGTTGCTGGTGCTACCGGACGATACCGTCGTGTATTCGGGCCACGGCCCGGCCACCACCGTTGGAGCCGAGCGGCGGGGTAATCCGTTCTTGGCGGGCGTGTGACCTGTTAGGCACCTTCCCGTGACCTAATGGCGTGGTTGGCACGTTAGGCTTGTATCTCGTGACCAGACGCCTCGCGCTGCAAACGACCCCATCCCTCGTTCTCTCCGCCGGGCTTCCCCGGTCGGATCTCCCGCCCCGGCTTCGGCCGCACGCCACCCTTGGCGTGCTCGATGTGACCAAGTATTTCGGGTCCACCAGCGGCGGGATCAAGACCTATCTGCTGGAGAAGGCGCGGTACGTCGGGGTCCGTCCCGGCCTCCGCCAAGTCATGGTGATTCCCGGAGTGGACGACCGGATCGACACCTCCAACGGCTCTCGAATCTACCGGCTTCGCGGCCCCCGGATTCCGATGAACCCGCCGTACCGGTTCCTCCTGGCGACGTCGAGCTTCCGACGGATTGTCGACCACGAACGTCCGAACGTCATCGAAGTCGGGAGCCCGTTTCTGGTCCCGTGGCTCGCCCGGCTAGCCAACCGGCGGCTTCAGGCACCGATGGTGTGGTACTATCACTCCCATATTCCTCGGCTGGCGGCGCCGGATCCGGACCAGGCACGCCTCGGTCACCGTCTGGCCGAGCGGCTGTTGTCGAAGTACGTCAGGCATCTCGGGGATCGATTCCCGGTCGTGATTTGTGCCTCGGACTTCGCCGCCCGGGAATTGGCCGACCTTGGTGTGAGCCGGATTGCCCGGGTGCCCCTGGGCGTCGATCTCCACACCTTCCATCCCGGGCGGCGAGCCTGGGGGGCGGAGACTCGCCGCGACGTCGGGCTACCGGACGGCCCGGTGGCCCTTTTCGTTGGGCGGTTCGCGGGCGAAAAGCGCCTCGACGTGCTTCTCGATGCCTGGGCCGAGGTCGAGCGGCGGTGCCGGGTCCGGCTGGCCTTGCTCGGGGCCGGTCCGATCGAACCCCGCCTGAGGACCCACCCGTATGCGTCGCGCGTCCTATGGCTGCCGTATCAGCCCAGCCGGGACCGGATGGCGGACCTCATGGCCGCCGTGGATTTTGTGGTCGCGCCCGGGCCGAACGAAACCTTCGGCCTGGCTGTCCTGGAAAGTCTTGCCAGTGGCACGCCAGTGCTTTCGGTTGACGAAGGCGGTGCCTCCGAACTGGTTGCCGGTTCAGGGGCGGGCGTGCGATACCGGAGCGGCGAGCCGGCCCACTGTGCCGAGATGGCGGTGGTGCTCGCCAAGTCGAATTTGCCGGCCCTCGGCGCCAAGGCCCGGGCGTACGCCTGCCAATGGCACGGTTGGGACACCGTGTTCGACCAGCTCTTTCGGGTCTACGGTGACGTTGCCGGCATTCGGCCCGACCCGCGCGGATGACAGGGCGGTTCGGGTTGGCTCACGTTTTAGCCGCGGGGCTGATCGGTCTCGATTTCGCGGCCCGAACCGCCCGGCTTCGTTGGTTGCTGGCGGTCGCCCGGGTTCGGATCGGTTGGTGGGACTCCCTGTGCGTCAATGCATGGGCCGACGTCGGTGCGGCGCTGACCCCGTTCCGAGTCGGGGGCGAGCCGGCCAGAATCGCGGGGCTCAAGGCGCTTCGGGTGCCCTTCCGTCGCGGGCTCGGGGCCCTCGCCCTCGAAGTCACGACGGCCACGCCGGTCACCGTGGCGATTGGGGCGGCGCTCGCGGTCGGGTACGGCCACGCCTGGTGGCCTCGGGCCGCGGCCTCCCTCGAGCGGTTCCACGACACCTGGTGGCTCGCCGTCGCGACGCTTGGCGTGATCGTGGGCGTCTGGTGGGCCACCCGCCGAATTGGTTCACCCCGCGGGACACCCCGAAATCCCCGGCTGGTCGGGTCGGCGTGGGCACTGGCCGCGAGCGCCGGATGCTCCGCCGTGAACGTCCTGTGCCGGGTGATGGTCTTGCCGGTCCTTGCGTGGGGGGCCGGGTACTCCGGCGATCTTGGCGAAGTGGCCCTCGGGTCGTTCGTGCTGCTGTACGCTCAGCTGTTCACACCGGTTCCCGCCGGGATGGGGGTGATCGATGCGGTATTCCTGGCCGGGGGTGCCGGGGTCTCCGATCTTGGGGTGCTGGTGGCGTGGCGCGCCTACACGACCGGAGCCGGCGCCTCATTGGGCGGCGTGCTGGCGGCCATCCGCCTGGCAACCACCGGACGCGCGCCGTTAGGCGGCTTCGGCGACTTCGGCGGACGCCACCGACAGGTAGTTGTCGACTAGTCCGTCGAAGATCGGACCCCACCGGCGGGCCAGGGCGGTGGTACGGCCTCCGGAGGCCAAGCGCCGACGCAACTCGTCATCGGTGAGCAGCCGGTCGATACCGGCGGCGAGCTGGTCGGCCTGCCCGGGATCTGAGAGGAGACAATTGTCGTTCGCCCGCCCGAAGTCGAGGATGCCGCCGGCCGCGACCGCGAGGACCGCTAGTCCGCTGGCCATCGCCTCGAGCGTCACATTGCCGAACGTCTCGGTGGTCGATGGCATCACGAAGATGTCGGCGGAGGCGTAGGCGGCCGCCAGGTCGTCGCCTCGTTTCATGCCGGTCAGGTGGACCCGGGGCAGGGTCCGGCGCCGAATGGCCTCTTCCATCAGCCCAGTGCCGGTGAATACCAGGTGGGCCTCCGGGCGCCGGGGGTGAACCGTTTCCCAGGCATCGAGCAGGGCGTCGATGCCCTTTTCTGGGGCGATCCGACCCACGTAGGAGACGATCCGGTCGTCGGCCCCCAGGCCCAACTCGGCTCGGTACCGGTCGGATCGGAAAGCCGGGCTGAACCGCGCGGTGTCGACTCCCCGGGTCCACAGTCCCGTGTGCGGCACGCCGCGGCTCTCGAGATGACCGCGATACCCAGCGGTGGGAGCCAGCACGAGAGCCGCTTGGCGATAGAACCAGCGGAGATAGACCCAGCCGACCTGGGTCGCCCACGCCATTCGATATCGGGCCGCATACTGTTCGTAGTCCGTATGGGCCGACGCGATGATCGGGGCCCCCAGGGCTTTGGCGGCGCGGAGCCCGGCGTAGCCCATGGACCACTCAGTGGCCAAGTGAACGACATCGGGGTCGAAGCGCCGGAGGTCGGAATTGATGGCCGCCTGATCCGGCGCGGCCCATTGAACCTCCGGCGACAGGAAGAACGCCCCGCCCGGACTCCGGTGCACTTCGGGGCGGTCGGTCATCTCGCCCAGCGGATACTCTGGCGAGTAGACCCGAACCGCGTGGCCGCGGTCCTTGAGCGCGGTGGCGGTTCGGGTCAGTGTCGTCGAAACTCCGCTCACCATCGGCCAATACACTTCAGAGAATATGGCGATTCGCATGGAAGTCTGGCCCTCAGGCCGTCTCGGGAAGTCGGCCCGGGGTCGCGACCAGAGATACCAGAGTGGCGAAATCCATCCATCGATCGACCGGGTTGATCCGGGTCGGATCCGCCACCAGGAGCGCTCCGCGTGCGAGTCGTTCCATGATCGCCACCTAACGATTCGAACCGGCCACCGCCGTGTCAAGGCGGCGTCACGGGACGGCGCCAATCCGCCCACGACGGTTAGGCGGTCACCCCGGCGGCGGGGAAAGCCCCACGATCATGACCGTGTGCTCGTGGACCTCGAGGACGCCGTGCGGCACTCCAGCGGGGGCCCAGACCAGGGAGCCGGGACCGGCCTCGAACACGTCCTCGCCGACGGC
>JANPEL010000470.1:0-4923 GCA_031431925.1 Gemmatimonadota bacterium | reverse complement strand
ATGGAGGGCTCATGGTGACCAATTTAACACTAAACACTTATCTGTTACAGTCCACTAGGCGGTTCCGCATTGAGGAGTGATTCGAATGAGTCGAGCGGACTATTTACTTGCACTATTGCCTGCTTGACAGGCTGCAACATTGGAGGTGGAATCGGGCACCAGACGACCGCAACCGGTGGCTATGGCGGTGGGCTTCACCATAGTAGCTGCATGGCCGGCAATAGTTGTGAGGGCCATGACTGTGGCGGCAAGACACAGATGACCCCGGGTGTCCTGCCGCCGGCACCGGGGAAAGAAGCGGCAGTCGCAAGCGTGTTGGCGTACGCCGAGGCCGCGGCCAATGGCAGCGTTGAAGCGGCCAGGGCTCTTCTGAGTGTGTTCGGACAGTCCGTCGAACTCAACGCCGATCGCAGGGCTCTTCAAGTTCTTGGCTGCAGTTCCGATGCGATTGCTGTGCACGTTCCATTGAACGACATCCAGATGACGGCTCTCGCTGGCGAGTGAGGGCTTCAGAACCGTTGGGGCTGGCTGCACCACGGCGCCCGGGCGACCAACCCCGGGCGCCGTGGCACGCCTTGACGGGAGGGTGATGGTGACGATCGACGGGACAACGGTCCAGAGGCCCTTGCTCAGTCCCCGCTGCGAAGCGCCTTGATACCGCTCGCCGTACCGAGCCCCGCTCCAATCCCCAGGAGGGCCGCCGTCAGCCCAGTAATCAGCGGTAAGATCGTCAACGGCAACGCGATCACCATCGCCAGGCCCCCCGCGATCAGCGGCGCCACCGGCGACTTGGCGGCATCGACAAACCGGAGCCGGCGCCGCACGAAACCTCGGGCAAACCCGAACGCAAACACCGACCCGGCCACCGCAATCCCGAGCGAGATCAATTCAAACATCTGAACCCCCTTGTGTTTCAACGACTTAACCGTTGTCGCAGTACGCAACCAACCCCACACCGGTTTCAGACTTCACCCCCCCGACTACCTGCCGATACTACGACCAGTACGCCAAAATCGCGAGCCGGGCAGCCGGTTCAGCGACTTCCAATGATCGCCGCATGCCGGAGACCGAATGCCGAAACACCCGACGGTCGAAGTGCCCAACATCGGCCCGATGGACCATGCCTGGGACGTGCTCGGAGACTGGACCGTCGACTTCGAAGTCCCGTTTCACTCGGACGCGGTGTCCGGGGTGCTGAACGTCCGTTCCTGGATGGAGGCCGACCTTGAACTCGACCCCTGGGGCGCGGCCGCCGCCGGCCTGCCGGAGCGGGTGGTGCTCGAGCGCGCCAGCCGGGTCCACCTGACCGACGCCGGCGGGGGCGCCCTGCAATGGGTCTACATCTCGGGCGAGGACCGGTGGACCATCCAAGCCACCCTCTGGCCCGGCGCCCTGCACCTCTTCATCCAGAATACCGACGACCCTGAGGATCAGCTGTTTCGGGCCAGCGGGTCCCGGACCGGCGACTACTACTCCCGGAAGTACCCGCTGGTCACGAGCTAAACGCTACCACCGGAGCAGAACGCTCCCCCAGACAAAACCCGATCCAAATGCCGTCAACGCCACCAAGTCGCCGGGCCCGAGGCGGCCGGCCCGCACGCACTCGTCGAGCGCAATCGGAATCGTGGCCGCGGTGGTATTGCCGTAGCGTTCAATGTTGTTGTAGATCTGGTCGTCCCGGAGGCCAAGTTCCTTCTGAACCACCTCCGATATCCGGAGATTGGCCTGGTGCGGGATGACCAGCTTGAGCGATGCCGCGGACTCGCCGATTCGATCGAGACACGTCCGGACCGACTCCGGCATCCGGACCACCGCGTGCCGGTAGACCTCCTTGCCGTCCATCTGGAGGAAGTAGCGGCCTTCCCGGTACCGCTCGGCGTCAACGGTGGGGTTGTAGATCGCGCCCGGCTCGTCAACCCAGAGCTTCTCTGCGTGGGCACCCTCTGAGTGGAGATCGAAGGTCAGGATGCCCCGGTTCGGGTCGTCGGTGGCACCGAGCACCACGGCGCCGGCGCCGTCGGCAAAGAGCACCGCCGTATGCCGCCCCCGGGGGCTCACATCCATCCGGGTCGATTGAATCTCCTGGCCAACGACCAGCACCTTCCGGTAGACCCCGCCCCGGACAAAGGCATCCGCCATCGAGATTGCGTAGACAAAGCCGGCACACTGGAGCCGGATATCGAACGCGGGGATGGTCCCGACCCCGAGTTTCCGCTGGAGAAAGACCCCGTTGCCGGGGATGAAATGGTCCGGGCTGATGGTGGCGTAGATGATGGCATCGAGATCGGTGGCGTTCACGCCTGCCATCTCGAGCGCCTGGCGGGTGGCCGCTAGGCCAAGATCGACCCCGGTTTCCCCTGGAACAATCCAGTGCCGTTCCCGAATCCCGGTCCGGGTCCGAATCCACTCGTCGGATGTATCCATCGACGTGGTAAACTCGGCATTGGTGACGGTCCGGGCCGGGACGGCGCGGCCGGTACCGAGAATGATCGATGAAGCCATTAGTGCCGGAATTGGTAGGCGAGCTTGAAGAAAAACCCGTCGTCCTGTTTCACCAAGTCCCGGAGGGTCAGGTTCCGCTCGCCGTCGTACCCGGCGCCGTAGCCGAAGAACGCCACCGTCCCGGGCGAGGGCTGGAACGACAGCAGGACGTCGACCCGGAATCGGTTGGTGTTGGTCGCCTCGGACGGGAGCCCGTCGACATAGAGCAGGTCTCCCGTCGTGGCGCTCCGGCGTTCCGCGCGCCGCTCCGACCGGTACTCCGTAATCACCCGGAGGAAATAGGTCCGGTTCGGCTGGAACTCAAGCCGGAGCCTGGGGATCATGGTCCGGCCGAACTCACTGCCGTCGCGTTCTCGGATCAGCTTGGAATAGATCCAGTTCCCCTCGAGGCGGACCCACCGATGGGGCCGAATCTCGGCCTCCGCGGAGAACTGGAACTCGCGCCCCTCGGAGGCCTCCGAGAAGATCCCGACCTCCCGCCGGCTCACCCGAATATTGGCACTCCCCTGGCGGAGGTTCGGGGTGCTCGCGTTGAGGGAGACCTCGACGGCCTTCTCGAGGCGGGCGGGGCCGCGATAGGGGGCCAACTGACCGTTGACCAGTTGTTGGGTCCCTTCGTAGAAGTCGGGATTGAAGTCGACAAACCCGAGCCGGGTACTCCACCCATAGCTCCAGCCACCCCGAAGCCGGCCGAAGCCGGACAAGCTCTGGTCGCCTTCGGCCGGTTGGTCCTGGCCGAACCGCCGATAGTCCCAATAGCGGCTGGCTCCGGCAAACAGCGTGATGCCCTCGAAGAAGGCGCCCCGCTTGCCGAAGATGGTCAGCCGGTTGAACGCCCGGAGATTGACATCACCAACGCGGGGCACGAATCCCAAAGCGGCCTCGAACCCAGGGTCCCGGCCCTCGACACTGTAGCTGAACCCCACCGATCGACCGGTTCGGTCGAACCCGACCGACCACGCCGGCGCGCTCACGGTTCCGGCACTGTCACGATGCCACGAGTTAGCAAGGTTGGCACTGAAGGCGTACAGCGTCCCGAGCGCAAATCGCGAATCGGCCGACACCGTTCGGCTGAACCCGCCACTGATCGAACGATTCGTCACAGTGGCACCGGCCAGCGAATTGGCCCCGATGTCGGAGCGGACCCGGGTGACGGTGACAAACGGATGGGTTCTTTCGCCGGTGGTCTCATCGTTGTGTTCGTCGACGGCCGAGAGGTGGGCAATCCCGACCCTCCCGAACTTCCCGGTGACTTTGCCACCCGCCACCGGATTGGCAATGCGGCGGGTATAAACGATCGACCCCGGGGTTTGAAAGAGCTCGATGCCCTCGAGGAAGAACGGACGCCGCTCCGGGAAAAAGAGCGCGAATCGCTCGTTGAGCGTCACTTGCCCGGCGTCAGACTCGACTTGGCTGAAATCGGGGTTGATGGTCCCGTCAACGGCCAGGCTGGTAAAGCCAAGCCGGAAATTGACCCCGACATCCGGATTGAGCGACTGGCGACTGAAACGCCCCGTCGTGGTGTCGATCAGGCCGCCGGCGGCGGCGGTAATGAACGGCTGCACCTCGGTGACTACGCCGCGCCTGATGCCTGCCATCCCGGCCAGGAAGCCGGCCTGGGAGAGAAAACTCGTATTGCCGCGGCGGGCATCGGTCCAGGTGTCTTCGAATCCGCTTCGTTGGGTCGAACGGACCACATTGAAACCCCAGGTGAGTTCTTCGTCGCTGGGGTAGCGAAGGCTCTTGAACGGGATCCGGACTTCAACGACATATCCGCTGTCCGTGATGTGTCCCTTGGAATCGAACAGATAGTTCGGGCTCCGATCGAGACCGGTGGCACCACCACCACCACCACCACCGCCGCCGCCGCCGCCCCGCCCGCCCCCGCCGCCCCCACCGGAATTCCCTTCGCTCCGGACTCCGTCTTCCTGGACCCCGAACGGATTGACTCCGAACACGAACGCCCGGCGGCGGTCGTTGAAGGTGTCCAAAAAAATCTGGACCCGGTCATCTTCGTCGATCTTGTCGCGATCAGCTAAGGTGGCGCGAATCGAACCGGGGTTCCGGTCGTAGGCGACGATTCCGAAGTAGATGGCCGTCGGACTATACCAGACCCGGACCGTGGTGGCCTGTTCGGCCGGCTGCTGATCGAGGGGACGATACTGATGGAAACCGCCGACGAGCGCCGCTGAGGCCCAAGCGGGCTCGTCGAGATTGCCGTCAACGACAATCGAGGTATCGACGCGCGGGGGCCGGACAACCGGCCGTTCAGGTGGCGGGGTGCCCGTCACCTGAAGCAAGAAGAAGAGGCCGACCACTACTCGTAACGAAGGGCGTCGATCGTGTTCAGATTCGCGGCCCGCCGGGCCGGCCACAAGCCGAAGAACAGTCCGACGACTGCGCTGAAGGCGAAGGCCACGA